>NZ_JBSFVU010000001.1:0-467962 GCF_053592475.1 Streptomyces sp. NPDC002671
GGAGGCGGTGGTGCTGCCCCCGGACACGACCAACGCTGCTGCCGCCAATGCGGTCATGAGAGCTCGGTTCATCCTGCACACCCTCCAAAAGATCGTCAGATTTCGGAGCGGTCGCAGTCTAAAGTGCGGCCCGGCGGGCAAGTACCCGTCCGCAAGCCACATCGGCCTCCCAGCCTTCGGCCCGCGACCGCAAGCCACTTCGTTCGAATGCGGCACAGCGTCGGCTGGCCGATCAGAGCGTCCACTCGGTGCACGACGGATGCCCCCCGAACCCGGTCGAGCGGCCTCCCCAGTCCACGCAGAGGCCCTCACCGAACGCTGCCGTGCGCATGAGGTGATCTCACCGGGGTGCCGCTGTCGGACTGACGGTGCCGCTGCCGTCATCTCGGGTCACTCCGGGGGAAGGCGTCGCCGGTCGGCCAGCGTTCCGGCAGACCGAGAGCGGTGTGGACGGAGCGTATCGCGGGCTGGCGCTCGACCTGGATCCCAACCAGTTGCGCGGTTGCCCAGCTAGGGAAGATGGGGGCAGGAAGCGAGGCGGGATCCGGGCTTTGCCAGAGAACGGGAGTGTTTTTCGTCCAGGTCCAGGGTGCCGGGTTATTCACGACGAGCACGCCGCTGACACGGCTGTGGGCATGGTCGTAGGTGGCACTCCAGTAGCCATCGGGCTTGCGGGTGAAAGTCGATCCGCTGTCGTAAGCGTACTCGACCGTACTCCCGTACAGCGCTCTCTCGATGTCCTCATCTTCGGGGAAGTCGGCTGCATGGCCTAGCGCCACGATGAATGGCAGGTCCAGGTCACCATACTTCCCGCCCTTGTGTGTGACGGCGTGGAGCACTCGCTCCGATCCGTCCTCGACCGCCCATGCCGAGGGGTAGACGCCGATTGTCCTGCTGGATGGATTGCCACGTTTGCCTGGGCTGCGGGGGATCGCTTGAAACGTGAGGCACCAGCCAGCCTCTTGCCAAGTGTGACTGGGAAGCGGCACCTTACGCTCATAGTCGGCGATGACCTGGTCGGGGTCCAAGCTTTCAAGCCATCGCGTCAGCCCGGACTTCAGTCGTCTCTGCGGCGGCGTTGCCGTACCGGCGCTGTGCAGTTCGCATGATACGAAGAAGTTCGGACTCGGCAAGCGATCGATGGCATCGCTCAACTGCGGTGGGAGCGAGTAAGACCCAGCGTCACGCTTCTGAGCTTTCCAGATCGCCTCGATGACGAACTGCGCGTTGCCGCGTGTAACCAGGAAGTCGGGCTTATAGCCACCCGTTCCCGTCTGCCGCTCAACCTCCACGCTGCAACCGGAACCTAGCAACATCTCGTGCAGGTACAACTCCCACAGATGCCCCTATGTTCGTCAAGCTGCGGTCATCAGGGTCGCTGAAGTATCAGGCCGCTGGTGGGAGTAGTCGGCCCGGCCGTCACCGACCCGGTCGCACGCCGCGAGGGTGCCGTCGAGCAGGACGTAGTCGGGGTCGGCTTCGCGCAGAACGCGCAGCAGGCCGGGCGCGCGGTCGGCGAGCAGATCGATGACCGTCGTGGTGTAGGCGTGTGCCGTGCCGACGGCGATGCCGAAGCCGGCCACGAGCTGCGCAAGGGTGTCGTGCCTGCGCAGGTAGACCAGTCCGACCCGGGCGCGCTGATGCGGCGGGAGCTTGCTACTCGGAATTGCCTCCGACGCCTGTCGCCTTGATCGAGGGTCAGCGATCGCGTTCGAGGTGGGCTGGTTCAGTCCGGGATGGCAGCGTCGACCACGGCGGCTGCTACGGTGCGGGCCGCTGTCTCGGCGCTGGGGTCGCGGTCCAGCCAGGCGCTGATGCCGGCGCCGTCGTAGAGGATGACCAGTTGGTTGGCGAGTGACTTCGCGTCCTTGGCGCCGGCCTGCTGGGCGAGGTCGAAGAACAGCTCGTGCAGCCAGGTGCGGTAGTCCTGCGCAGCTTGTTCGACGACACCGCCGGGTGGGGCGTCGGCACTCGCGCTGATGAAGGCGCAGCCGCGGAAGCCCGGCTCGGTGAAAGACAGTCCCTGCACCTCGAAGGCGCCGACCAGGCGCTCTTTCGGGGTGTCGTAGCGCGCTTCGAGCTCGCGCGTCATGCGCTCGACGGTCGTTGCGTGCCGTGCCTGGAGGTAGGCCCGGACCAGGCCGTCCTTGCTGCCGAAGGCGCTGTACAGCGTTGCCTTGGCGACTCCGGCGTGCTCGATGACGCGGTCGATTCCGACCGATTGCACGCCCTCGGCGTAGAACAGCTCGTCGGCGGCGGCCAGCAGCCGCGCCCGCGCTGCCGCGCTGCGTTCCCGTGGTGAGAGCACCTTCTCAGACATAGGCAAACATTACCAGACAGGTCTGTCTGTCTTCAATTGGTTGCCCGCAACCCTTGACGTATCCAGACAGGTCTGTCTAGGTTGGGAATTGCCAGACAGACCGGTCTGGATGACATCTCGGAAAGGTGCATCCCATGTCTGTAAAGCGTGAGGACAACCTCGACCTGCATCCCATTACCGCCCTGGTCACCGGGGCCACGTCCGGCATCGGCCAGGCGGTCGCCAAGCGGCTCGCCGCGGACGGAATGTCCGTCATCGTGACCGGCCGCAACGCCCGACGCGGCGCCGACACCGTCAACGAGATCACCGCGGCCGGCGGCCATGCCCGGTTCGTCGAGGCGGACCTCGAGGACCCGGCCGGCATCGACCGGCTCGCCGCCGAGGTCGGGGAGATCGACGTCCTGGTCAACAACGCCGGGCACGCCGTCTGGGCACCGACCGAGGAGATGAAGGTCTCCGACTACGATGCGATGTTCGCCGGCAACGTCCGCGCGCCCTTCTTCCTCGTGGCCGCGTTCGCCCCGGCGATGGCGGCGAAGGGGTCGGGCTGCGTGATCAACATGGGCAGCATGGCTGGCGGTCTCGGCCTGGCCGGCGGTGCCGCGTACGGCGCGACCAAAGCCGCGCTGGCGTCAATGACGCGAGGCTGGACGGCCGAGTACAGCGGCCGCGGCGTCCGTTTCAACACCGTCGCCCCCGGCCCGGTCTACACCCGCCCCGAGGCCCGCGACCTGTTCGACGCGCTCGCCGAGACCACCGCGATGAAGCGCGCGGCCGAGCCCGCAGAGATCGCCGAAGCCGTCGCCTTCCTCGTCTCGCCGAAGGCCGGCTACATCACCGGCGCGACCATCGCCGTCGACGGCGGCCGCACCGCCATCTGAACCCGCCGGTTCTCAAGAGGACACCGCTCATGACCAACACCGTGTACGGCCTGAGCGTCGACGCCACCCAGGGGTCCGCCCGCTGGACGACGTTCGCCGACCCCGAAGGCAACGAATTCGACCTCACCGCCGGATGAGACACGAAATGCAACCAAGCACCCGAGTCCGAGCGAACGCGTCCGCGACCAAGTCGCCCGGCACGCACCCACAGGATTTGAAATGAACAAGCCCGTTATTCTGATCACCGGAGCACTCAGCGGCATCGGCCGCGCCTCCGCCGTCGCCTTCGCCAAGAAGGGCGCGAACGTTGTCGTTGCCGGTCGCCGCGATAAGGCCGGCAATGCGCTCGCAGAGGAACTGCGCTCATTCGGCTCGGAGGCCGAGTTCATCAACGCCGACGTCCGCAAGGAAGACGACGTCCGCGCACTGGTCGATAAGACCGTCGCACGGTTCGGCCGACTGGATGTCGCGGCGAACAACGCAGGCACCGAAGGCCGGCCCGGCCCGATCACGGACCAGACCGCGGACACCTACGCCGCAACGTTCGACACGAACGTCCTCGGCGTCATCCTGAGCATGAAGCACCAAGTGCGCGTCATGCAGGGACAGGGCAGCGGCAGCATCATCAACATCTCCTCGACCTACGGGCACGAGGGCGCGGCTGGGGCCTCCGTCTACGTCGGCAGCAAGCACGCCGTCGAAGGCATCACCAAATCGGTAGCGCTGGAGGTCGCCAAGTCGGGAATCCGCGTGAACGCCGTAGCCCCTGGCCCCACGGACACCGGCATGCTCACCCGCTTCACGAGCACGCCGGAGAACAAGGCGGCGTTGGCGTCGGAAGTTCCGCTGGGTCGCCTCGGCCTCCCGGAGGAGCTTGCCGACGCAATCGTCTTCATCGCATCGGACGAAGCTTCATACATCACCGGCCATGTCCTCAACGTCGACGGCGGTCACACCACCAACTGACCCGTTCAGGCGCGGGGGTCTACTCCGCGCCCGGTTGACCGGGCATGAGTGGAACAGTTCTTCAGGCTTCCAGCGCACACCATCAGCAAGGTGAGGCGCACCGCGTCCCGGATAGGTTGATTGATCCACGCCGGTCGGCGTAGCCGGCTTCGCAGGGCCGCCGGCGAAGGCAGCGGCGGAGAACGCTCGACATGGGCGCGGCCTGCGTCCCGGGTTTGACGAACGGCTCGGGGTGCGCGCGCCCCAGGTACCAGTCGCTGCCGCCTGAAGATCAACCGCGAGCGCTCGCAGGTTCAGCAGGCCCGCGCTGCGGCAACTATCAGGAGAGCTGGTCAAGCAGTTCCTGCCGGTGCGCCGTGGCCCACGAGCCGAGGTGGATGGGCTCTCGGCCGAGCAGCTCCTGGACCGTGCTGGTGGTGACCGCCGAGTAGTCCATGCGGCCCTCGTAGGTCTGTCGCGCCCAGATCAGAGTGCTGGCCGCGTACGCGGCGTCCATGTTCGCAGGCGCGACGTCCAGCCCGGCATCGATCATGCGCTGCAGATCGTCCGGGGTCAGGACCAGCGCAGGGATCTCCTGGCCGAGGGCGGCGCTGAGGACCTCGGCCACCTGGGCGCCGTTGAGGAGATCGGCGGACAGGTAGTAGTCCTTGCCCGCATGCGTGTCGGGGCCTTCGGCCAGGATCTTGGCCACGACCGCTGCGATGTCGTCGCCGGCGATCCAGCCGACCTGCTTGTCGCCCATCGGCCATACCATCTGGCCGTCGCGCAGCCGGTTGATGCCCAGCAGGTTCTCCATGAACACGTGCGGATGCACATTCGCCCAGGCCACCTTGGAGCCTGCGATGTAGCGCTCCACCAGTTCGTGCCACGCGAAGTGCGGGTCGGTGGAGCGCTTGTCACTGAACACACCCAGGTGCACCAGGAAGCTGACGCCGGCGTCCTCGGCGGCGTCCACCAGAGTCTTGGTCTGGTGGTTCATCGCTGACGTGTAGGCGGTCATCAGAAATACCCGGTCGATGCCCTCCAGCGCGGCGGGGAAGGTGTCGGGGTCATCGAGATCGATACGGACCGCTTCCTTCCCCTCCTTGAGCCACTGCTCGACGGTTGCCTCGCTGCGCGAAGCCCGCACCGGGACCGCTTGGCCGGGTGTCGCCTCCAGCGCCTTCACGACCGCCACTCCGGTGCGGCCGGTGGCCCCGAGGACCAGCACACGCGGGGTGTCTGTGTTCCGCATCAGTCTCTCCTTCCAACCATACGAAAGCAATCACTTTCGTATGACGCGATAGTGGTCGCTGTCGTATGCTCTGTCAAGCCGACGCGAGACCGGAGGAAGAACCGTGCGCACCTGGGCCGAGAACGACCCCAAAGCGCGCCTGATGGCACGCAAGCGCGAGGCGATCATCAACGCCGCCCTCGCGGCCTTCCTCGACGAGGGGTACGGCGGAAGCTCGGTCAACCGCATCGCCGCGAGCGCAGGCGTGTCCATCACGACCCTGTACCGGCATTTCGAGAGCAAGGACGATCTCTTCGTCGCCGTCATCCAGGAGGCTTGCGACACCTCCGCACAGACCGCGGACCCCGGTTGGCTGGACCTGCCGCCCCTCGAAGGTCTGACGGAGGCGGGCTGCGAGCTTCTCCGACACATCCTGTCCGAGCAGCAGCTGGCGCTCTTCAGAGTGGTGGCCCGGGACGCGCAGCGCTTCCCCGAACTCGGCCGCCGCTACCAACAGGAGATCCTCGGAGACCGCATAGCCCTGTTCACACGGCACCTGTCCCACTGGCCGACGGAGCTGCGCGCCAAGATCAGCGACCCCACACGGGCCGCGCACGTCTTCTCCGCCCTCCTCCAGGCGGAGATCGTGGACACCGCCCTGCTCGGCGGACCGGCCCCCGACCCGGACGCCATCCGCATCCGCTCCGAGGAAGCCGCGAACGACCTGCTTGCCCTCGCCGAGGCCGGACGGCTGTAATCGACGTTCGCCCTCGGACGTCGGCGGTACTTGCTGCAAGACGGGTCCGCGACGCTCAACGAGGGGTGCAGCAGGTGGCGCCCCCTCTCTTTCCGGCTCCGACCGCTGTCTCAATCCCCTCGCAGCGTGGAGACGATCTATGCGGCCAGTCCCTCGGCGAGGGTGGCTCGGTAGTCACGTTCGTAGTCGATCGGGCTCATGAACCCCGCACACACTGTGTAGCCGCCTGGCGTTGTAGAAGTCGGTGATCCAGGTGGCAATCTTGATGCGGGCCTCGGCTGTCCGTGAGCATGATCACTCCACGCACGTCGCCGCCGCGGGTGGCCGCGGCCAAATTCAGGGATGCGACGACCAGGTCGGCGTCATGACGGGTGGCCATCGCGTAGCCGAGCAGGCGGCGGGAGAACAGGTCGATGACCGTCGCCAAGTACAGCTTGCTCTCGCCGGTTTCGATCCCGGTGAGATCGCCCGCCCAGACAGGATCGGGTTCCTCGGCGGTGAGGTCCCGGTGCACGAAGTCCGCGGCAGCCGGCCGCTTGCCCGGCCTCGTCAGTGACCGGCGGCGACGCATCTTCCGTCCGGCCAGCCCGAGTTCGGCCATGACCTTTGCGACCGTGTTCACCGGCACCCGCCAGCCTCTGCGCACCAGCTCGATGAACACCTTCGGCGAGCCGTAGGTGCCGCCCGAGCCGTGGAAGATCTCTTCGATCTCCTCGGCCAGCTGCTGCCGACGCACCTCACGCACGGTCGGCGGACGATCCCGCCACTTGTAGAACCACGACTCGGACACCCCCAGCGCCCGGCAGGCGGTGCGGTAGGGAATCTTCTGCTCGGCCTTGCAGTTGCTGATCACCCCTACCACGACGGCCGGGTCCGCCTCAGCTACTTCACCCACAAGGCCACGAATCGCTTGCACACATCACGCCCTACCTCTCCGTGCGGTCGCCACCCTGGTCGTGCAGACCGGCTGCGAGTTTCGCGGTCGGCTCGTCCCAACTGCCAAGGTGACGCCCGCGGCCGTTCAGGGGGCCTGTACGACCGAGAGAGGCGTGGGCACGGAGCAACGCGATGTCCGATCTGCAACAGGGCTGCCGTGCAGCCATGGCGGGCCTCGGTGACAGCACCATCAGACGCCGGGGGCGGAGTCGGCGAAGAACCACAAGGCGGCTGTGTACCACATCAGTGCGATGGCGGTGACCAGGGCGCCACCGGCGGCCGGAAGCGCCCAACCGGGCAGTCGGCGGCTGTGTACCACCAGCACCTTGGCGACGAACGCGCCGTACAGGACGCAGCCCGTAATGGAGTGCACCGCCACTCGGCTGCTCGTGAACTGAACTCCGTAGGCGGTGATGCAGTGGTAGGCGATGGGCAGCGAGAGCAGAAAGGCAAGGAGGCCGATGAGCCGGTGTGTGGGATGCACCCGGTGCGGCGCAGCCCCCGCTCCCGGTAGGCGCCGGTACATCCACAGCCCGAGTAGCAGTTGGACGACCGCGAGTGCCATGAGAGCGCTACCAAGGCGCGCCTTGAGATCGTTGACGCCGACGCCGTGCCGCCCGAACAGGCCGCTGGTGTAGTCGGGTGTGTGCGTGCGACCGAACGCATACACCCCCACCGCGACCGCGACCGGCAGCAAAGCAGCAAAAAAGGCCCGCTACCGTACGTGCGGGACGCCGCATCCGCGCGCCCGTGTGTCTGGTCATCAGTCCCCGATCAATCGGATTCGATCTTGCTGCCAGATGCGTTGACGACGTACCACTGTGGCGCCGGACGCGCTGGTTTCCTCGCCGTTGGTGTCACCGGCCGTCGTGTCACCCGCGAAGCAGCGGCGCCGCCTTGAGTGTGCCCGGGAGGTGGGCGGCGGCCAGGCAGACGCGCATGCTCCGCCGCCGGTCGGCCTAGTCGACTTAGCGGCCTTGGGGAGGTAGAACGTCCGCCCCTTGGCGTCTTCCAGGCAGGGGCCGAGCTTGTCCGGCTGGGACAACCGCTCGCAGCAGCCAGCGGCACGGCGGTAACCGCCGGCACTGCCGCCGCAGCCATTCCTTTCATGAGCGCTCCATGGTGTCGGACGGCACGTCCCGGCAGCCACGGGAAACGACCGCAGCGGACCTCATCTCCCAGTTGGCCCCGGATGCTCGGGCGCTGCCAACAGCCGCGGACTCTCGGCGCGGGGGATGGCTGCTCTCTGAGCGCGGCCAGAAGCCAGTGGCACCCGATGCGCCGGGACCACTGGAGTCTGGCCGCTGCCATGCGGTGAGTGGTTGTCGCGCGGTGGGGCGTCAGAGATGACGTGCCACGAAATCGGCCACCTGGGTGCCGAGTTGCTGGCCCGCGCGGTTGTCGATCGTGGTGTGCTGGCCGGACCAGATCCGGCTGAGCCACGCTTCGGTGGCGGTGTCCTGGAAGCCGGCGAAGGTTCGGGTGACGCCCTTCGATGTCACCGCGAGATGATGCCGCGCCCCGTAGAGTCCGGCGAGCGTCGTTGCCGCCGCCTGGCTGAGAGCGCCGTGAGCGCCGGGATAGGACGGATCCGGTGCGGTCGGTAGCAGGGGGGTCCAGTTGGGATCGCCGACGATGCTCGGGTTGTAGTGCGTACCGCCGAGCCGGATGGCGGTCACGGGCCGCCAGACGTTGTAGACATACTTGGCGTCGTACATCGCGATCGCGGTGTCGGCGAGGGACAGGTCGAGCCGGGCGAAGACCTTCACCGCCTTCTCCAGGTTCGCGTTCTGGGAGGTGACGAGGTTCTGCGTGATCTGGTTCCAGACGTTCCATACGGGTGCCGCCGCCCAGAACTTCGCGGCTGCCGTCTGATCGGGGGTGCGGGTGGTGCTGGTCTTGCTCCCCAGGCTCTTGACCTCGTTCAAGGCGGTGGCGTACGCGGCGCTGCTCACGGCCGGCGGCGGTGCCGGGCGGAACTGCCGTCCGTCGGTCAGCACGAACGGCTTGACCGAGCCCCAGTCGGTGAACACCGGTGTCGGGAAATTGGGAGGGGTGGGCCGGTAGTCCCCGGCCTTGTTGCCGGGATCGAACCGCGGCGGCTTGGCTGAGGACCCGTCGTCGGACCGCAGGCTGATCAGTCGGCGGGCGACCTCGGCTCCCACACTTATGCCCGCCTGCTTGCCCGGGCCGCCCGGAATCGCGGACAATTGGCTGCTCAGCCGCTGGTCCACGCCTGCGCGCTTGGCCGGGTAGAGGGCGACCAGCACGTCGTGGGCTGCCTGGTCCGCTGCGGCATCCGTACGAGCGCCTCCTGGTGCCGACACCGAGAACACGTAGGCGGGGCCGACCCGGGTGATCGATACCACGGCGTCGTATTCGGCGGCCTGGAGGAGCGCGAAGCTGCGCGTGGGTTGGACGGTGGACGGCTGCGCCTTCGGATCGCCGAGGATGGTGATGAGCTCGCGGTTCCACTCCACGACCGACATCCCTGCCCCCGTCGCGGCGGTGCGCAGGGCCGGCGAGTGAGCGGTGGTGGACCCGAAGGCCGGGCCGGCGAGTCCGGCTCCCAGCGCGGCTCCGGCAAGTATGGCGAGTGTCTTCTGCTTTCCACCCATGTTCTGTGACTCCTTGTCGCTGGTGGCGGGCTGTAGCAACTGGCGGTCATGCGCGTGGCTCATCTGGGCCGGCCACGCGGGCGTGATGGTGTCGGGGTGGTGCGGGCCGGCCGCCAGGTCGGGATGGCGGCGGTCGTGGAGGAGGAGTTGTTCGGCGGTTACTGCGGCTGCCGCGACCGGGCCGGGGTCGTCCAGGGCCATCCGGTCCATGAGGGCGGCCCGCCGTAGCAGCCAGGCGCGTTCGGCGGCCGTCGCATCGATCGGGGGGCCGGTGAGGGGCCTGGCCTGGCGGCCGTCGCGTTCGGCTCCGAGAGCGAGCACTTGATGCATCTCGCGCCGCAGATCCGGCGCATTCGTATATGCCTCGTGCGGGGGCGGGACGCTGATGTCTTTGCCGCTGTTCGGGGTGACGTCCACGCTCACACCTCCGCCGGAACGCAGGAGCCGGCGCCGCAGCGTCGACACAGCACCGTGTCGTGGTGAGGGCCGCCGTGATCGAGGGCCGATGGGTGTGCCACGGACCGCATGGGTACCTGGGCCGGGCCCGGGCAGTTGTCGACGGGGCACGGTTTGTGGGTTGCGGAGGCCCACTCGGCGGGGGCGTCGGGTGACCCGGCGCCGCGGCCGCCCCCGGTGCCCCGGCGCTGTGCCGCGGTGCCAGCCCCGGCAGGGGCGCGCGGCTCGTGCGGAGCGTACGGTCCGGTCATGGCGAGCACCTCAGGCAGGCGCGGACTTCGCGGCCGCTGCGTGTCTGGTGGATCTCGGTCGACTGGGCGAGGTACTGGACGATGCCGGTGCCACGGCCGTGTTCGTCGGGGGCGATGTCGGGGCGATGGCACTCCACGGCCGCGCCGGAGTCGGTGACCACAATGTGCAGAGCGTCATGGTCGAGGGCGAGCAGCAGGGCCATGCGCTCATGGCCGTACTGGGCCGCGTTGGCGGCGAGTTCGTCGACGATGAGAACGGCGGAGTCCCGCTCGCTCGCGGGCACGCTCCAGGTCTCGAGCAGATCAGCCGCGAAGTGACGAGCGGTGGAGACGTGCGCCTCCTGCGCCGGCAGGGTGAGCAGCGCCTGGCGGCGGCAGGGCCGGCCGAGCAGCGAAGTCGGGCTGGCGGAATCGGTCACAAACATGGTCTTCTGACTCTTCTGTGGATGTGCGGAGACCGGAACGGGGCGACCGCAAACAATTTCGGAGGCGGTCGGTAGGCCGGATCCTGATCCTGCATGGGCGCGCTCAATCAGTTCCACGGACGACGCATGCCGGACGGTTCGAGCTATTCGCCTCTTTTGTTCGGATTCTTGCGAGTCATATCGATGTCGGCGCCTGTCTGGGCTAAAACGAACGGCAAGCCAATCGACATGCAACTGACCGGGTTGCTCAGACCGTGTCCTCCATGGCTATGGACCGTTTTGAGATGAGAGAGCAGGTGACCGCAAACGCTGGGGTGCACATGACGTCCACTTCCCCTCATCAGGAGCCGATCCGCGTCGGAGTCGTAGGACTGAGCGCGAGCGGCGGGTGGGCGGCCACCGCCCATGTGCCGGCACTGGCAGGACTCGACGGCTACGAGTTGCGGGCCCTGAGCGCCAGCAGCGCCGAATCCGCGCGTGCGGCCGGCGAGAAGTACGCGGTGCCGCTGGCCTTCGGCAGCGCACAGGAGCTGGCCTGCAGTGAGGAAGTCGATCTCGTGGTGGTGACGGTGAAGGTTCCTCATCACCTGGAGCTCATCCGGCCCGCGCTGGAAGCGGGGAAGATGGTGCTCAGCGAGTGGCCGCTCGGTGCCGACCTCGCGCAGGCCGAGGAACTGGCAGACCTCGCGCACCGCAGGGGCGTGCTCACAGGAGTCGGCCTACAGGCACGATCGGCTCCGCCGCTCCGGTACCTGCGGGGCCTGGTCGCCGACGGCTACGTGGGGCGGGTGCTGTCGACCAGCATGCTCGGCTGGGGCGGGCCCTGGGGCGCCACGTACGACGACGACCATGCGTACCTGCTGGACATCACGAGCGGCGCCACACTGCTGTCGATCCCCTTCGGGCACTCGGCCGACGCGCTGACCATGGTGCTCGGCGAGTTCCGCGAGGTATCGGCTCACATCGAGAACCTGCGTCCCGAGGTCACCCACGTGACCAGCGGGGCGGTCGCGGCCAAGAGCACCGAGGACCAGATCGCCATGACCGGGCTGCTCGAATCGGGGGCCGTGGCCGCGGTGCACTTCCGCGGCGGCACATCCCGGGCCACCGGGTTCCACTGGGAGATCAACGGCACCCAGGGCGATCTCGTCGTGAAGGCCGACCACGACCTGTGGTGGATGGGGCGGCTGCGGCTGTACGGCGCCCGAGGCGACGGCGGCGGCTTGGTCGAACTTCCAGTCCCCGCCCGCTACCAGCGGTCGCTGACGCAATGGACCGAGCGATCCGCCGAGCCCGCCTGCAACGTCGCCCACCAGTACGCGCTTCTGCGCGACCAGATCACCGGGAACCTTGCGCCGGATGAGGACGGCGTTCCCGACTTCCGGCACGCCGTCCGGCGACACCGCATGCTGGAGCGAATCCGGGAGGCGGCGCGCGCGGGCCGGAAGGTCACACTCGCAGAGCAAGGCGCGTAGGCCCCGAAGTGAGTCAGGTCGGGAGCTCGACCGTTTCGCCCTCGGCAGGATGAACACGGTTCCGGTGCTCCCCGAGGCCGTTATCCCCATAGAGAAGCGAGCCTGCGCCATTCCTCCCTCGGGAGCTTGTCCCTGTGGGTGCCGGTGAGCACCTGGAGGGCCACGTGGTCGGCGCCTGCCTGGTGGAAGGTGTCGATGCGGTCGCGGACGCGGTCCGCCTCGCCCCAGGCGAAGACCGCGTCGATCAGGCGGTCGCTGCCGCCCTCGGCCAGGTCGGCCTCGGTGAAGCCGTGCCGCAGGAAGTTGTTGGTGTAGTTCGGCAGGGTGAGGTACATGGCGAGGGCGTCGCGGGCCAGCGCGCGGGCCCGGGCCGGGTCGGTCTCCAGGACCACCTTCAGCTCCGGGGCGAGTAGCGGGCCCTCGCCGAGGATCTCGCGGGCCTGGGCGGTATGTTCGGGCGTGACCAGATAGGGGATGGCGCCGGCTGCCCGCTCGCCGGACAGCTTCAGCATCTTCGGGCCCAGCGCGGCCAGCACCCTGCTTTCGCCGGTGACGCCGGCCTCGTCCAACTCGTCGAGGTAGCCGGTCATCGCCGCGTACGGGCGGCTGTAGTCCTTCACCAGCGGGCCGTGGCTCACGCCGAGACCCACCAGGTAGCGGCCGGGGTGCGCCGATTCCACCTCGGCGAAGCCGGCCGCGGTCGTGGCGGCCTCCTGCTGCCAGATGTTCAGGACGCTGGTGCCGACGACGATGCGGCGCGTCGCCCCGATCAGCGGGGCGGCGTGGTCGGCGGTGCTGTTGTTGCCGAGCCAGATGGCGCCGTACCCGAGTTCCTCCAGTTCGGCCGCGGCCTCGTCCAGTTCGCCGCGCCGGGCCGGGTCCTCCGAGCGCAGTTCGACGCTCCAGGCACCGTACCGGCCGACTCGCTGCTTCAGGGGGACTCTGGTGTCGCTCATCGGGTGTTCCCTCCGGGTGGTGGGCTGTGCCGTGATCATCACGCCCCCAGCCACTACCGACCGGAGGGCGCCCCGGGTCGATTCCCGCCGTTCCCTCAGTTGGTCGAAGGGACCATAAGACGTCGAACACCCACGAGCCCGCCACTGTGGTGGCGGGCTCGTACGTCTCGTCGGGCTGGTCGTCTACGGTCCGGCGATCAGACCGGATGAGCACGGCGTCGAGATCTTGCGAGTAGCGGTGCACGCCTGAGTTTCCGCGCCGGTCTGTTCCGGCCTCGGGACTGGTGGGCTCTGTCGCGTATTCCAACTCGAATGGCCACAGTTGGTCACTTTCGGTGATGAGAACCGTGTCCAGGGCCCGGCCTTGAGCAGGTAGGTTCGTCCGGTGGTGCGCTCGAAGCACTTCTAAAGGGGGAGACCGCCGGTGGACGTTGTCGCGATCATGGAAGCGTTGGCCGAACAGGGCATAACGGTGCTGATCAAGGCTGACACCGAGCGGATGGCAGAGAGACGTAAGCCGTGGACCTTCGTAGCGTGTGTTTGCCCCGCCTGCGTGAGCGGGGCTTTTCGTTCCCCGACTGAGCAAGTATCGCGACCGCCAACTCGTCCTCCATGCTCCAGAGCCCGTCATCACAAAGGCGCTCGGCTACCACGACAAGACCGCCCCGGCGGCAGCCTCAGGGGCCATCACGTGTCACGTTCGTGTCACCAACACCATCGACGCACCCGGGCCACAAAGGCCCCACCTGCGTGAACGGCATCGATCTAGACCCGGTGGACGCCAGAAGACGGTTCCGCCTACCTGTGCCAGGTGGTACCCAGGGAGGGACCCAAGATCAGGACAGGTGCGTCTTCTGGCCCGTCAAAGCGGTATTGCAGGGTTTCGATGTCCTTCTCACTCACCCGCTCACGCTCCCACATCTCACATTCCCTTCGAGGGCGGGGGTGGAGCCGCTCACCAGACCTCCCCACGCATCCGCCGCCGGACGGAGATCCTCCACCCCCGGCTTCACATACCAGCGCTTCGTGGTCCGGACATTGGTGTGCCCGGCCCACCGGGCAAGAAGATGGTCCGGCACCCCGTTGTTCGCCAGGTACGTGAAACAACTCGCGCGAGCGTCGTACAAGCGCACCCGCCGCAGCCCGTTCGCGTCCATGACCTTGTACGCCCGCTCACGAAGCTGCCGCCCGTTGAGCGCCCTTCCAAGCCCGTCCACGAGCACGTAGCCGCTGTCCTCATACCTCTCCCCCGCCGCCGGGCTACCTGCGAGGTGCAGGGTCCGCGATTCCGTGGACCCTGGTTCCTGCGGGAACATCAGAATCCGGACTGGGTGAGCAGCGGCCATGTCGGTCGATCATGAGCAATCGGGCTCAGTCCGAGCGCAGACGAAAGCCGATTGGGTCGATCCGCGTCGGTGCCGTACAGTTCACCGTACCGACGCGGGGTGGAGCAGCTCGGTAGCTCGCTGGGCTCATAACCCAGAGGTCGCAGGTTCAAATCCTGTCCCCGCTACTCAGACGTGAAGGCCCGGTATCCACCGGGCCTTCACTGCGTTGTGGGCCGGTTCGGACCTGGTTCTTGGCGAACAGGGCACCAAGGTCACAGAAGGCGTCAACGTACTGAGCTGCACCAAAGCCGTACGCCGCCTCGACAATCCGCCCCCGCTACCCGGGCAGGTCGCTGACTCAGTGCTCATGATCACCCGGATTTACTCGGACGGTGCTCATGATCAGTCGACCGTGCCCACGCAATCGCGGATGCCACACGAGGAGGCAGTCCGCTTACACGGCGCCGCCTGCCGCCCTGCCGACAGGCGGATCAGCGGACCAGATCATCTGAGACGCCGAGCGAATCGGGCCAGGCGCACTTGCCACACTTGCGTGAGCCCCGCGCACGCGGCGGTGGTTTACCGGTAGTTCGTTAAATCCGGCGGTAGAGGTTAATGCCGTGTCCGTTGTTGACCGCGTCGATCAGGGCCTGGAGTTCGGAGGGTGGGTCCGTGTCCGTCACCGTGCGCGAGCGCAAGCTCTACAAGACCGACCTGTCCGACGAGCGGTGGGCGCTGATCGAGCCGTTGATCGCCGCATGGAAGGCCGCACGCCCCTCGGTCAGCGGCCACCATGGCCGGTTCGAGATGCGGGAGATCGTCAACGCGCTCCTCCACCAGGGCCGCACCGGCTGCCAGTGGGACCTGCTTCCGCGTGACCTGCCGCCGCGCCGCGCCGTGTAGAACAGCTCCGAGCGCGTGTCATCAGCAGTGCGCGGTACCAGGAAGGGGAGACGCCCGCCGAGGAGGCAGCTCAGCTGTTGGCTGAGGCCGGTGGGGTGCTGGACGCTCTAGAAACGTTGATCCGGCGGATCAACCGGACCAATGCCACCGTGGAGATGGGTCCGGACGGCACGCTCACCGATGCCCTCGCACGCCGGGATGTCCTGCGGTTGCGTCACTCTGTGGTCACCGCGGCGGCGGGTAAGGGCGAGCGGGGATACGGCCGGCAGCTTCGGTCCGAGCTGATGATGCTTTCCGCGCTTCCGGTCGCGGAACTGCGCGGTCAGGCGGATGCCCTCGCCCGGGAGATCCGCGAGGTCGATGTGCGGATCCAGCGTACGAACTGGGAGGTCGATCTGCTGGACTGAGTAGTCCAGCAAGCTGGGATGATGTGGAGCTGGTAGCAGCTTCGGAGGCGTGCACACACCGAAGGCTGGCGGTTTTCCAGCCCACTCCTGGCGCGTGATGAGCAACGCAGGGGTTCGACTCCCCAATTGACAGTGCAGCTCAGCACCGCGTACAGGTGACGGTGCACATCGCACAGCACATCACCACGTGCAGATCCGAGGCGGCGAGGGCGGGTTCGGGGCTTTCCACATCGCAGCACCATGGAGACGGCGACCTCCGGCGAATACTGTTGGCGATTTTGGCGGCGCTCCTCCATCGATCGCGAACGAGACTTCCGCGAAATCCAGGCCGCTTGAGAGCGCCGGCCACCGGCGGTCTCAAACGGCCTGGCAACCGAGCAGGTCAGCAGCCCACCACATGCCAGACACAGCGCGACAGGACACGAGTCGTCCTGCCGCGTTCCAGCCGACGGATTCTCACTCGACCTCATGCGGGGTGGCAGACTCTCACCGCGCCACGTGCTGAGTGCCGGCATCTGCGCATTGGCCGCCATTCGATCACGGGTCGGCTCAGCGGGCCGTGTCGAACTCGCGCACTATCTGTGGCAGAGCCTTGAGGACTGTGGTGCTGTGGTCGAACTCGCCGACATCACTGAGCTGTTGGTCAGCCCCATGGGCAGTCAGCTGGCGCCGGCAGCGCAGGGAGTTCGCAAAGGAGACGTCCTTGTCGCCCCTGGCGTGAAAGAGGTGCACTGGGACGTCGGGCCGCCAGTCACACGTGGTGTCCATCACCTCCAGTTCGCGTCGCAGATCCCCCGTGGGGTGGCGCACCTTCTGAAGGAACTCTTCGGTGAACAGTTGCTTCGAGGTCTTGGGCAGTGCGGCCGCGAGTTCCGACGCCTTGTGGTCGCCGTCGAACAGCGTCTGTACCGTCTTGTCGTAAGGGGTTCGGAACGCCTGGTCCGGGGCGCCGTACAGGCCATACATCCGGTTCCACGCGGTGGCGAAATAGGCGAGGTAGAGCGGGGACCGTGCGACCTTGTCGTCTGCCGCGGCGGCCTCGAAACCGCTCAGATCGAACGGGCCGGCGACCGGGGCGAGGGCTCCCGGACGGAAATATGGATCGACGCCCTGCTGCAGGGCCCGTCCGACCAGCATCGTGGCGGGGGCGCCCTGGGAGAACCCGCTGATGAGTACGCGCCGATCGAGGCCACGACCCTCGCTGCGGGCGAACGTACGTGTCGCCCGCAACGCGTCCACCGAAGCGGTAACGGTCGCCTTCGGGTTCCCGTACGGATGGATTCCGGGGCCTTTTCCCAGGCCGAGGTAGTCCGGGGCAGATACCGCGCGCCCGGTCGAGGCGAACAGCAACGCCGTGGCCCGGTCGGGCGATTCGTCGTTCACCGAAGCCACCTCTCCTCGGTACACCTCGGTGCCGTGCAGCCAGGACACGACCCGAAGGTCACGTTCGTCGTTCTTCGGCATCGCGACCAGCTCGCTGGCCGTGGTGGGTGTGCCCTTGAAATCGACGGTGCGATACACGATCCGGGCAGCTCGCACGCCGTAGCGGACCTGTGTTGCATCGATACCCGCCTTGGCCAGGCGGGCTGCGATTTCCTTGGCGTCCAGGTCCGCCACGGGCGTCACGGAGACCACCGAACCGCGCGTTGCGGGTTGCTGGTGAGCAGGCGAGGAGGAGCGCTGGCTGTCGTCGTCGCACCCAGCCCCCGCCAGTACGGTCACGGCACACACCAGGGCGAGGGCGGCATGCTTGGCTGATCTTCCGTCGAACCGAGAAATGTTCATGGCTGGACTCTGCCGTTCCCGGCACACTCGGCGCATTGCGACCAACACCCCACTCAGCAGGGGGTTTTCCCTACCCGCGTGACCAACCCTGAGCAACTGGTTCATGGCCTGGTACCCGGGCAAGCCGAACGGTGCGGGCACGGAGCCAGCCACAGCCCAGCTTCGATATCGGGCTCCATGGCAGGCTCAACGCACCCCCATCGGGTGAGTCATGAACCACCAGCGCGCTGACGCAACATCAGCCCACCAAAATCGAAACAGCCACGCTGACCAGTACAAATGGATAAGCGCGACTGGAGTGCTAGGGCCGACCGGTGTCCGGGGGGTACGGCAGGGGCACCCCCGGACACACGCCCGGGGGTGCCTAGGCGGACTTGGCTGTCGCCCGGACGCCGAAGTGGACGTACCGGCTGCCGTCGGCGAGGGCGTAGAACACGACGGATATCCAGGCGTCCTTCTCGTTGCGGCGGCCGGCGAACACCGTCTTCGCCGGCGTGTGCGAGACCGGGGTCAGGTGCCAGACCAGCGGGTCGAAGGTGCCCGCCAGGCCGTCCGCGCCCTCGTACCTCAGCCGCAGGGTGCCCGGGCCGCCGTCGCCGTCGGCGATGGTCATGAGGAAGCCCTCGCGCTTGTAGTTGCCGAGGAACGGCTTTGTCTCCACGGCCGGGGGTTCGGTGGCCGGCGCGAACCCGGGCATGGTGACCCCGGCGAGTTCGGCGCAGAGCTCGCGGCAGAGCGTCTCGAAGACCTTGGGCGCGGCGCCGCCGCCGTTGGTCAGCAGGGCGATGGCGAGGCCCTTCTCCGGGATGGCGCGCAGGTAGGCGAGTTGGCCGAAGGTGCTGCCGTCGTGGCCGAAGCCGCGCGCGCCGTCCCACTCGAACAGGCCCCAGCCCAGGCCCCAGTGGGCGCCGAGGAACCACTGGTCGGGCATCTCGACCTCGCGGGTCAGCATCGCGTCGACCACGGCGGCCGGCAGCACCCGGGGGTCGTCCGGCGCGGCGGCGCCGTCCATGAAGGCCCGGGCGAACCGTGCCACGTCGGCGGCGGTCGCGCTGATGCCGCCGTACGGGCCGGCCGAGCGCGGCAGCATGTTCCAGAGCGGGGTGGGGACGGGGGTCTCGCCCGGCTCGCCCATGTGTCCCATGGCGGCGCGGAAGCGCAGCACCTCCTCGGGCAGGGTCATGGTGTGCTCCAGCCCGAGCGGGGCGAGGAGCAGTTCCTTGAGCGCCTCGTCCCAGGTCTGGCCCGTGACCACCTCGACGATCCGGCCGAGGACGTTGTAGGCGGTGCTGGAGTACGACATGGTGACGCCGGGCGGGTTGGTCAGGCCGACTGTCCGCGCGCCCTCGATGTAGCGGGCCAGGCAGTCGTCGCCCCGGCCGGTGTCGTTGACGTAGTCGCCCTCGATGCCGCTGGTGTGGTTGAGCAGCTGGCGCGGCGTGATCGTCCGGGTGGCCCCGGCGTCGGCGATTGCGAAGTCCGGCAGGACGTCCGCGACCGGGGCGTCGAGGTCCAGCTTCCCGGCGTCGGCGAGCAGGACCACCATGGCGGCGGTGTAGCCCTTGCTGACGGAGCCGATCTGGAACACGGAGTCCGGGGTCACCGTGACGCCGGTGCCGGTGTGCAGGACGCCGGCGGCCAGTTCGTGGATCTCGCCGTCGGCGAGCACGGCCAGGGCGGCGCCGGGGATGTGGTGGACGGCGAGGAGCTCGCCGAGCCGAGCCTGCCAGCGGGCGGTGTCGAACGCCGGGGCGCCGTCGCTCACGCCCAGCGCACGGTTGACCGTACGGGCCACGTCGAGGTCGGTCTGTTCCAGGATCTTGGCCACCTCCCGGTCGACGAGCTTCGACACTTCCCGGCGCAGGTTTTCCGACATGCTGTCTCTCTCGTGGTCACGGTGGAATGGCGCGGGTGGGGTGGGGCTGGGGCCTGCCGGCTAGCCGACGCTGCGGGTCCGCCGACCGACGAGCCCGGTCAGCGAGGCGACCGTCGTGCGCGGCGGCTGCCAAAGGTCGCGGTCCGGGTGCAGGACGGTGCGGAACGCGGCCCAGGCGAGTGCGCCGAGGGCGAATCCGTAGCAGGAAACCAGCCCGTGCCCGTTCTCCTGCGCGAACCACATCGCCAGCCCGAGCACCGGCACGCCGAGCGCGAGCAGCCGGTTCTTGCGGACGGCCTTGCCGCGGCGCGCGGCCTCGTCGTCGGAGCCCTGCTCGGCTCCCTGGCCGACGGCCTTGCCGGAGTTCTCGTCGGCGCCGCCGCGCAGCAGCAGGGCCGCGGCCAGCGTCGCGCCCAGGAAGTAGGTGGCGCCGGAACTGCCGGCGAAGTTGCGGGGGTCGGTGCTGTGGGAGGTCTGGCCCCACAGCTTGTCGATCTGCTCCGGCAGCAGGATGCCCGCGGCGAACAGACCAAGCGTCAGCGGCGCACCCCAGAACCATTCGGCGAAGGCCGCGACGGCAGCAAGGGTGGCGATGTTCCAGGCCGCCCCGCCGAAGCCGCCGTTCTGCATGAAGACCGAGGTGACCACGCGCCACCAGCCGGACTTCGACGGGTCCGCGTCTAGCGCGCCCATCGCCCCCGACCAGCAGAGCTGGAGAGCCACCCCGGCGAGCGCGAGCCCGGTCAGGCCGACGGCCGCCCAGGGGATCCGCCGCCGTTCCAGTGTGCTCTGGCCGACCAGGGCCAGACCGCCGTTGAACATCAGCACCATCAGTGCCGCCGTGGTCACGTTGAACAGCAGGATGTCCATCGTCACCACCCCCCTCCGAGCCGTGCGCGATTTCGCTGATCACGACATTAGTGCGACCCGGGGAATTTTCAAACAGTGTTTGAATGCTGGCGCGGCTCGCTAGACTGCGGCCGTGAAGCTGACGGCAGACCGGATCATCGACGCGGGGATGGCGGTGTTCGCCCAGACCGGCTACCACGGCTTCTCCGTGCGCCAGGTCGCGGACCGGCTCGACGTGCACGCCGGCAGCCTCTACTATCACGTGCCCAGCAAGGCCGCGCTGCTCCAGCTGATGGCCGACCGAGTGGTCCGGCAGGCATACGAGGCCGGCACCGCCGCCCTGGGGGGACTGCCCGCGCAGGCAGGCTGGTCGGCGCGGGTCACGGCGCAGGCCGTCGCCCTGCGGCAGAGCATCCGGCAGCACCCCGGCGGGGCGATCATGCTCGCCGGCAGCCCGAAGACCCTCAGCCCCGGCGCACTCTCGTTGATGGAACGTCTGCTCGCCACCCTCGCCGAGGCCGGAGTGCCCCCGGAGCACTGCGGCACCGCCGCCGACACCGTGCTCAGCCACGTCACCGGCTACGTGCTCCAGGAACAGAGCGATCCACCCGCGGTACCGGTGACCGCCGAGGACGTCGCCGCCCTCCACCGGAGCTTCCCCCGGACGGTGGCCGCCGCGGCTGCGCACGGGCCGGACGAGAAGTTCACCCGCAGCCTGGACCTGCTCTGCGCCGGCATCGGGACACTGATCCGGCCACCGTCCGAAAAGCCGGACGGTAGGAGCTAGCGGTGATTTCTCCACTGCTTCTGGAGCTTCTACGCCTCACCGTTTGAAGCCGCCGCGGCCCCGGTCAGGAGCAGAGTCACCAACCGCGTGAGCCGGGGGCGAACTCGGAGGCCATCTCGCCACATGGGGCTGCCCACCATGAGCACCCCGTCCGTCCGGCCGGTCCGGGACGGCCGGATACAGTGCGCGCGACGGCAGCCTGGTTGCTCAAGGAGGGGAAGCGTGACCGACACCAGCGAAACCCGATCCGCCGACAGTGCAGCGCATGCGGCTCAGCAGAGCCGACTGCACCGCCTGATGCGCTACGTCCCCCTGATCGCCCCCGTCCTGCTGTGGACCGTGCCCTGCTGGCTGCTGCTGCACACCGGCCAGCACTGGCCGCTCCCTGTCACGCTCGCCGGCACCGCCCTGTTCGCCCTCGGCCTGATCGGTATGCCGCTCGCGATGGTGCGCGGCCACGGCCGACGCCAGCAGGACTGGGCGGCGATCGTCGGAGACACCCTGCTGGGCACCATCTGGACCGTGTTCACCTGGTCCGTCGTGCTCGGCGTCCCGCTGCGGCTCGCCCTGACCGTGACCGGCGTCGGCGACGGCCAGGACCGGGCCCGGATCGTCACCTGGGCGGTCCTCGGCGCAGCCACCGTGCTGCTCACCTGGGGGTACGCCGAGGCCCGCCGGGTACCACGGGTACGCCGCCTGGACGTGCAACTTCCGCGCCTGGGGGCCGGGTTGGACGGCACGCGCGTCGTCCTCATCACCGACACCCACTACGGCCCGCTCGACCGCGCCCGCTGGTCGGCGCGGGTCTGCGAGACGGTCAACACGCTGAAGGCCGACCTGGTCTGCCACACCGGAGACATCGCGGACGGCACGGCCGAACGCCGCCGCGCCCAGGCCGCCCCACTCGGCACCGTGCAGGCCACCCGGGCCCGGGTCTACGTCACCGGCAACCACGAGTACTACAGCGAGGCCCAGGGCTGGGTCGACCTGATGGACGAGCTGGGCTGGGAGCCGCTGCGCAACCGCCACCTGCTGCTCGAACGCGGTGGCGACACCCTCGTGGTCGCCGGCGTGGATGACGTCACGGCCGAGGCCTCCGGCCTCGCCGGCCACGGCGCCCACCTCGCCGGAGCCCTGCACGGCGCCGACCCCGACCACCCCGTCCTGCTCCTGGCCCACCAGCCCAAGTTCGTCGACCGGGCGGCAGCCGGCGGCGTCGACCTCCAGCTCTCCGGCCACACCCACGGCGGCCAGATCTGGCCCTTCCACCACCTGGTCCGCATCGACCAGCCCGCCCTCGCCGGCCTCAGCCGCCACGGCACCCGCACCCTCCTCTACACCAGCCGTGGCACCGGCTTCTGGGGCCCGCCCTTCCGCGTCTTCGCCCCGAGCGAGATCACCCTGCTCGTACTCCGCTCCCCGCAGCGGCCCCCCACGCCGTAGCGCTGGGCGGGCCGGCGGTTCCGCCTGGAGATGCTGCAGTGCGCCGGCACCCCGAAGAAGGGCTACGCATCCTGCAACGCCCTGCGCGTCACCAGCGGCACCACCGCCTTCCAGGAAGAGCAGGCGGCGAAGAAGGGCATCGCACCCCGGACCGTCCGGCCGAACGCCGCCGCGGACTCCCCCACCGGCTACGGCCCCAGCGACCTGCAGTCGGCCTACGCCCTGACCTCCGCCAGCGGCTCCGGCAGGACCATCACCAACGTCGATGCCTACGACGACCCGGACGCCGAGTCGGACCTGGCCAACACCCACGACAGTCAGGCTCTGATGCCCCTGTCCGGAGCCTCCGGCCGATCCGCTCCACCGCGGGCCGCACCGACGCCGGCCGGCCAAGCGCAGGCGATCCCCCCCGCCAGGGCAGAGACGACGGCACACACGGAGCGCGCGGCGTCCAGCGGCTCCAGCATGCCAGCCACCATGCAGGCGAAGCCGGTGCCCTGCGAACCGGCACCGCGTCATTCCGAAGGAATGCGAAACTCGAATTTGGGACGGTCCCACGGCACGGCGGGCGGGTTCGCGAGCGCGGTCCCGGTCCGCACTGCACCGACGCGGTGGTAGAAGTCCTCGGCGGGACGATGCGACACGACCTCGACACGGTCGAGCCCGGCGGCACGGGCCTCGGACTGCATGTGCGCGACGAGCAGCCGTCCAATACCACGTCCTTGCGCTTCGTCGGCGACGAACAGCAGGTCGAGCTCCGGTGGAGCGAGGACGAGCGAGTAGAACCCGATGACCCGGCCTCCATGCTCTTCGGCGCCGACGGCTACGAAGGTGCGGTGGGCTTCGATGTAATCAGGACCGACCCGGTAGCCCGCCACTGCGGCTGCGTACTTACCCTCGTAGGCGCCTGAGCCACGCACGAGCCGCGTGAGCCGTTTGGCATCCCGCGCGACTGCCCTCCGTATCGTGATCGGCTGGCTGATCGGGGAAGTGCGTGAACTCATCGGGAGAGTATTTCGCACCGGGGAGTGCCTTCCTGCGGCGGGTCGGCTGCTCGGGCAGTCGTTCCTGCACCGCTCCCGGGAACCACTCGTGCGAGCGCAACCGATCTCACGCCGAAGCCGCGCCGGAGCGCTCCGGTGCTGCTTCGGCGTCTCACGGCTCCGCGCGGAGGTCCCCGTCGGAACGGTTCCTGGCGGGCCTCGCCCGTATCACCCGCTATCACGAACTGGACGGACCCTCACCCGTCAGACCCTCTCAGGCGAACCCGTCGTATTCGGCTGCCTTCAGCCCGGTTGGAAGAACGCGAGCATTTTCTGGCCGGCATCCGGCGACGCAAGGATCTCCTGGACGTACGCGGACTGCCGGCCGGCAGCGCTGGTGCGTTCGAACATCTCGCGTTCGTATTCTTTGACGGCGGCCGGAAAGTCGTCCGGGTGCGCGGCCAGCGCGAGGCCGAGCAGGGCGCCGTCGAGCAGCGCCATGTTGGCGCCCTGCCCCACCGGCGGCATCAGGTGCGCGGCATCGCCGAGCAGCGTGACGCCTGGCCTCGGCGGCCAGGTCAGGCCGACCGGGAGAGTGGTGATCGACCGCGGCAGGACCGTGTCGTCGCAGGCTGCGATCAGTGCGGTGAACCGTGGGTCCCAGCCGGTGAACAGCTCGATCAGCCGCACCCGGGCGGCGGCTGGGTCGCCGAACGGGATCCCGCTGGTCGCGAACCAGTCCTCGGTGGTGTTGTAGAAGCCGAGGTAGATGCGTACGCGGCCGTCGCCGTTGCGCTGCGCCGACAGGGACTGTCCGTTGCCGAGCACCCAGTAGTTGCCGCGCCCGACCATCGCCGCGAGGTCGGGGTGGGTACGGTCGATGTCGGGAATACCGAGCTCAACGACGTTTTGTCCGGTGTGCGCCGGTCGGGCGTCGGTGAGCAGCGCGCGGACCCGGGAGTCCGCGCCGTCGGCCCCGACCAGCAGGTCGTACGTCGTACTGCAGCCGTCGGCGAAGTGCAGCAGGCCGTTGTCGGCGGATTCGAACGTGTGCCCCCAGCGCACGGCGTGTTCGGGGAGAGAGTCCAGCAGCAGGTTGCGCAGATCGGCACGGTCGACCTCAGGTCGCTCGAGCGGGGAGTCGTCGGGCGTGTCCTCCTGCAGCAGCAGGGTGCCGTCCGGCTCGAGAAGACGCAGATCCTGGCCTTCACGACGGGCAATCGCATGGAACTGGTCGAGCAGGCCGGCCTCGCGCATCGCCCGCTGCCCGGTCCCGGAGTGCAGATCAAGCATGCCGCCCTGACCGCGCGCGCCGCGCGACGATTCACGTTCATACACGACGGCGGCGATGCCGTTCACGTGCAGCACACGGGCAAGGGCCAGGCCGCCCAAGCCGGCTCCAATGATGGTGATGCTCAAGGTTGCCTCCGATTCACCGTATTGCCTGCTCGCGGGAGATCGACCCGTGGTGCACGCGGGCCACCACCGGCGGGGCGCCGAACGCGTACGCACCCCAGCGGTGATTCGCGCGCGGTGGAACTGAGCCAGCGGCGCCCGCAAGTTGCGCCCGACGTCCACCGTCAGCGCCTTCAGCGGCGACTACCAGCGCGTGCCGGCCGGCGGCGACGGCCTGCCAGGCGCCGTGCTGCGCCTCGGTGAGCGCGGCGAACCCGCCTGTGAACCACGCCCTGGCCGCCGGCGAGAACGGCGCCGGCGCACCGTCGCTGACCACGCCCCCGTCCTCGCCTGTCCCACCGACAGGTTCCGGCCCGCCGATCAGCCGGTTCACCGGCGGAGCCGCGGCGCGAGCACCGTGCGCACGACCTTGGCCACGTTGTTCGCGGCGGATCCGCCCTCGTCTTCGGGTTCCGGTTCCAGCACGCGCTGGATCTGCAGCAGCAGTTGGTTGGTCGACCGCCAGAGCGGGACGAACATGCCGGCGACCGGCCCGACGCCCTGGATCGGGCCGCCGGACAACTCGGTGACCTTCTTGGCAACCGTGACCGTTGTCGGGTCCCGCAGGATCAGGTGCACCTCGTCGTCGACCAGCCGGATTTCCATCTTGCGCGCGGCGGCCTCCTCCGGGTTCGCGTCCGTGGTGGTCTCCGGATCCAGTTCGTCGATCTTGGCGGCGACTGCGTCCGGGTCGACCCCGAGTTCGCGCAGCACCCTCGCCGCCATGCTGTTCTCCGCCCGCAGCATCGCCTCAAGCAGGTGATGGCTGCCGACCGGTGCACCACCGGCCAGCGCGCCGGCTGTGGACACGGTGTCCTCGGTGGCAGGTGTGCCGGCCGTCGGCCATGGGCCGGCCGCGACGTCCTGCGATCCCTCCAACGAAGCCAGCACCGCGGCACGGATCTTGCTGACCGGATTGATCCGCCCGGCAAGCACCTTTGCGCCGACGCCCTCACCTTCCCTGACCAGGGCGAGCAGGATGTGTTCCGTACCGATGTAGGTGTGGTGCAGCTGCTGCGCCTCGCGCAGGGCGAGGTCCAGTGTCTTCTTCGCGCTCGGCGCGAACGGAATATGGCCGCTCAGCTGCTGCGTGCCGGGCTTGACCACCGCGGCGATATCGGCCTGCGCCGTCTCCTTGTCGCACCCGAGCTGGCGCAGAACTTTCGCCGCCATGCTGTCCGGCGCGTCGAACAGCCCCAACAGGATGTGCTCCGTGCCGATGGAGTCGTGCTTGAGCAGCCTCGCCTCCTCCTGAGCCGTGACGACCACCTTGCGGGCTTCCACCGTGAACCTCTCAAATGGCATGGTTCTATGGTCTCAACCGTGTCAATACACTGTTATTGACAGGGTCACCATGCTGAAGGGAGGGTGCGATGGAGACACCGTCGGACTGGGAGGACCGGCTCGCGCGCTGGCAGAATGAGCTGGAACTGTTCGAGCAGTTGGACGAGAAACCCTGGGTCACGCTGGCCAAGGCGGCAACCGAGACCGGCGTTTCCCGCTCGGCCCTGCGGTCCTGGTACCGCAACGGCGAGATCCAGTCCCGGCTGGTGGACGGCCCGAACGGGCCGCAGCGCCTGGTCCAGCTGGACGCGGTGATCGAGCGCGCCGCCGCGTCACCGCGCATTCAGCGCAGGGCGGAGCGGGAAGTCAGCCTGGAAGCCCAGGTCACCCTGCTTCGGCACCGGGTCGACCAGCTTGAGCTGCGGCTGGCCGCACTGGAGCGGAAGTGACCGGCGCGAGCAGGGTGTAGGGACGGTCCAGCGGCGTCCGGTAGGGGAACGGGCCGGCACCGAGCTTGGAGTGCTCGGCCGACACCACCGCGGTCCGTGCCGCGTACAACATCACGTGTTTCAGCCGCGCCTGCTCCAGCGTCGGCACACAAAGGCCACGCCAGGCGACCAGCCCGTCCGCACCGAGGAAAACCACATCCGGCGCGATCGACCGCAACTGCTGCGGGGCGGCGCTGCAGCGTGGGCGTGGGCGTGGAATGATGCCTCGCCACTCTTCGCCGCTGAGCTGATGTCGGATCAGAGTCGGATGCGACACGGAGTTGAGACTCACAGGTCGCGACCGTCGCTCACGGACAGCGGCGCGGGCGTCGAACACGGCTCCGGCCAGGGCGTTCACCCGATGGGACGAAATGCCCGACCGGCATCCTGGCCGGGTTGAGTCTGACGGTTCGCCGCCAGTGGGGGCTGACCGACTTCGTGGTGCTGGGTGCGGCCCTGGGAGCCGGGTTCGGTCTGCTGGAGGCAGTACTTCGGTACGGTCTGGACGCGAACCGGGCGTTAGCCCGCGGTGGGGGCTGGATTATTCCGGACAGCTTGTCCCCACCGTATGTGCCGGGCCTGGGGCAGGTGTTGACGGCATGGCTCCCGGCGCCATTCATGTGGACGGCCATGGCCGGCTTCGGGGTCGGGCTGCTGTGGCGCGCACGGGGTTGGTTGCGCCTGTTCTCGGTGCTCCCGATCGTGGCCGCTGCCGTGTATCACACGGTGAACAACTACGCCGCGCAGAAACCCGCCGGCCAAGCCGCGCACTGGCACGAGTCTCTGGACGGCAAGGCATGGGCAGCGCCCCTCATATGCCTTGCCATCGCCATGGTCGTCGACGTGCGCCAGATCTACCGCGGTAAGCGCACCGTGCCGGGCGTCCTCCACCCCCACCAACCTCACCGTGATCATGCTGGCTGAGCACATCCACCAGCGCGTCTACCCGTCCACGAGGAGCTGACCGTGGACAACGAGCAGATCATCCGCAGGGCCTACCAGATCGCCGAGGACAAGGACAGCTGCGGGACCGTGATCCTCGCCCAACTGGGCGTCCTCGGCGGCCTCCCCAACTCTGGCCGACCACAACGGATCGCGAAGGTCGACATCACGTTCAGCCCTCAGGAGCACGCCGGCACAGCCCGCCGGGCCGGTCGCGTACGAGAGGGTCCCGTGGCCGCAGCAAGCAGCAAAGCACTGTCAGTGGCGGGTGTCAGCATCGGGCGTATGACGGACACTACGGCATTCGACTGGCGGTCCTTCCTGCTCAGGTGGAGCGGGGAGTGGGCAGATTCCCTGCCGGACGGCGAGACGCAGGGCGAGGACGACGAGGCCGCCCGGCAGGCGCGGTGGCTTGGGTTCCCGCCCGCGTCCGAGGAGCGGATCGCAGCCATGGAGGAGCGCCTGGGCCGACGGATGCCCCCGTCGTACCGGGAGTTCCTCAAGGTCAGCGACGGGTGGCGGCACGCGGGCGGGTTCGTGTGGCTGCTGGCGGGGACCGAGGACGCGCGCTGGCACAACGACGAGTCGGGACTCGCGGACATGTTCGAGGAGTTTCTGGACGAGGACGCCGGGCCCGAGGAGCGGCGGGAGGCGGACATCTGGCGACGCGGGCTGCAGCTCGACGTGGAGTCCGACATCACCCACGTCCTCCTGGATCCCGAGGACGTGGACGAGGACGGCGAGTGGGCCGTGTACACATGGGCGAGCTGGCGGGCCGCGCCACCCGAGCGGCACGCGAACTTCCTTGAGTTCATGCGGGAGATGTACCGGGAGTTCCACAGCCTGCGGGCGCACCGGAGCGACGGGGAGCCGGTGTTCGCCAACGACACGACGCAAAAGCTGGACGCCCAGGTGGAGGAGGCCCGGCTGGAGGCGCTGCGCGGCGGCTGGGAACGGGCCGGGAAGGCGCTGGACGAGGCCAAGGAGTACGGCAGACCGCGGGCCGCCGGACTGGGTGACCAGATACGCCGCCTGCTCGGACAGACCTACATGGTGTACTTCGGCGGACTGGTGACGGACCCGCAGTACGCGCCCGAGCTGCTGCCACCGCTGGTCGCCGAGCACGCGGCGCACTCGTACGGGGACGACTCCACGCTGACGTTCCATCTGCGGGGCGCCGACGACGACCTGGTGTCACTGGCGTACGCGACGCTGGATCAGGTGAGGAACGGCACGTACCGGTACACAGCGGCCGGACCGTACGGCGATGCGGTCGAGCGGGCGCGGGAGCTGGCGCGGTGGGGAGACACCGACGGGGCATGGCGGACACTGATAGACGCTCTGCCCCTGTGGGAGCCGCTGGGACCGGACCACCTGGCGCCGCTGGGCTGGGTGGCCGACCCCCTGCTCGGGCCGCTGTTGACCCCGGAGCGGGGCCGCGAGCTGCTGTCCACGCCCAGGGGCGGGCAGGCGGGTGAGGCACCGAGGCCGACGGCCGGGCTCGACCCTGGCGACCTGGCGTGGCTCGCGGAGCCGGAACCGGGCAACAACCGCACGTCCTACCGGTTCGTCTTGGTGGAGGGGGTGGAGCCGGAGGAGCTGCCCGGGCGTCTCGCGGACGGGGACGGCACCGTGCTGAACGAACCCATGACCTTCTGGGAGGCGCGCCATAGGTCGCTGCACCACCAGAGGGAGTTCTCGTCCTACGACGACAGGGCTCTCATGGCGGTCGGCCGGGCCGGCGCCGGCTGGAGCTTCGCCTTCGACGGCGATCCCGCCCCGTTCCACCGGCAGCGGTTCGTCTCCCCGGCCGCTGCCGCCGGCGCGGGCACCCGCACGGTGGTGGTGTGGAGCGGTCTGAGGACATGGCACGGGGAGCCGTTCTTCCACCTTTCGGTCGCGCGAGACGGCGCCGAGCAGTACGCATTCACGTACGCGGACGGAGAGATCCAGAAAAGCGGGGAGATACCGCCGGCGCTGGACCCGAGCCGGTTCTTCGGTGACCTGGAGGACGGTGCCGAGGCGGAACGGTCGCTGCTGGAAGCGGTGGCCGGGGAGTTCGGTGCCCATCTGCCGCGTCACGCAATCGTGAACGGGCGGCTGCACACGTTCGCCACCCGCTCCTGGACGCGGCCTCCCAGAGACGGAGAGGCGTACATGGTGATCCGCATGCACCGGGGAGCCCCACGCCCGGCGGGCGGCGAGGGGACAGCAGACGACGGGTCGGGGAGCAGGTAGACGGCCGACATACGTTCGATGGGGTCAGTTCTGGTTCACCGGCCACACCGCTGCCGGGTCACAGTGGGCCGGGCACGCCAGCAGGTAGACCTCGTTGCCAAGAAACAGCCAGTAGGTGTCGGCGCCGACGCTGTAGGGCTGCTCTGGTTGGCCGGGGTGGACGGCGAACTCCATGCCCTCCGGAACCTGGCAGAGGTACACCAGCTCGGCGCCGCACGCGCACCTGTAGTACTCGGGATCCTGCGCCCAGGACGGCGTACCGCCCACCTTGAACGTCTGGGCTCCGAGCCCCCGCGAGTTGGGGGTGTCCGTGAATGGACGCAGCGCAAGCGGCAGTGCGCGCAGGGACGGTTCGGCCTCCGCCGCCGGCAGCGCCGCGTGACGCTGAAGCAGCACACGCCAGAACGGGCCCGGGTAGGGCGGCTGCGGAGCGTCCCAGTAGCGGGGCACGAGCCGGCCATCGGCCAACTCGGGCTCGGATGCGTCGTTGTGCGCACGGCAGTGGAAGACCAGCAGGTGGTCGCCACCGAAAAACTCCACGTCCTGGGGTATGTCGAGTTGGAAGAACAGAGCCAACCGCTCCCCGCAGAAGCACTCGGGCCATTCCTGAGCGTCGTCGAAAAAGGGCCAGCCGCCCACCGAGTTCCGCATCGGCCGGTCCAGCGGCTCGGTCCCGACCTCGACCACGTGGGCAGGCAGCACCACACGCACCTCCCTCACATCACGTTCGACCACCCGCTCACCCTAAGGGCTGTCCTATGGCTGCTCCTCAACTGCGGCTTCACCCGGACACATACCGGCGCCCCAACTCCTGGACCATAACTCTGAGTTATGGAGTTCTGACGTCTCCCGGACGGCAAGGAGGGGGCCGAATAATCCTTCGTGACAACGTCCCCCTTTCCCCCACACAGACCGGTCGGGGCGCCTTCATCCATCACCCCACACGGCCGCATTCCAGGAGATTCCATGCCCTCCCCAGCCAGGACCAGGCGCCCACCGCGCTCGACACCACTCCTGATCTTCCTGTCCGCCCTGCTCGCGATCGTCATCTGCGCCGCCCACCCCGCCGACGCGTACAACGGGAGCACCTCCGCCTGTGCGCTTCCAGGGACGACCGGATACACCGATGAGGGCCAACAGACCGACTACACACGGTTCCAGAGCCCGGTCGGCACCAAGCACGTGGCGGTGATCTACGTCGACTTCCCCGACGCTGTCGGCACCTCCCTGCCCCTGACGCCGTACTACAACCAGTTGTCGGGAGCCGCCGACTGGATGTGGAACGCCTCCCACGGCAGGACGTGGCTCGACCTCCGGGCCCCGTACGGCAACTGGGTGCACATGCCGAAGAACTCCACCGACTACAACTGGGCGCGCGGTTTCTCCTGGACCACGCACCAGGCGTATGTGAAGGACGCGCTCGGAGCCGCCGCCGACGCCGGCGTCGACCTCTCGCCGTACGACATGTTCTACATCGTGCCTACCAGCACCGCGACCGCGATCGGGCACACCCCCACCTTCGTCCAGGACCCGGCCCAGCCGACCGAGGTGTGGAACCGGGCGACCGGGAGCCGGGTGGTGATCCACTGGGCGGTGACGTTCGGTCAGGACATGTGGCACTGGGGCTACAAGGTCGCCGACCACGAGACCGGCCACACCTTCGGCCTGCCCGATCTCTACGCCTTCAGCGGCGATCAGCACCAGTACATCGGCGGCTGGGACCTCATGGGCCTGGTCTCGGGCCCGGCTCCGCAATACTTCGGCTGGGAGGCGTGGAAGCTCGGCTGGATCAGCGACTCCCAGGTCTCCTGCCTGTCCACGGCGAACTCGTACGCGACGACCCTGAACGGCGTGGAATACGGGGACAGTGGCTACAAACTGGCGGTGATCAGGACCAGCGACACCACCGCCTATGTCGCCGAGTCCCGCAAGGCCGCCTACAACGACTCCGGCGCCTGCGCCACCGGCGTCCTCATCTACAAGGTCGACACCTCGACCGTCACCGGCGGCGGTCCGGTCCGGGTGGTCACCAACCCCGACGCCGCAGCCCCCACCGGGAACTGCACCATGCTGGACATGCAGACCTGGAAGCCCGGCCAGTGGTTCCAGGACAGCACCGCCCGCATCCGGATCTACGTGAACAGCTCCGACGCGTACACCGACACCGTCTGGACCTACAAGTGGTGACCGACAAGCGGTGACCGATCAGCGCCGGATGCTCCGGCGGGCGGCTTCATGCCGGCGGGACCGGCGTCCATAACCCGATGTTCTGGGAATCCGAGAGCTGGCCGTGAGGGCCGGCCGCCCCCACCCTTGATGCGAGCCGCTGTGAAATGTCACATCGCATAGGGAGTCCATCGTGAGATCACGACGTTCCGGGATGGTCATGGCCGCCGCCCTCGGACTCGTCGCCGTCGCCGGCTGCGGGGGAGCCGACGAGGGCAACGGGCCGGGCGGGCCGGCGAGCAAGGGAGGCACGCTGCACGTGCTCTCCAGCCTCGACCTGGAGCATCTCGACCCGGCCCGTAACTACGTCACCTCCTCCGAAGACGTGGGCCGCCTCATCTACCGGACGCTGACGACCTACGCGGCGGCACCGGGGCCGGCCGGCGGGAAGATCGTGCCGGATCTGGCGACGGACACCGGCCGTCCGAGCGACGGGGCCCGGACCTGGACCTTCACGCTCAAGGCGGGGGTGAAGTTCGAGGACGGACGGCCGATCACCAGCCGGGACATCAAGTACGGGGTCGAGCGGTCGTTCGCCGCGGAACTCCCCGAAGGGCCGCCGTACGCCCGGATGTGGCTTGCGGGGGGCCGGAGTTACAAGGGACCTTACAAGGACAGGCACGGGCTGGCATCGATCGGGACCCCCGACGACCGGACGATCGTCTTCAAGCTCAACCGCCCGGTGGCCGACTTCGGCTCCGCGGTGTCGCTGCCGATCTTCGCCCCGGTTCCGCAGGGCAAGGACACCGGCGTCCGGTACGACAGCAGGCCCTTCTCCTCCGGCCCGTACAAAATCGGGACCTTCGAACCCAAGAAGCGGCTCACGCTGGTCCGCAACACCCACTGGAGCCGGGCCACCGACAGGGTGCGCAAGGGCCTGCCGGACAAGATCGTGATCGATCTCAACCTCGACCCGGCCGTCGTCGACCAGCGGCTCATCGCCGCTCAGGGACAGGACGCGGACGCCGTCGCCTTCGAACCGGTCGGGCCGGCCTCGGTCGGGCCGGTGATGGCCAACCCCGCGGTGCGGGCGCGGCTGGTCACCGGCGAGTCGATCAACACGCGGTATCTGAGCATCAACACCCGGCACAAGCCGCTCGACGACGTCCGGGTGCGGCAGGCGATCGCCTACGCGCTGGACAAGGAGGCCCTGCGCACCGCCCGGGGCGGCCCGATCGCCGGCCAACTGGCCACCACCCTGCTGCCGCCGTCGCTGCCCGGCTCCGTCCCCGACGATCCCTTCCCGAGCCCCGGCGGCAAGGGCGATCCGGCCAAGGCCAAGGCGCTGCTGGCGCAGGCGGGCCACGCCTCGGGCCTGACCCTCACGCTCGACACCCCGGCCACGCCGGGCGGACAGGCGCAGGGCGAGGCCGTGCAGGCGTCCCTGGCCAAGGCCGGGATCAAGGTGAAGATCAACGCGATCAGTTCGTCGGCGTTCTACAGCACGGTGGGAAACACCTCCCAGGAGCACGACCTGGTGATCGACGGCTGGACACCCGACTGGCCCGGCGCCTCGACCTACCTGCCGCTCGTGTTCGACGGCCGGCTCATCACCCCCGAGGGCAACAACAACCACGCCCAGTACGACTCCGCCAAGGTCGACGCACGCATCGACCAGATCGCCGGGATGAAGGACCAGGCAGCCGCCGCGACCTCCTACGGCACACTGGCCCGGCAGATCATGCGGGACGCGCCGGTGGTGCCGTTCCTGTGGGACAAGGCGGCCGTGCTGACCGGACCTCATGTCACCGGCGCCTACGGGCACACGGCCTATGTCGGGCGACTGGATCTGGTCTCCTTGGGGCTGCGCAAGTGACCGCCACGCTCCCCGCCCCGGTGCCGTCCGACGCACCGCCTCGCGTCGGACCGCAGGAGACGTCTCTGCTGCGCCGGCTGCTGGCCCAGCGCTCCGCAACTCTCGCGCTGACGGTGGTCGTTCTCCTGGTGCTGACCGCCCTCGCGGCCCCGCTGATCGCCTGGGCCACCGGCACGTCCCCGACCGAGTTCCACTCCGAGGCGGTGGACCCGGCGCTCGGCGGACTGCCGCGCGGCACCGCAGGCGGGATCAGCCCCGAGCACTGGCTGGGGGTCGAGCCCGGCAGCGGCCGGGACATCCTCGCCCGCGTCGTCTACGGGACCCGGGTCTCCCTGCTGATCGCCCTGCTCGCCACCGTCCTGTCGGTGACGCTCGGGACCGCGCTCGGGCTGGCCGCCGGATTCTTCGGCGGCTGGACCGACACTGTCGTCGGCAGGCTGATGGACCTGCTGATGTCCTTCCCCGCCCTGATCTTCATGATCGCGCTGATCTCCGCGGCACCGGGGGTGAACCGGCAGCTGCTGCTGGTCGTCGTGCTCGGCTTCTTCGGCTGGCCGTACGTCGGGCGGATCGTGCGCGGGCAGGCGATGGTGCTGGCCCGCGGCGAGTTCGTCGCCGCGGCCCGGGTGCTGGGCGCCTCCCGGCGCGCACTGCTGGTGCGGGAGGTGCTGCCCAACCTGAGCGGACCGGTCCTCGTGGTGGCGACCATGTCGATCCCCGGCTACGTCGCCACCGAGGCGGGCCTGTCCTTCCTCGGCATCGGGGTACGCCCGCCGACCCCCTCATGGGGCCAGATGATCGCCTCGGCGGTGCCGTGGTACGCCGCCGACCCCGTCTACTTCCTCGTCCCCGGCGCCTTCCTGTTCGTCAGCGTGCTCGCCTTCAACGTGCTGGGCGACGCGGTACGGGACGCGCTCGACCCCCGGAGCCGACGCCGATGATCCTCTATGCCCTGCGCAGACTCGCCATGACGGCGGCGATCCTGCTCGTCGTCTGCGCGGCCACCTTCGCGATCTTCTACCTGATGCCCGCCGACCCGGCCCAAGGCGCCTGTGGCAAGGCATGCAGCCCGGAGCGCATCGCGGAGATCCGCACCACGCTCGGCCTGAACCACTCGGTGTTCGTGCAGTTCCGCGACTACCTCGTCGGCATCGTCGCCGGCCGCAGCTACGGCACGGGTGCGCAGGCCGTGCACTGCCCCGCTCCGTGCCTGGGCTTCAGTTTCCAGACCGATCAGCCGGTGTGGCGGATGCTCACGGACCGGCTGCCGGTCAGCATCTCCATCGCCGTGGGCGCGGCGGTGCTGTGGCTGATCGTCGGCGTCACGGCCGGGGTGATCTCCGCTCTGCGCCGCGGCAGCCTGTGGGACCGGGCAGCGATGACGGCCGCGCTCGGCGGCGTCTCGCTGCCGGTGTACTTCACCGCCCTGGTGCTGCAGTACCTGCTCGTCGTCAAGCTCTCGCTGCTGCCCTATCCGCAGGCGATCCCGCTCACCGCGGACCCGGCCGGCTGGGCGGAGTCCATGATCATGCCGTGGATCACGCTGGCGATGCTCTACGCAGGGGTCTACGCCCGGATCACACGCGGCGAGGTGCTCGACAGCCTCGGCCAGAACTACGTGCGCACCGCCCGCGCCAAGGGCCTGCCCGAGCCGACCGTGCTGCGCCGCCATGCGCTTCGGCCGGCGCTGATGCCCATCGTGACGATCTTCGGCATGGACCTCGGCGCGCTGCTCGGCGGCGCCCTCATCACCGAGTCGGTCTTCGGCCTGCCCGGCGTGGGCAAGCTCGCGGCCGACGCGATCAACAGCGCCGACCAGCCCGTGATCCTCGGAGTGACGCTGTTCGCCGCGGCCTTCGTCGTGATCGCCAACGTCGCCGTGGACCTGGTCTACGCGCTCCTGGACCCGAGAGTGAGGGCCGTGGGATGACCCTGCTGACCGTACGCGATCTGACCGTGGACTTCGCGGGCGGCGTCCGCGCCGTCGACGGACTCGATCTGGACCTGGCTGCCGGGGCGGTGCTCGGCGTGGTCGGTGAGTCCGGCAGCGGCAAGTCCGTGACCAGCCTGGCCATCATGGGCCTGCTGCCCGATGCCGGCATCACCGGTGAAGTCCGGTTCGACGGACAGCGGTTGACCGGCCTGGACCGGCGGGCGCTGCGCCGGCTGCGCGGAGACCGGATCGCGATGATCTTCCAGGACCCGCTGTCCTGCCTGAACCCCTACTACCCGGTGGGCTTCCAGATCGCCGAGGCGTACCGTGCGCACCGCCGGGCCGGACGCCGCGAGGGGCACCGGGTCGCGGTACGGATGCTGGACCGGGTCGGCATCCCCGAGCCCGAGCGGCGGGCCCGTGCCTACCCGCACGAGTTCTCCGGCGGCATGCGCCAGCGCGTGATGATCGCGATGGCCCTGTGTCTGGAGCCCGACCTGCTCATCGCCGACGAACCGACCACCGCCCTCGACGTGACCGTGCAGGCCCAGATCCTGGACCTGCTGCGGGAGCTGCGGGAGAGGTCCGGCACCGCCATCATGCTCATCACCCACGACATGGGCGTGGTCGCCGGACTCGCCGACGAGGTTGTGGTCATGTACGGCGGCCGGGCGGTCGAGCGGGGCACGGTCCGCGAAGTGTTCTACCGCCCGCGCGACACCTACACCAAGGGTCTGCTCGCCTGCGTGCCCCGTGTCGACGGGCCGTTGCCCGACCGGCTGCCCACCCTGTCGGCACCGGAGGTGACCGCGTGAACGCACCACTGCTCGAGGCGCGCGACCTGGTCAAGCAGTTCCCCGTACGGCACGGCCTGACCCGGCGGCTCGCCGGCCAGGTCAGGGCCGTCGACGGGGTGTCGCTGCGGGTGGACGCGGGGGAGACGCTGGGTCTGGTCGGCGAGTCCGGCTGCGGCAAGTCCACGGTCGCCCGGCTGCTGACCCGGCTCATCGAGCCCACCTCGGGCACGGTATCCGTGGCCGGACGGGAACTGACCACGCTGGACGAGCGGGTGATGCGTCCCATGCGCCGGGACCTGCAGATGATCTTCCAGGATCCGTTCTCCTCGCTCAACCCCCGCCAGACCGTCCGGCAGATCCTGACGGCCCCGTACCGCTACCAAGGGCTGCCCCCCGGCGAACCGGTGGAACAGCTGCTGGAGCGGGTGGGCCTGCGGCCGGAGCACGCCGCCCGCTACCCCCACGAGTTCTCCGGCGGCCAGGCACAGCGCATCGGGATCGCCCGGGCGCTCGCGCTGCGGCCGAAGCTGGTGGTGTGCGACGAGCCCGTCTCGGCGCTCGACGTGTCGGTCCAGGCGCAGATCCTCAATCTGCTCAAGGACTTGCAGCAGGAGTACGGACTCGCCTACGTGTTCATCGCGCACGACCTCGGCGCGGTCCGCCAGATCAGCACGCGCGTCGCCGTGATGTACCTGGGCACAGTCGTGGAAACGGCCGACCGGGACACGCTCTACGGCCGGGCCGCGCACCCGTACACCCACGCCCTGCTCTCCGCCGTACCGCTGCCCGACCCGGACGCCGAACGGACCCGCGAGCGGATCGTCCTGAGCGGCGACCTGCCCAGCCCTCTCGATCCGCCCAGCGGCTGCCCGTTCCGCACCCGCTGCCCCAAGGCGGCCGACCCGTGCGCCACCGAGCGGCCGGCGCTGCGCGCGATCGCCTCGGGCCACAAGGTCGCCTGCCACTACCCCGAGCCGCTGACCCGGCCGCTGACCCGGCCGCCGTCCGTACCGGCCGCCGAGGAAAGGACCTCATGAGCCGCGCCTACCGCATGCCCGGCCTCGCCGTGACCGACCACGAGTTCACCGTGCCGCTCGACCACGCCGACCCCGCGGGACCCTCCATCGAGGTGTTCGCCCGGGAACTGTCCGACCCGACGCTCACCGGCGAGCGACTGCCCTGGCTGCTGTACCTGCAAGGCGGACCCGGAGGCAAGTCGCCCCGGCCGCTGAACGCGACCACCGGGTGGCTCGCCCGTGCCCTCAAGACCCATCGGGTGCTGCTGCTGGACCAACGCGGCACCGGCCGCAGCACTCCGGTCACGGCCCGGTCGGCCGGGCAGTTCTCCAGTGCCCGGGAACTGGCCGCTCACCTCGCTCTCTTCCGCGCGGACTCGATCGTCGCCGACGCCGAGCTGATCCGGCATCAGCTGTGCAGCGGCGAAACATGGGAGACGCTCGGCCAGAGCTACGGCGGCTTCATCACCCTCACCTACCTCTCCCAGGCCCCCGCGGGACTGCGTGCCTGTTACATCACCGGCGGCCTGCCCGGCCTGGACGCCACCGCCGACGACGTCTACGCGGCCACGTATCCCCGGGTCAGGGACAAGGTGACCGCGTTCTACGCCCGTTGCCCCGATGACCGCGAAGTGGTGCAGCGGATCGCGGACCTGCTCAACCGTCAGGCGGTGCGGCTTCCCGACGGGGACCGGCTCACCGTCCGGCGGCTGCGCACGCTCGGCCTGATGCTGGGCATGGGGGACGGAGCCGCGCGCCTGCACTGGCTGCTGGACGAAGCCCTCGACGCCGACGGCGAGTTCTCGGCGACCTTCCTGCACCAGGTGACGAGCCTGACCGGGTTCGTCGACAACCCGCTCTTCGCCGTACTCCAGGAATCGATCTTCGCGCAAGGAGGCAAGCCGACCGACTGGGCCGCCGCCCGCGCGCTCACCGGCCGCCCGGAGTTCGCCGAGGACGCCGACCCGCTGCTGTTCACCGGCGAGATGTTCTACCCCTGGATGTTCGAGGAGATCGCCGGGCTGCGGCCCTTCCGCGAGGCGGTCCAGCTGCTGGCCGAGCGAACCGACTGGCCCGAGCTGTACTCCCCCGCGCGGCTGGCGGCCAACCAGGTGCCGGTGGCCGCCGCGATCTACCACGACGACATGTACGTCCCCACAGAACTGTCACTCCCGACCGCGCGCTCGGTCGGCGCGCTGCGCGCCTGGGTCACCAACGAGTGGGAGCACGACGGGGTGACCGCGTCCGGCGAAGGTGTGCTGTCCCGCCTGATGGACATGGCTGCCGACCGGGCCTGACACCCCCCACCACCAACCCTGACGAGAAAGACGAGGAGACATGTCCATATCCCCCGACAGACTCAGAGCCCTTGCCGCGGGTGCCGCCGCGACGGCGCTCCTTTCCCTCACCGCCGCCGCCCCGGCCGCGAGCGCGGCGCCCGAACCGGCGCACGCCACCGCTCCGGCCTCCGACTGCGCCCTTCCCGGCAGGACCGGCTGGACGGACGAGGGCCACACCACCGACTACACCCAGTTCCAGCGGCCCGTCGGCACCAAGCACGTCCTCATGCTGTTCGTCGACTTCCCCGACGCCCAGGCTTCCGGTTCCACGGCCGACTACCGCCGGCAACTCGCCCCGGCCGCCGACTGGATGAAGCGCGACTCCTACGGACGGACCGCGCTCGACATCACCCCGCTCAACCGGTGGATACGGATGCCGCAGGACTCCACCAGCTACGGCTTTCAGCGCGGGATCACCTTCGAGCAGCACGAGGCGTACGTCCGGCAGGCGGTGGCAGCCGCCGACCCGTACGCCGACTTCTCCGCCTACGACATGGTCTACATCGTCCCGGCCAGGTCCGCCTCCGCGATCAGCTTCTCGCCGACGTACCTGTACGACCCCACCACGGCCGGCATCACCGCCGACGGCTCGCGCGTCAAGTGGGCGGTGACGTTCGGGCAGGACATGTGGCACTGGGGCTTCAAGGTCGCCGACCACGAGACCAGCCACACCTTCGGCCTGCCCGATCTCTACGCCTTCACCGGCACCGACTACCACCGCTTCGTCGGCGGCTGGGACCTCATGGGCAACATCGCCGGCGCGGCCCCGCAGCACCTCGGATGGGAGCGGTGGAAGCTCGGCTGGATCGACGACCGCCAGGTTGCCTGCCTTCCCCCGGCCGGAAGCCGCACGGTCCGCCTGAAGGCGGTCGAAAGCCCCGGCGGAACGAAGATCGCGGTGATCCGCACCGGCGAGACCACCGCCTACGTCGCCGAGTCCCGCAGAGCCGTCGGCGCGGACAGCCACGCCTGTTCCACCGGCGTGCTCATCTACAAGGTGGACACCTCCACCCAGACCGGCTACGGCCCGGTCCAGATCGTGAACGGCAACGCGGATGCCACCCCGCCCTCGGGCTGCCAGGCCCTGGACATGGCCGCTTTCCAGGCCGGTCAGTCCTTCACCGATCCCGCGGCCGGAGTCCGGATCGACGTCGACAGCAGCAGCCCTCTCCATGACGAGATCTCGATCACCAAGAGCTGAGACCGGGTGCATGCGCGGTGGCTCACTCCGGCATCCGCAGCCACTCCGGATGACGCTCGCGCCATCGCGCGTAGGCCGGAGCCGCGGCGCAGGTGTCCAGGTACCCCTCGGCGACCCTCCGGACGAGCTCGTCGCCGTGCTCGGCCAGAGGCCCGTCCCGACGCCAGGCGAGCACATGGCGGTACCGGAGCGGATTGCCGGCGAGCGGGCGCACCGCGACGCCGGGCACCTCGATGAAGGTCGCCTGGCAGAGGCTGACGGCCAGCCCCGCCCGGACGATGTCGATCAGCTGCCGGCCTTCCGCCTCGTAGGGGGCGTACGGCTGACGGTCCATCAAGGAGAAGACGGACGCCCAGTACTCGCGCGTACGGTCACTGTCCGGGTGGGGCATGGCCCAGTCCTCCTCGATGAGCTCCGTCAGGCCCACCTCCTCGCGGCCGGCCAGCGGGTGGCCGGCCGGGAGCAGGGCGAAGACGGGCTCGGTGACGACCGGGCGAAGGACGACTCCCTCGCGCGGCGGGAACTCGTGGCCGGGGTTGTCTCCGAGGACCGCCGCCTCCAGGCGTCCGGCCGCGAGGTCGTCGAGCAGGGGCGATGAGGAATACTGGCAACGGGTCGTCACCTCCGACCCGGGGATCAACTCCCGTGCCGCCACGATGAGATCGGCCAGCAGCGGCGCACCCACCGACCCGAGGCGAACGCGCCCAGGAGCCGTTCCGCAGCGGGCGGCGCGGGCGGTGTCGGAGAGCAGGCCGTCGATGCCCGGCAGGATGGCCCGCGCCCGGGGCAGGACCAGCTCGCCCAGGGCGGTGGGCACGGCTCCGGCCTGCCCGCGGTCGAAGATCGGTCCGCCCAGCATGGCCTCGATGCGCCGTAGTTGGGCACTGAGTCCCGGCTGGGTCATACGCAGCGACGCGGCGGCACGGGTGAGACTTCCGGCCTCCGCGATCGCGCAGATCACTCGCAAATGCCGTACCTCCAGATCCATGGCGCGGATCGTAAGGAGCGACGGCGGCCTTCCGGCAGGGGTCGGGGCATCACAGTCCTATATGAAATGTCACACGTGAACCTGAACCCAGGCTCCCAGGTCCCTGAAAAGCCTTGGCCCAGACAGTGCAATGTGAAATATTACTGCCGGGGCTCCGGTCACCGGGGCCTTCGGTGGGCCAATAAAATGTCACACACCACAGAAGGGTTCACTACCGAGATGACCACCACTTCCTGGAACCCCGACCGCCCCTGGCGCGGCATCATGGTCGCCACCGCCCTCCCCCTGCGGCAGGACCTCTCCGTCGACTACGACGCCTACGCCGAGCACGTCCGCCGGCTGCTCGACAACGGCTGTGACGGCGTCGTCCCCAACGGCTCGCTCGGCGAGTACCAGACCCTCACCGCCGAGGAGCGCGCCCGCGTCGCTCGCACCGCCGTCGAAGCCGCGGGCGACGGCGCCCGGGTGATGCCCGGGGTCTCCGCCTACGGCAGCGGCGAGGCCCGCCGCTGGGCCGAGCAGGCGGCCGAAGCGGGCTGCGGCTCCGTGCTGCTGCTGCCGCCCAACGCCTACCGCGCCGACGAACACGCCGTACGCGCCCACTACGCCCAGGTCGCCGAGGCAGGGGTGCCGGTCGTCGCGTACAACAACCCGATCGACACCAAGGTGGACCTGACCCCGGCGCTGCTCGCCCGGCTCCACGGCGACGGCAGTGTGGTCGCGGTCAAGGAGTTCACCGGCGATGTGCGCAGGGCGTACGAGATCGCCGAACTGGCCCCCGGACTCGATCTGCTGATCGGCGCGGACGACGTCCTGCTGGAGCTCGCGATCGCCGGCGCGGTCGGCTGGATCGCGGGGTACCCGAACGCCTTCCCGGCCACCTGCGCCCAGCTCTACCACACCGCCGTCGCGGGGGACCTGGAGACGGCGCTGCCCCTCTACCGGTCGCTGCACCCGCTGCTGCGCTGGGACTCCAAGACCGAGTTCGTGCAGTCCATCAAGCTCTCCATGGACATCGCCGGCCGACACGGCGGCCCCACCCGGCCGCCGCGCTCCCCTCTCACCGGCGAGATCGAGGCCGGGGTGCGCGCGGCCACCGAGAAGGCCATCGCCCAGGGCCACCACTGACCGGGCCGCACCGACTCCACGCAACCGATCCGCGAAAGGACGGACGTCATACGCACTCGGCACGGTGACGTACGACCTCCTCGCCGCCGGTCTCGCCGTCATGGGCGCGATCAACGCCTCACCGGACCGGCCCGTCCACACCGGCTGGTTCGACCGTTCGCCGTGCGGCACCGGCGCCGCCCAGTACTTCCTCGACCCGGACGACCCCTTCCCCGGAGGCTTCCTCCTGTGACTGCCATGGCTGAGTCCCCTTCCGTCATCTCCCGCAATCCGGCCGACCCCTCCGACGTCCTGGTACGGATCCCGGGCCCCGGCGCCACCACCGCGGCCGACGCGGTGGAGCGGGCCCGCGCCGCCCAGCCCGGCTGGCTCACCGGCGGCGCCGCTGCCCGCTCGGCGGCCCTCACCGCGATCGCCGAGGCCATCGAGGCCGCTGCCGACGAGCTGTCCGCCCTCGCCGTACGCGAGGTGGGCAAGCCGCTCGCAGAAGCACGGGCCGAGGTGGCACGCACCGCCGCGATCTGGCGCTACTACGCCCAGGCCCCCTTCGAGCCGACCGGTGCCGTCCATGAAACGGCGGGCGGACCGGGCCTGTTGCTGACCCGGCGCCGCCCGCACGGCGTCGCGGGGCTGATCACCCCGTGGAACTTCCCCTTCGCCATTCCCAGTTGGAAGGCGGCCCCGGCGCTGGCGGCGGGCAACTCCGTCGTCCTGAAGCCGGCACCCGAGGCCACCGCGTGCGCCCTGCGGCTCGCCGAGATCCTGGGCGAGACGCTGCCGGCCGGTGTGTTCACCGTGATCCCCGGTGGCGCCACCGAAGGCGAGGCGATCGTCCGTGCCGCCGACGTCATCTCCTTCACGGGCTCCACCGCGGTCGGCAACGCGGTCGTCGGTGCCGCCACCGTCCGGGGTGTCCCGGTCCAGGCGGAGATGGGCGGGCTCAACGCGGCGATCGTCCTCCCCGACGCCGACATCGGCCGGGCCGCAGCCCACATCGCCTCGGCGATCGCCGGCTACGCGGGGCAGAAGTGCACCGCCACCAGCCGCGTGATCGCCGTCGGCACCGCCCTCGACCCGCTGCGCGAGGCCCTCACCGAGGCACTGCGCACGCTCCGGGTGGGCGACCCGGCCGACCCTGCCACGGTGTGCGGCCCGCTCATCAGCGAGCAGGCCCGCGACCAGGTGGAGGGGGCCTCCTACGGCCTGTCCGTGCTCGTCGGCGGCCCCGCTGACCGAGACCACGGCTGGTACACGTCACCCACCCTGGTGGAGAAGGTCCCGCCGGACCACCGGCTGCTGCGGGAGGAGGTCTTCGGTCCCATCGCGGCCCTGCTGCCCGCGAACGACCTGTCCCACGCCGTACGGATCACCAACTCCAGTCCCTACGGCCTGGTCACCTCTGTCCACACGGCCGGCCTCGACGCGGTGCTGCACGGGCTCGACCACCTCGGCAGCGGCATGGTCCGCGTCAACGCACCGTCCACCGGCGTCGACTTCCACCTGCCCTTCGGCGGCACCAAGGCATCCAGCCACGGCCCGAGAGAGCAGGGCAGAGCGGCCCTGGACTTCTACACCGCGAGCCGCACCTACACTCTGGCACCCGCGAAAACAACGTGACATTGCACGTGTACGCTGGCGTCCGGTCAGGGCACGGAGGAAACAGCATGGGGCATCTGAAGACACGCAACCTCATCACCGCCCGGGAACGGCTGCGCGACCAGGTCGCCCATGCGCTCCGCGCCGCCCTCATCTCCGGTGAGCTGCGCCCCGGCGAGGTCTACTCGGCCCCCGCGCTCGCCGAGGACTTCGGCATCTCCGCCACCCCTGTCCGCGAGGCGATGCTCGACCTGGCCCGCGAGGGCCTGGTCGAGCCCCTGCGCAACAAGGGCTTCCGGGTCACCGAGGTCAACGAGCGCGACCTCGACCAGTACACCGAGATCCGCACTCTGATCGAGGTCCCCACGGTCGGCCGGGTCACGAAGACCGCGTCGAAGAAGGACCTCGAAGCGCTGCGCCCGGTCGCCGAGGAGATCGTGCGCGCCGCACACGACCACGACCTCATCGGCTACCTGGAGGCCGACCGCCGGTTCCACCTCTCGCTGCTGTCGCTCGCCGGCAACGACCGCCTCGTCGAAACCGTCGGCGATCTGCGCAAGCGCTCGCGCCTGTACGGCCTGACCGCCCTGGACCGGCGCGGCGAACTGATCCCCTCGGCCGAGGAACACCTGGAGCTGCTGGAGCTCATGCTCTCCGGCGACGCCGAAGCAGCCGAGCAGTGCATGACCCGGCACCTGGGGCATGTGCGCTCGCTGTGGGCCAAGGGCGAGGCCGACACCGAGCCGCCGTCAACCTGACCTGCGGTTAAGCCCCTGACGCCGGTCACGCGTCGTCCGGCGTGCCGAGACCCGTCAGCGCGCCCACCGGGTCGAGGTCCGGGGTGCCCCGGGGCCACCAGTCGTCGTGGCCCGGCTCCGACTCGTAGGCGTACCACAGGCCGTCGCGGCCCAGGCGGAGCTGGACGTGGCCGCGCGGGTGGGTCAGGCGGTTGCGCCAGGGGCGGAACGCCGGGAGGTCGGCGGCCAGCAGCAGCGGACGGGCGCGGTCGAACCGGCCGGCCGGCGGGTCCCAGGGCTCCTCCAGGACGTCCAGCCCTTCCAGGCCGCCCTGCCGCCAGGCGGCGACCGCGCGCGCCAGGTCGGCCGGGGTGCGGTCGACGACGGTGGCGAGCGTGGAGTAAAGCGCGCGGGTGGCCGCGGTCAGCCCGGAGCCGGGGCGGGCGGCGGCCAGGCGCACCGCGTCCTGCCACAGGGTCAGGTCGCCGACCGGGTCGCGTCCGGTGGTGAGCAGCGCGTGGGCGCGGGCGGCGGCGTCCGTCGCCAGCTGGTCCAGCGCGAAGGGGTCCGGGCCGCCGGGCGCCGCCGGGTACACCGGGGGCTGCTCGGGGTGCGGCGGGGCCGGCAACGGCGGTGGCAGCGGCGGGCGCCGGCGCGGGCTGAGGGCGTCGGTGGCCCGGACGCCGGGCAGCGACTGCGGTTGCCGCTCCTGCGCGGCCAGCGCCGCCCGGGCGGCGCTGCGGCGGGACAGCGCGTCGAGCAGGCCCTTCTCGCCCCGGCCGCGCAGCAGGAGCAGCACGAAGGGGTCGGCGTCGAGGAGCCGGGCCGTCTGGTAGCACAGGGCGGCGGCGTGCTTGCACGGGTGACCGGAGTCGGGGCAGCTGCAGCGCGGGGTGAGGTCGCCGGGGCCGGGCAGCAGCGGGACCCCGCAGTCGGCGAGGGACTGGGGCAACTCCTTGTCGAGCAGCGCCGCGATGTGCCCCGGCCGGTCGGCCGCGGCGTCCAGGAACCGCTCCCAGTCGGCGTCCTCCAGCGTCCGCACCCGCATCTGCACGCGGTACGGACGCGGCCGGCTTCCCCGCACGTACGCCAGGACCAGCCCCGGCGTCACGGTGATCGCGTCCACGTGCCCCTGGTCCGCGTACCCGCGCCCGCGGGCCAGCCGCTTGCCGTCCAGGGCACCCTGCTCCAACGCCCCCACCCAGGCGTTGCCCCACCAGGTCCCGGCGAACGAGGAGCCGTCGCCGGTCCCCTCCCGGGCCGGGAACGCCGGGAAGGTACGGCGGAGTTCGGTGTCGCGGTGCGGGGTGGCCATGGTGAGCGGGAGGTGGGGGGCTGCGGCGGTGGGCGGGCTGGGGGTCCCCGTGTCCACGAAGTCCAGCGTGTCCGGGGTATCCAGGGCGTCCGTGGTGTCCAGGGCGTCCGTGGTGTCCGGGGTGTCCGTGGTGTCCGGGGTGTCCGGGGTGTCCGGCTCCGCTGTGGTTACGGCCTCCTCCTCGGTGTCCGCCCACGTCGGCATCCGGAAGGCGTTCGCGAGGTAGTACCGCATGTCCTGGGCAGCCTTGGCACGGGCCACACCGGTTTCCTGACCGGATGCCCCGGAGGCGGTTGCGGCACGGGGCGTGGAGGAGCCGGTACGCCTTGATGCGGGCCTGCCGCTCCGGGAGCCGGGCTCCGCCGCCTCCGTGCGCAGCGCCTCGCGGCGGGCCGCTCGCAGTGCCTCGCGGGCGGCGTCTCCTGGGCGTCCGGCCGCCGGAGCGGTCCGGCGGGTGCTGCTGACGGACCGCGTGACCTCCGCAGGGCTTTCTGCCTGCGCGGGGGCGGTCGTGCCGGCGGTCGCCTGTGCGTCCTCCTCGGAGTGGCGCGCGGAGACGGCGGCCCTGAGGGCCGCGCGCGCCACGTCACCGGGCCGCTGCTCGGCGTCCCCGACACGCGTACGGCGTTCCTCTTCCCTGTCCTTCGGGGCCGTGTCCTCCTCGGCAACCGCCTCCTCGGCCACGCCCGTCGGAGCGTCCTCCGTCCGCTCCCGTGCCGCGCGCAGGGCCCGTCGGGCGGCGTCGCCGGGGCGGTGGTCCTCGGTCGTCATGAGGTCCTCCGCAGGGAGACCAGGTCGGCCAGTTCACGGTCCGTCAGCTCGGTGAGGGCCGCCTCGCCGGAGCCCAGGACGGCGTCGGCCAGGGCGCGCTTGGCGGTCAGCATCTCGGCGATGCGGTCCTCGACCGTGCCCTCGGTGACCAGACGGTGGACCTGGACGGGCTGGGTCTGGCCGATGCGGTAGGCGCGGTCGGTGGCCTGCTCCTCGACGGCCGGGTTCCACCAGCGGTCGAAGTGGACGACGTGGCCCGCGCGGGTGAGGTTCAGGCCGGTGCCGGCCGCCTTGAGGGAGAGGACGAGGACCGGCGTCCGCCCCTCCTGGAAGCGGTCGACCATGCGCTCCCGCTCGGCCACCGGGGTGCCGCCGTGCAGGAGGTCCACGGGGACCGCGCGGGCGGACAGATGGGCGGTGATGAGCCGGGCCATGCCGACGTACTGGGTGAAGACGAGCGCCGAGCCGTCCTCGGCGAGCACGGTGTCCAACAGCTCGTCCAGGAGGGCGAGTTTGCCGGAACGGGCGGCCGGCCGGCCGTGGTGTGCCGTCTCTTCCTTCAGGTACAGCGCGGGGTGGTCGCAGATCTGTTTGAGGGCGCCCAGCAGCTTCAGGACCAGGCCGCGCCGGGCGATGCCGTCCGCCGTCTCGATGGCGAGCATCGACTCGCGGACCACCGCCTCGTACAGCGCGGCCTGTTCCCGGGTGAGCGGCACGGGGTGGTCGGTCTCGGTCTTGGGCGGCAGTTCGGGGACGATGCCGGGGTCGGACTTCTTGCGGCGCAGGAGGAAGGGGCGGACGAGGCGGGACAGCCGCTCCACGGCCGCCCCGTTCTCCTCGGCCCCGCCGTTCTCCACGGCGCGGGCGTGCCGGGCGCGGAAGGACTTCAGGGGGCCGAGGAGTCCGGGCGTGGTCCAGTCGAGCAGGGCCCAGAGTTCGGAGAGGTTGTTCTCCACCGGGGTACCGGTCAACGCCACGCGCGCGGGAGCCGGGATCGTGCGCAGCGCCTTGGCCGTGGCGGAGTAGGGGTTCTTCACGTGCTGGGCCTCGTCGGCGACGACCATGCCCCAGGGCTGCTCGGCCAGGCGCGCCGCGGTGGAGCGCATGGTGCCGTACGTGGTGAGGACGAAGCCTCCGTCCAGGCCCTCCAGGGTGCGGTCGGGGCCGTGGAAGCGGCGGACGGGGACACCGGGCGCGAACCGGATGATCTCCCGCTGCCAGTTGCCCAGCAGGGACGCTGGGCAGACGACCAGGGTGGGCTCGGTCCGGGCCCGCTTCAGGTGGAGGGCGATGAGCGTGATCGTCTTGCCGAGGCCCATGTCGTCGGCGAGGCAGCCGCCGAGGCCGAGGGAGGTCATGAGATCGAGCCAGGCCAGGCCCCGCAGCTGGTAGTCGCGCAGGGTGGCGGCGAGGCCCGCGGGCGGCTCGGCGGGGCGCAGGCCCGCCGTGAGGCGGTCGCGCAGGGTGGCCAGCGCGCCCACCGGGACGGCCTGCACACTCTCGCCGTCGACCTCGGCGCTGCCGGTGAGCGCGACGGAGAGCGCGTCGACCGGGTCGAGCAGGCCCAGTTCGCGCCTGCGGGCCTTGCGGACCAGGGCCGGGTCGACGAGCACCCAGCGGTCGCGCAGCCGCACGACGGGCCGGTGGGCCTCGGCGAGGGCGTCCATCTCGGCCTCGCTGAGCGGCTCGCCGCCGAGCGCCAGCTGCCAGCGGAACTGGAGCAGTTCCTCGCTCTCGAAGAATCCGGTGCCGTCGGTCGCCGAGCCGGGCGCGGGCCGCACCACCGCGGCGGCGGTCAGGTCCCGGGCGAGGTCCCGGGGCCAGTGCACGGCGACCCCGGCGGCGGCGAGCCGGCTCGCGGCCGCGCCGAGCAGCTCGCCCAGCTCCTCCTCGGACAGCGGGAGGACGTCGGGCGCGTCCAGTTCGGCGAGCCGGTCCAGGGGCGGCCACACGCGGGCCGCGCGCCGTACGGCGAGGGCGGCGTCCACGCGCGCGCGGGGCCCGAAGGCCGCGTCGGCCTCCCCCGCCCACAGGGCCGCCGCGTCGGCCACCAGGGTCGGGTCGGCGAGGCTGTGCACCTGGACGATCGCCGCCCCGGCGGCGCGGGCGCCCTCGGCGGCACCGGCGTCGAAGACGTCGTAGGCGGACAGGTCGAGGCGGAGCGAGATGCGCACGCCGGCGTCCATACCGGCGGCGACCTCCGCCGCCCACTCGTGGGCGTGCGGCAGGGCCTGGGGTGCGCGGGCGGCGAACGGCCTGCCGGAGGTGTGCGGGGCGGCCGGGGTGCGGGGCAGGGTGTCGGCGACGGCGTCCAGGAAGGAGCGGATCAGGGCCTCCGGCTCGGGCAGCCGGAGTGGGCCGGAGTCCGGGAGGGGGACGGCGTGGCCCTCCGGGGGCAGCGCGGCGGCCACCGCGCGCAGATGGGCGAGGTCGTCGGGTTCGAGGGGGCCGGCCCGCCAGGCGTCGTGTCCGCTCGGGGTCAGACCGGGCAGCAGGCGGCCCCGGGCGACGAGCCGCAGCGCGTGCAGGGCGGCGGCGCCCCAGCAGGCCGTGGCCGGATGGGCGGCCGGGTCGCGGCGGGCCCGGACCAGCAGCGGCAGGGCCTCGGCGAGCGGCAGGGTGAGCGCGGGCACCTGCCTGCGGCGGACGGCGGCGGCGCCGTGGGGTCGTACGACCGTCAGCTCGTCGATGCCGTCCCGGTGGACGGGCAGCTGGGCGCCGTCGGGGTCCCAGAAGGCGATCCGGCCCTCGCGCGGGAGGGGCGCGGGCAGGTAGACGGCGGCGAGGCGCACCGGGACCGCGCCGCCGGTCCCCGGCCCGCTCCCCGTCCCCGTCTCCGTCTGCTCTGCCTCTGTCTGCGCCTGCGGGGTGCCTCCCCCGCGCTCGGCCACCGCAGCCGTGCCGCTCATACGTTCTGCCACCTCCCGCCCATGTGTCGGATCAGACGTCTTCGACTCTACGGGCGGGGTCTGACAATCGGTCCCGGCAGCGGGTGCGGCCGGTCGTTACGGCACCGTGCGGGAGACGACGTACACCATCGGATAGCTCGGGTCGGACAGGTTCACGACGACGTCCTCGGTGGGCGCCGGGTTCTTCTGCGCGTGGGTGAGCCCCCACCAGGGGCCCGTGCCCGTGAAGCGCCAGCCGCTGACCTTCTGGTCGCGGGCGCTGATCGTGATGTCGTCCTTCTTGAGCTCGTCCCGCCGTGCGCCCATCGCCCCCAGGAAGCTGTCCAGGCCGGCGTCGTTGGTGCGGAACTCCAGGTAGAGACGGCTGGTCTTCCAGTTGTTCGTCTCGTAGTAGGCGACGTGGTCGGCGGGGTGCGGGATGGCCACCTGGTAGAGGCGGCGCTGCACCTTCGACGGCCAGCCCGCGGTGAGGCCGGTCGCCGAGTACTTCGCCTCCTTGTCCTTGCCGCTGTTGCGGCTCTGGTTGGCGGAGATCACCAGGTAGCCCGCGGGGATGCCGATGAGCAGCACGATGATGAGCAGGGTCAGGGCCCTGCGCCTGGCCTTGTGGCGCGGGTTCTCGTCCGGCCGGCGCGGCTCGTCCGGGGGCGCCGCCTGGCGGGGCAGCGACGCGGTCATGCGCTGTCCCGGTCGCGACGGGCCTGGGTGTACCGCTCGTAGCGCTCGTACCGCTCCACTCGGCGCCGCTTGGCCCGGCGGAACCGGCGGGCGACCAGCCGGGCCAGGTCCGCGGCGCCCACCATGCCGGCCTCGGGGCCGAGCTGGGCGCGGGTGATGCGGGCCTCGGGGCGGTAGCCGCGGCCGGTGAGGTGACGCTTGAAGGCGTCCCGGGCGGGGCCGATGAGCAGGTCGTCGGCGGCCGAGACCCCGCCGCCGATGACGAAGCAGGACGGGTCGAGAGCGGCGGCCAGGTTGGCGATGCCGACGCCGAGCCACTGGCCGATGTCCTGGAGCAGCTCCACGCACATCGCGTCGCCCTCGCGGGCCAGCTCGGTGATCATCGGGCCGGTGATGTCGTCGACGTTGCCCTTGACGTGCTCGATGATCCCGTACGCCACGGGCGAGTCCGCCGCCGCCAGCTCCTTGGCCTCGCGGACGAGCGCGTTGCCGGAGCTGTACTGCTCCCAGCAGCCGCGGTTGCCGCACGGGCAGCGGTGCCCTCCGGGGACGACCTGCATATGGCCGAACTCACCGGCGACGCCGTACTTGCCGCGCTTGACCTGGCCGTCCTCCAGGATGGCGCCGCCGATGCCGGTGCCGAGCGTGATCATGACGAGGTGGTCCTCGCCGCGGCCGGCGCCGAAGCGCCACTCCGCCCAGGCGGCGGTGTTGGCGTCGTTGTCCACGAGGACCGGCACGGAGAGCCGGCCGCTCAGGCGGTCGCGCAGCGGTTCGTTGCGCCAGGAGAGGTGCGGGGCGAACAGCACGCGGTTGCGGTCGGCGTCGACCCAGCCGGCGGCGCCGATGCCGACCGCGTGCACGTCGTGCCGGTCGGACAGGTCCAGGACCAGTTCGACGATCGTGTCCTCGACGACCTTGGGGCTCTTGGACTTGTCCGGGGTCTCCGCGCGCAGCTTCTCCAGGATGTTGCCGTCGGCGTCCACGACGCCCGCCATGACCTTGGTGCCTCCGATGTCGATGCCAACAGTGGGGACACGGGGGGCAGTCAGATGTGACCGGCGTTCCCTGGTACCCACCGTGCGGAGCACGGGGGCTCGGCGGGAGCCGATGGGGGCGGTCAGGTCGCGGTAGGTGCTCATCGCTTGTCGATTCTGCCTCACCGCCGGTAGCGGTGCCGTACGGGGCACGGGAGGCGACACGGCCCCGCGCCCCTCAGCCTCACTGCTCAACCACGCTGCAGTTCATGGCGTAGAGCGTCCAGGTCGGATCCTCCCGCCATCTGCTGGGTCAGCTCGTCCAGCGTGATCTCGTCCCGTGTGTAATTGCCCACCATGGTGCCGCGGCGGAGCAGGACGAACCTGTCCCCCACCAGGTACGCGTGATGCGGGTTGTGGGTGATCAAGACGACGCCCAGGCCCTCGTCACGTGCTGCCGCCACATATTTGAGGACCACACCGGACTGCTTCACGCCCAGTGCCGCCGTCGGCTCGTCCAGGACCAGGACCTTCGCGCCGAAGTAGACGGCCCTCGCGATCGCCACGCACTGGCGTTCGCCGCCGGAGAGCGTGCCGATGGGCTGGTCGACGTCGCGGAGGTCGATGCCCATGCGGAGCAGTTCCTCGCGGGTCGTGCGGCGCATGAAGTCGGTGTCCAGGCGCTTGAACGGGCCCGCGCCCTTCCGGGGCTCGGAGCCGAGGAAGAAGTTGCGCCAGACCGGCATCAGGGGGACGACGGCCAGATCCTGGTAGACCGTGGCGATGCCCCGGTCCAGGGCCTCGCGCGGCGAGGCGAGGCGGGTCTCCTCGCCCTCGATGCGCAGGGTGCCGCCGTCGTGCCGGTGCAGGCCCGCGATGGTCTTGATCAGCGTCGACTTGCCCGCGCCGTTGTCGCCGAGGACGCAGGTGATCTCCCCGGCGTGGACCTCCAGGGAAACGCCCTCCAGGGCGCGGACGTTGCCGTAGTGCTTGTTGACGTCGGTCAGCTCGACCAGCGGCGTGCGCTCAGTGGTCTCGGTCATGTCGTCGCCTCCGCGCGCTTCTTGACCCAGGTGTTGAGCAGGGTCGCGAGGAGCAGCATCGCTCCCAGGAAGAACTTGAACCAGTCGGGGTTCCACTCGGCGAAGACGATGCCCTTGCTGGTCATGCCGAACAGAAGCGCACCGACCGCCGAGCCGACGGCGCTGCCGTAGCCGCCGGTGATCAGGCAGCCGCCGATGACGGCCGCGATGATGTAGATCAGCTCGTTGCCGACGCCCTCGCCGGACTGGACGGCGTCGAAGGAGAAGAGCAGGTGCTGGCCGGAGATCCAGGCGCCGAACGCGACGCCCATGTAGAGGCCGATCTTGGTCTTCTCGACGGGGACGCCGACCGCGCGGGCCGCGTCCTGGTTGCCGCCGACCGCGAAGATCCAGTTGCCGACGCGCGTGCGCAGCAGGATCCAGGACGCGAGGGCGACCAGGCCCAGCCACCACAGGATGGTGACCTTGAAGTCGACGCCGCCGACCGTGAGGGTCGAGGCGAAGACGGCGCGGGCGCTCGGGAAGCCCTCCATGTCGCCGATGGCCTTGGTGGAGACGGTGCCGTCGATCAGCTTGGTGAAGCCGAGGTTCATGCCGGCCAGCATCAGGTAGGTGCCCAGCGTGACGATGAAGCTGGGCAGCTTGGTGCGGGTGAGCATGAAGCCGTTGAAGGCGCCGATGGCGAGGGTGACCAGGAGCGAGACGCCCGCACCCACCCAGGTGTTCGCGGTCATCTGGTAGCTGAACATCGAGGAGATCAGCGCGGAGGAGGTCACGAGGACGCCCGCGGAGAGGTCGAACTCGCCGCCGATCATCAGCAGGGCCACGGGTACGGCCATGATGCCGATGGTCGAGGAGGCGTACAGGACCGTGCTGAGGCTGGAGGCGTTCAGGAAGCCGTCGGCGGCGACGGCGAAGACGGCGAAGACGGCGAGCGCGCCGACGACCGAGCCCAGCTCGGGGCGGGCGAGCAGCTTCCGCAGCGGTGAGGTCCGCAGAAGCCTTTCGTCAGCGGCCTTTTCCAGGGTCGCGCTCATCGGGTGCCCCGCTCGGTGTACTCCGCGAGCGCGCCCGCCTGGTCCTTGGTGACGATCTGCGGGCCGGTCAGGACCGGCTTGCCGCCGCCGAGGACGTCGCCGTTGTACTTGTACAGCCACAGCAGGTCGACGGCCTGGTAGCCCTGGAGGTACGGCTGCTGGTCCACGGCGAAGCCGAGGGTGCCGTCCTTCAGCTCGGCGGCGACCTTGGCGTTGAGGTCGAAGGTGTCGATCTCGGCCTTGCTGCCCGCGTCGCTCTTCGCCTTCACGGCGGTGTCGGCGTAGGGGGCGCCGAGGGTGACGACGGCGTCGACGGACTTGTCCGCCTGGAGCTTGGCCTCGATCGCGGACTGCACGTCGGGCATGTTGGTGCCGTTGACGTAGAGCTTGTGGACCTTGCCGTGGAAGGTCTTGGCCACACCGTCGCAGCGCTGCTCGTGGCCGACGTTGCCCTGCTCGTGCAGGACGCACAGGGCCGTCTTCCTGCCGCGCTTGTTCAGCTCCTCGCCGACGGCCTCGCCGGCGACGGTCTCGTCCTGGCCGATGTGGGTGAGCGCGCCGAAGGCCTTGGACTCCTCCGAGCCGGAGTTGACCGTGATCACGGGGATGCCGGCCTTCTCGGCGCGGGCCACGGCGGCCTTCATGGCGTCCGGCTTGGCGAGCGTGACGATGATTCCGTCGACCTTCTTGTCGACCGCCGCGTCCACCAGCTGCGCCTGCTGCTGGGCCTCGTCGTCGTGCGAGTACAGGAAGTCGATGTTGTCCTTGACGGCGGCCTGCTTGGCGCCGCTCTGCACGATGTCCCAGAAGGTGTCGCCGTCTCCCGAGTGGGTGATCATCGCGAAGGTCCAGCGGGGGGTGTTCACCGCAGCCCTTCCCTGGGCGGCGGCGGCCTTGCGGGCGTCCTCCGCCCGCTTGCCGCCCGTGCTGCTGCACCCGGCCAATGACAGGGACGTCACGGAGAGTGCCCCCGCCAGCGCTATGCCTACCCAGGTCCGAAACCGTGCCACGAGGCCGTGCCCTTCTTGCTGTGTCCGTACGTACGCAAGGGGCCGGTGATCACCTCATCGGCCCCGAACTCTTCAGTATCAAACACAGGGAACACTCATGACATACCCGGGGGCTGACATGCCGGTCACATTGTCCGGACATTGCGATGAAGCAGAGGCGACAGCTCGGGACCGCCCAGGGCTGCCCAGGACCACTCAGGACCGTACGAGCAGCTGGAAGTCGAAGGAGTAGCGGGTCGGGCGGTAGATGTGGTCGCCGAACTCGACCGCACGGCCGGTGTCGTCGAAGGTGGTGCGCCGCATGGTGAGCAGCGGGGCGCCCTCCGCCTCGCCGAGCCGCTCGGCCTCGGCGGCGGTGGCCCCGCGGGCCCCGATGGACTGGCGTGCGCTGTGCAGGGTGATCCCGGCGGAGCGCATCAGCCGGTACAGGCCGGTGGCCTCCAGCTGGCCGGTGTCCAGGTCGAGCAGGCCGGGCGGCAGGAAGTTGATCAGGTACGCCATCGGTTCGGCGTGCGCGAGGCGCAGCCGCTCGACGCGGTGGACGTCGCCACCCTCGGCGACCCCGAGCGCGGCGGCGACCTCGGCGGAGGCCGGGACGACGGTGTTGACCAGGACCTTGGTCGCGGGGCGCTGCCCGGCCGCCTCCAGGTCGTCGTAGAGGCTGCTCAGCTCCAGCGGGCGCTTGACCTGGCTGTGCACGACCTGGGTTCCGACGCCGCGGCGGCGGACCAGGAGGCCCTTGTCCACGAGCGACTGGATCGCCTGGCGGACCGTGGGGCGGGACAGGCCGAGCCGCGCGGCCAGCTCGATCTCGTTGCCCAGCAGGCTGCCGGGGGTGAGGCTGCCGTGCTCGATGGCGGACTCCAGCTGCTGGGAGAGCTGGAAGTACAGCGGCACCGGCGAGCTGCGGTCCACGCGCAGATCGAGCGCCACGGTCGGGTCAACGTCTGGTTTGGGCACGGGCTTGAGCGTAGCCGTGTGATTGGTTGACGGGAAGTCGTGAAGTCCGATTGTCCGGACATATAAATTGACAGGGGGGCCGGTCCACCCCCACTTTGTTCCCATGCGCATCGGGGTCATCGGTACGGGCCGCATCGGCACCATTCATGCGAACACGCTGAGCCGTCATCGCGAGGTCGGCTCGCTGATCCTGACGGACGCCGATCCGGCGCGGGCCCAGGCGCTCGCGCACCGGCTCGGCGAGACGGCCGCGCCGGGGGTGGACGAGATCTTCACCTGGGGCGTGGACGCGGTGGTGATCACCACGGCGACGCCCGCGCACGCCGAACTCATCGGCCGGGCCGCCCGTTCGGGCCTGCCGGTCTTCTGCGAGAAGCCGATCGCCCTCGATCTGCCGGGCACGCTGCAGGCGCTGGCTGAGGTGGACGCGGCCGGCACGGTCCTCCAGATGGGCTTCCAGCGGCGCTTCGACGCGGGCTACGCCGGCGCCCGGGAGGCGGTGCGCGCGGGCCGGCTCGGGCGGCTGCACACCGTACGGGCCATGACCTGCGACCAGTCCCCGCCCCCGGCCGAGTGGCTGCCGCTGTCGGGCGGACTGTTCCGGGACACGCTCATCCACGACTTCGACATGCTGCGCTGGGTGACGGGCCGTGAGGTGGTGGAGGTGTACGCCACCGGGTCGGACGCCGGGCCCGCGATGTTCCGCGAGGCCGGTGACGTGGACACCGGCGCGGCCCTGCTCACCCTGGACGACGGCACGCTGGCCACGGCGACGGCGACCCGGCTCAACGGCGCCGGGTACGACGTGCGCATGGAGCTGGCCGGGGAGCGGGACACGGTCGTCGTGGGCCTCGACGACCGTACGCCGCTCGCCTCCACCGAGCCCACCGGGCCGCCGCCCGCGGACAAGCCGTGGACGGGCTTCCTGGAGCGGTTCGGACCCGCCTACGAGGCCGAACTGGCCGCCTTCGTGGCGGTGCTGCACGGCGAGCGGCCCAACCCCTGCGACGGCCGCGAGGCCCTGCAGGCGCTGCGGGTCGCCGAGGCCTGCGAGGTGTCCCGGCGCGAGCGCAGAGCGGTGCGGCTGGCGGAGATCCCGGACCAGCCACGACCGCTGTACGCCTGAACCGCGCGGCTCACCAGCGCACCGGAAGGCTGCGCACCCCCCTCATGAGCAGGCCCGGCAGCCACTCGCCCGGGGAGCCGTCGAGGGCGAGGCCGGGGGCGCGCTCCAGGAGGGTGCCGACGGCGATACGGCCCTCCAGGCGGGCCAGGGGTGCGCCGATGCAGAAGTGGATGCCGTGGCCGAACGCGAGGTGGCCGCGGGTGTCGCGGCGGATGTCGAAGCGGTGCGGGTCGGCGTAGCGGTCCGCGTCGCGCTGGGCGGCGGTGAGTCCGACCGCCACGTGGTCGCCCCGCTCGATCACGGTACCGGCGATCTCCAGGGGCTCGGTGGCGTACCGGAACGTGGCGGTCTCCACCGGGCCCTCGTAGCGCAGCATCTCCTCGACGGCGCCGTCCAGGAGTCCCATGTCGGCGCGCAGCGCGGCGAGTTGCGCGGGGTGCGTGAGCAGGGCGAGGACGCCGTTGCCGATGAGGTTGACGGTGGTCTCGTGACCGGCGATGAGCAACAGGTAGGCCATGCCGCGCAGTTCCTCGGCGGAGAGCCGGTCGCCGTCCTCGGCGGTGGTGCGGATCAGATCGCTGAGCAGGTCGTCGCTCGGGCCGGAGCACCGCTTGTCCTCGATCAGCTCGGTGAGGTACTCGGCGAGGCGGACGACCGCGGCGTACTCCGAGTCCGCGCTGCTCGGTGCGACCACCTCGGTGGACACCTTCCGGAACTCCGCGCGGTCCATGTCCGGGACGCCGAGAAGTTCGCAGATGACGGTGATGGGCAGCGGGTAGGCCAGCGACTCGATGAGGTCCGCACGGCCGTGCGGCAGCATCTCGTCCAGCAGGTCGTCGGTGATGCGCTGGATCCGCGGGCGCAGCTGCTCCACCCGGCGCATGGTGAACGCGCGGGTGACGAGGGAGCGCAGGCGAGTGTGCTGCGGCTGGTCGGTGGCCAGCAGGTACTTGCCGATCATCTGCTCGTCCAGGAAGGTCACGCCGATCCTGGCGCCGTCCTTGGCCAGCCGAGGGTCGGCGAGGGCCGCGCGCGCCTCCTCGTACCCCACGACCAGCCAGGTCTCGTAGCCGTCGTCGCTGTCCGGCAGCCGGACCCGGTGCACGGGGCCCTGCTCGCGCAGGCGCGCGTACACCGCATGCGGGTCCTCGCGGAAGGCGTCCCCGAACTCGCCCAGATCGACCACGCGTTGCCTGTCCATCGTTCCCCTTCCGGACTCCCCCCGAGGCGCACACCGGGCATCCCCCGGTACCGGGTCAACGCGCGGGTAACCCGCTTAGTGCCCGTCCTGCCCGTCCTGCCCGTCCTCGTCGAGAAGTCCCGCGTCGTAGGCCAACAGGGCGATCTGCACGCGGTTGTTGAGGCCGAGCTTGGCGAGGACGCGGGAGACGTGGGCCTTGACGGTCGCCACGCTCATGTACAGCTCAGCGGCGATCTGGGCGTTGGCCAGGCCCCGGCCGACGGCGACGGCGACCTCGCGCTCGCGGTCGCCCAGCACCGCGAGCCGGTCCCGCGCGCGTGCCTGCCGGGAGTCGGCGGCGGTGCCGGCCGCGTGCCGCATCAACTGGCGGGTGACGGCCGGGGACAGCACCGGCTCCCCGGCCGCGACCCGGCGCACCGCGTCGACGATCTCGGCGGGCGGGGTGTCCTTGAGCACGAACCCGGCGGCACCCGCGCGCAGGGCGTGCAGCACCTGTTCGTCGGCGTGGAAGGTGGTGAGCACCACGACCTGCGGGGCGTCCTTGCGACCGCGCAGCCGCTGCGTGGCCGTCAGCCCGTCCACCGACGGCATGCGGATGTCCATCAGGATCACGTCCGGGCGGGTGCGGTCGACGGCGGCCTCGACCTCGCTGCCGTCCGCGGCCTCCCCGACGATCTCGATGCCGTCGGCCCCGCCCAGCATGAGGGACAGGCCGGCCCGCACCAGCGGATCGTCGTCGACGAGGAGCAGTCTGATCGCAGTCATGGACCTTACGAAATCACGGTTCAGGAGGGGCTCGCCGAAAAAAGGCGTGCCCGGCCGTACAGGTGGTCCTGCGGACACGGACACATCAAGCGCAACCCGTGAGACATATGCCCCTCAGACTTGCCTGAATCGGTGAGGCACGTCGAAAGGGAATCGTCATGACGGAAACAGTTCTCGAGTACGAGAGCGACGCGATCTGCGAGCTGATGGAGGTGGAGGAAGAAGCGCGCGCCGACGACTGGCTGAAGAATTCCCTCCAGCAGGCGATCATGCTGGAACTCGCAACGCTGCCGCCCTATCTGTGCGGTTACTGGTCGATCATCGAGAAGACCAAGGAGGACGAGAAGATCTCCTTCATGATCAGGGAGATCGTCTTCGACGAGATGTCCCACCTGGGACACGTGTGCAATCTCCTCACCACGATCGGGGGGAGTCCGATCATCGCCGACAAGGGCGTCGTGGCCCCCTATCCGAGCCATCTGCCGGGCGGAGTGCGCCCCAATCTCCCGGACGAAGAAAACCAGGACGAGAACCTGACCGTCTACCTGAGCGGGCTGACCAGGAAATCGGTCGAAATGTTCTCCCGGATCGAGGCGCCCGTGAAGCCGCTTGCCAAGTTCGCGGCCGTGGGCGGGGGGAAGATCTACCCCTCGATCGGTGAGTTCTACGACGCGATCCTCAAGGCGTTCCAGAGGCCGGGCGTCCGCTTCACCGGCCGGAGGCAGGTGGTCTACGGCATGAGTGGTCACGGGAAGGGGAACAGCCTCTTCGCGATCAAGAACCTGGCGGATGCCGAGAAGGCAATCAAGATCATCCAGGAGCAGGGAGAAGGCACCCACTCGATGCCGGAGAACCCGTACGACGGGTACGAGGGCGAGCTTGCCCACTACTACACGTTCCGGCAGCTGTACCGGGGCAAGAAGCTGATCAAGGTGCAGGAGCAGCCCCCCAAGTGGGACTTCCAGGGGGCCGACATCAAGATGCCCGGCACGCGCCCCATGGGTGTGGTCCCGAAGGGCGGTTGGGCGGGAGACGAGAAGACCGCACCCGACGCGGAGGTCCAGAAGCTTCTGACGGAATTCAACGGCACCTTCAGTTCGATGCTCCGGTCGCTGGAGAAGGCTTGGCAGCAGGACGATGCGAAGGAAGCCGAGCGCCACCTGTCGGACGCGGTCGGAGACATGTTCGGCCTGGGCAGCCCCGCCCAGGCGTTGATGGACAAACCCCTGCGCAACGACCCCGCCAAGAGGTACGGACCGGAATTCCTCTACATCCCGAAGAAGCCCTGAGCACAGCTGCGTCCAGCCGGCGCCGGCCCCTCACTCCCCGCTCCACGGCAGCCACCCCCGCACCTCGAACCCTCCGTCCGCCGTCACCCCGTGCTCCAGGTGTCCGCCGGCCAGCGTGGCGCGTTCGGTCAGGCCGATCAGGCCCTGCCCGGAGCCGGGGACCGGAGGGACGTCGGAGGCTGGGGCGGGGTTGCGGACCGTGATCGTCAGGCCGGTTCCGGGGGCGCCGGTGACGCGGACGGTGACCTCGGTGCCCGGCGCGTGCTTGCGGGCGTTGGTCAGGGCCTCCTGGGTGATGCGGTAGGCGGTGCGGCCGATGGAGGCGGGTACGGCGGCAGGGTCGGCGACACGGTGGTCGAGGGTGACCTTCATGCCGGCCTCGCGGCTCTCGGCGACGAGCGTGTCCAGCGCGGCCAGCGTCGGCTGCGGGCGTCCCCCGGCCGCGTCGTCATGCTCGCCCGCCCGCAGTACGCCGATGATCTCGCGCAGGTCCTGCAGGGCTTCGTGGGCGCTCTCCCGGATGACCCCGGCGGCCCGCGCGATCTCCTCGCCGGGGGCGTCCGGCCGGAACTCCAGGGCCCCGGCGTGCACGCTGAGCAGGGTGAGCCGGTGGGCGAGCACGTCGTGCATCTCGCGGGCGATGGCCTCGCGGGCGAGCCGCTGCGCCTGATCGGCCCGCAGCTGCGCCTCCGTCTCGGCGCGCCGCGCCCGGTCGCGCAGGCTCACCGTGAGCTGCCGCTTGGAGCGGACGAACATGCCCCAGCCGAGGACCGAGACGGTCAGCAGCCCGGCGAAGGCGACGGCGCCGACGTACGGCAGCCCGGACTCGGGACGCCACCAGTAGTAGAGCGGGAGCAGCGCGAGGTTGGCTCCGCCGATCCAGCCGACGTACCGGAAGGGCCGGTGCACGGCGAGGGTGAACAGGGCGACGAGGGTGGCCGGGCCCGAGGTGTCGGACAGGAAGCCCACCGGGATCATCACGGCGGCCAGGCCGACCGGCCAGCGGCGGCGCAGCCAGACGGCCTGGACGGACAGGACGCCCAGGATCAGGTCGAGGCCGAGAAAGGACACCGGGATGTCCGGCTTGTTCAGCAGGCTCCGCGCGGCCAGCAGGTACAGCACCCAGACCAGCAGGTAGCAGCACACGTCCACGGCCCAGTCCCGCGCGGTGCGCCGGGGGCGCCGTCCGTCGGGTCCGGCGTCGGGGTCGGGCTCGTGCAGGACGGCGGAGGGGAACATCCAGCGGTGCACCCCGCCCCCGTGCGCGGCGGCCCGCTGGGCTCTGGGGGCTCTGGCTGGTTTCACGGTCGACCTTCTCTCACACCTTCTCTCACAGTCGACAAATCTAGGCAGCCCGGCCGCCCGTGGCCGCCCCGCGCGCGTGATCATCGACCGAAGTCGCGCGGGCAGCTACTTTCGGCGGACCCGCGGCCCTTCTTTCGACGTACCGACAGCTTCTCGGACGCCGGGGTTAACCCCCGGAAAACTCAAGGTACTTGACGGGAAAATCATCAGGTTTGTCATTGACATGCCACTATCTACGCGCGTCATCATGACGGCATGAGAACCCCCCACGCCACGCGTATCGGCGCCGCAGCCGCGCTCCTGTCCGCTCTCCTCGTCGGCGGCACCGTCTCCGCCACCACCGCGGACGCCGCCGCCACCTCGGCCGGCAGCATCTGCTACACCGACCTGCCCTCGCAGGCCTACGACACCCTGGACCTGATCGACCAGGGCGGCCCCTTCCCCTACTCGCAGGACGGCACGGTCTTCTCGAACCGTGAGCGCGTCCTGCCCTCCGAGTCCTACGGCTACTACCACGAGTACACGGTGATCACCCCGGGCTCCCCGACGCGCGGCGCCCGCCGGATCGTCACCGGTCAGGAGTACCAGGAGGACTACTACACGTCCGACCACTACGCCACGTTCGACCTCATCGACTTCACCTGCTGAGGTCCGACCGACGTCAGTGCCGCCATTGCGGTGGCGAGGCAGCGGCCCTGGTAGCGGGCCGCCGCCTCTGCGCTCTGCTCGGACGGGCCGTTGCCCTCGTGGTGGAGCGGGCCGTGTACGCGGACAGCAGCGTGGACTCTCCGCCCGCGTGCGCGTTCAGGGTCGTACCGAACGCCGTCACGACCTTGCCCCGGTAGCCGGGGACCGGGCAGTTCGCGCTGGATCCACCGGGCAGGGCGACTCCGCCATGCAGTTCGGCTTCGCCGCGCACCGTCCAGGGGGTCGGCCTGGCACTGCTGGAGGAGATCGAGCTGGACGGGGGGCGGGTGCTCAACCCGTCGTTCTCCGGCTATCCGCTGCCCACGATGGCGGATGTGCCGGCGGTGCGGGTGGAGATCCGGGAGCGGGCCGACCCGCATGCGCCGTACGGGCTCCGCGGCATCGGAGAGCTGCCGTCGATCTCGGCGACTCCCGCGGTGACCTCGGCGGTCAGGGCAGCCACCGGGATCGACCTCGACCGGGTCCCGATCCGCCCCGCCCACCTGCTGACCGACCTGCGCGGCACATCCCGGAACTGAAGAGCGGGATACACAGGCGGTGCTCGCCCTCACCCGCAGCTTGACAACAAGATCAGTAATCGATGCGGTCGGACTTGGCCAGCCACGCGTCGAACGGCGCCGTACGGTTCGGCAGGTCCAGCCGCTCGACCGACATCGGCCACATCGACTCGGCCTTCTTCTCGAACAGGTCGTAGAATTTGCGGTCGTCGAAGCCTGCCACCGCGGCGTCGTGCCGGTCGGCGGCGTAGACGATGCGGTCGACGCGCGCCCACAGTGCGGAGGAGAGGCACATCGGACACGGCTCGCACGACGTGATCAGGGTGCAGCCCTCGAGCGCGAAGGTGTCCAGCTTCTTGCAGGCGGCGCGCATCGCGCTCACCTCGGCGTGCGCGACCGGGTCCAGGGTCGCGGTGACCTGGTTGTTCCCGAGCGCGACGACCTCGCCGCCCTTGGCGACCAGCGCGCCGAACGGACCGCCGCCGTTCGTCACGCTGTCGGTGGCCAACGTGATCGCCTGTGCCATCCAGGCTCGTTCGAACTCCTGGACGCTCGTTTCCTGGGTGTTCGTGGTCACGGTCACTCGCTTTCGGAGAGGGTGGGGACTTTCTGGATGCTCCGCCGGTGCGCTCATCACGGCTCCAGGTCGCCCTTGATGACGGGCTGGTAGCGCACCACGTTGCCGCCGGGGTGCAGCTTGGGAAGCGTGTCGTCGTGCGCGGCCCGCTCCGGATCGGTGATCGGCTCGAACACCTCGTAGCCGACCACGATCTTGGCCGGCGCGCGGCGGGCCGTGCGCCGCAGCGGACTGTCGCCGATGCCGCCGGTAAGTGGAAGGCAGCCCACGGCACTCATCCCTTGCTCGGTCGCAACCCGCTTTGTTTCGTTGCAACTTGTACGAGGAGTACACAGCCAACCAAGCGAAGTCAGCCAGGCGTGAAAGACATGAAAGCAGCCGCAGACCCAGGCCGGCTTCTTCGTAGCTTCCTACAAGAGCCGGTCAGATCTGCGGCGTTAGAAAGCTCCCAGTACTGCAGCGGCAGTTGGCCTCAGCAGTAGCGGATCTCGTCGTCGTATCCGGCCAGCGGGCTGTCCTCGCACAGGTCCAGCAGCCAGACGGTGTCGCCCCAGCGGTAGTAGAGGCAGAAGCCGACGAGTGCTTCGCCGGGGCGCGAGCACAGCACCACTTCGGCGCGCGAGCCGGCGAGTTCGCCCTGCTTGCGGAAGGACTCGGCCAGCGCCCGGTGCTCCACCTCGTATCCGGCCTTCTCGAACTTCCGTACGGTCGGTGATTCCCGTGTTGGCCGGTCGTCAGCCCGCGGCCCTGCGGCCCCACGCCGTCCCGGCCAGCACCAGCGCGCCGCCCGCGAGGCCGAGGGCGCCGAGCCGCTCGCCGCCGAGCGCGATGCCGGCCGCGGCGGCCCACAGCGGTTCCGTGCCGAGCAGCAGGCTGACCCGGGACGGGGACGTACGGCGCACGGCCCACATCTGCACGAAGAACGCGAACAGCGTGCACAGCACGGACAGGAACAGCAGCCCCGCCCACTCCCGGACACCGAACCCGACCGCGGCCGTCCAGGGCGCCGGGCCGCCGGAGCCCGCGGCGAGGACGGCGAAGACGGCGACGGCGGTGCCGAGTTGGACCGTGGTCAGGGGCAGCGCCTCGGCGCCCTGTACGGCCCTGATCCGGGACATCGCGAGGACGTGCAGGGTGCGGGCGAGGGCGGCGAGCAGCATGAGGAGGTCGCCGGGCGAGGGCCGGGTGAAGCCGCCGCCTTGGGTGAGCAGGACGACGCCGAGCACCGACAGGGCCGCCGCGCCGAGGAAGGAGGGCGCGGGCCGGGTGCGGGTGACGGCGGCCTCGGCGAGCGGGGTGAAAATCATGGTGAGGCTGATGATGAGCCCCGCGTTGGTCGCCGACGTGTGCACGACGCCGTACGTCTCCAGCAGGAAGATCCCGCTCAGGATCAGTCCCAGCAGGGCCGCGCCGCGCCACTGGGCACCGGTCAGCGCCCGCAGCGCGGACCGCCCGGCCGTGGCGAGGACGGGGACGACCAGCGCGAACCGGAGCACCAGGACGGCGAGCACCGTGCGGGCGGTGGTGATGTCCTTCGCGGCGAGATAGCTGGCGCCCCAGAACACGGCGACGAGCAGGACCGGCAGGTCGGTGTGCCAGGCGCGGCGGAGCGCGGGTGCGCCGGGTACGGCGATCGACGACATGGGTACGGCTCTCCCGGTCTCCGGAGGGGGTGCGGAGACGTCGGTGGCTCGCACGCGGGGCGATCACCGTACCGGCGGCGACGATCTTCGGCCAGGGTTTTCCCGCCCGACCGGGTTCTACGGCCTCACTCGGGGAGCTCGTACGACCCGTACTCGGGGCTGCCCGCGAGGTCGTACGTCTGGATGGAGACGCCGGAGCCGGTGACGCGTCCGCCGATGTGCCGGAACCTGGTCGGCACGGCGCCCTCCGCGAACAGGCGGCGACCCGTGCCGAGGACGACCGGGAAGGTCAGCAGGTGCAGGGTGTCGATCAGCTGGAGGTCGAGCAGCGAGCGGACCAGGGCGCCGCTGCCGTGGATCTGGAGTTCGCCGTCCGTCCGCTCCTTGAGGGCCGCGACCTCCTTGGCGAGGTCGCCGCTGATCACGGTGGTACCGGCCCACTCCGGGGCGGTCAGCGTGGAGGAGACGACGTACTTGGGGAGTGCGTTGAGCTTGGCCGCGATCGGGTCGGCCGGGTCGGTCATCTTCGGCCAGTAGGAGGCGAAGATGTCGTAGGTACGGCGGCCGAGCAGGAAGCCGCCCACGCGGCCGAAGACCTCGGTGACGAACCGGCCGAAGTCCTCGTCGCCGTACGGGTAGCTCCAGCCGCCGTGGGTGAAGCCGCCGCTGGGGTCCTCCTGGGGGCCGCCGGGCGCCTGGTAGACGCCGTCGAGGGTGACGAACATGGTGGAGACGAGCTTGCCCATGACGGGTGCCTTCTTCCGGGTGCGGGGTCTGCTGTCATCACCTCAGACCCCGCCGTCACCCGCAACTCATCGGTTCAGCCGGCGTGTGTGGAGAACAGTCCGCCGGTCGGGCCCTGCTTGTCGCCGCCCTGGGCCTTCTTCAGGGCGTTGGCGAGGCTCTCGATGGTGAGCGACTGCAGGATCACCCGGCCGTTGCCCTCCAGGGTGGCCAGGGACAGGCCCTCGCCGCCGAAGACGGCGTTCATGATCCCCTGGCGGTTCAGGCCGCCGACGCGCTGGACGCCGTACTGGATGCCCTCCTCGAAGGCGACCACGCAGCCGGTGTCCACCTCGATGCGCCCGCCGAAGTCCGCCGGGTTGAGGTCGATGAAGTTGCCCGCCCCGGCGATGATCACCGTGCCGTGCCCGGTGAACTTCTCCAGGATGAAGCCCTCGCCGCCGCTCATGCCCGTGCGCCCGCCCTGGAAGGCGATGCCGAACTCGACGGTGGACTCGGCGGCCACGAAGGCGTCCTTCTCGGCGAACCACGCGCGTCTGCCGTCCAGTTCCAGGGCGCGCATCTCGCCCGGGAGCACGCCCGCGAAGCCGACCGTGCCCTCGCCGCCCTGGGCGGTGAAGTACTGGAACGCCAGCGACTCGCCGGCCAGCATGCGCTGCCCGACCTGCATGGCGGTACCCATGGCCTGGCGCAGCATGCCCCCCATGCCACCGCCCCCGCCCCCGCCGCTCTGCTGCTGACCACCGTTGCCGGACGGGCCGGACAGCCGCGTCTCCATGGTCACGTTCGTCGTCTTGAACAGGAACTTCCCCGCCTCGCAGTACACGGTCTGGCCGGGGTGCAGGTTGACGACCGCCATCTGCATGGCGGTGCCGACGATCTCTTGCTGAAGGGTCACGCGACGACAACGCGCGAGGGGGAGCGAAGAGTTCCGGCGCGCCGACATCCGTGTCCGTACGCCGCCAGCGAACGGTCCGTCCGGCCGCTGGGATGGAGCCATGACGACGACATACGGAACTCCCGGCGCAACGCACGGACCTCTTGACGGCAAGGTGGCCCTGGTCACCGGGGGCAGCCGGGGCATCGGCGCGGCGACGGCGCTGCGGCTCGCGCGGGCGGGCGCGGACGTGGCCGTGACCTATGTGAACGGCAAGGACGGGGCCGAGGAGGTCGTCCGGGCCGTACAGGCGCTGGGGCGCCGGGCGGTGGCCCTGCGCGCGGACTCCGCCGATGCCGATGAGGCGGCGGGCGCGGTGGAGCGCACCGTGGAGGCGCTGGGCGGACTGGACGTGCTGGTGAACAACGCGGGCGTGGGCGTCTTCGCACCGCTGGAGGGCCTCGCTCCGGCGGACGTCGACCGGGTGCTGGCGATCAACGTCCGCGGGGTGTTCCTGGCCTCCCAGGCGGCGGCGGTCCGCATGACCTCCGGGGCCCGGATCATCACCATCGGCACGTGCATGACGCAGCACGTTCCCGGGCCGGGCGGGACCCTTTACACGACGAGCAAGGCGGCCCTCGTGGGGCTGACCAAGGCGCTGGCCAGGGAGCTGGGCGAGCGTGGCATCACGGCGAACATCGTCCATCCGGGCCCGACCGACACCGACATGAACCCGGCGGACGGGCCGCAGGCCCCGGCCCAGGCGGCGATGACCGCCCTGGGCCGCTACGGCACGGCCGACGAGGTGGCCGCGACGGTGACCTACCTCGCCGGACCGGACGCCGCCTACGTCAGCGGCGCGGAGTTCGTGGTGGACGGAGGTTACGCGGCCTGAAGGAACGCGTGGGGCGCGCCGGTGCTGTCCGGGCCGGTGCGCCCCCGCGCGTGTGAGGGCGCGTCAGCCGCCCAGCTCCTGGTGGCGGGCCGACAGGGCGGCGCTGCCCTGCTCCGTCAGGGAGCCGAACAGGCGCAGGCGGGAGATGCCGCCGTCGGGGAAGATGTCCACCCGCGCGTGCGTGCCGACGGCCGGCTGCGGCAGCACGAAGCGGTGGTCGGTGTCGGGCTGGAGGCGGGTGCGCGGCAGGATCTCCGCCCAGTCGCCGTCCTCGCCGTCCTTCACCGAGACCGAGGCCCAGCCCGCGCTGTTGCCCTTCAGGTACGCAGTGTCGATCTCGATCGCGCGGATCTCGGACTGGGCGGCCAGCCGGTAGCGGATCCAGTCGTTGCCCTGGTCGCGGCGGCGGCGCGTCTCCCAGCCGTCGTCCATCTTGCGGGAGCGGCCCGGCTGGATGGTGTTGGTGGCCGGGGAGTAGAAGAGGTTGGAGGCGTCCTCGACCTGGCCGCCGTTCTCCAGCGCGACCACGTCGAAGGTGCCGAGCACGTCCAGCCACTTCGGGTCCGGTACGACCTCGCCGTACACGCGCAGGCGGGCGATGCCGCCGTCGGGGTGCTGGTTGACGCGCAGGTGCGTGAAGCGCTCTTCGACGGAGACGGCGAAACCGTTCGCCGCGTGGCCGCCGACGGCGGTGCGCGGAACGAGGGTCGTCCACTTCACGTCGTCGCCGAGCAGTTCCTCCGGGGAGGGGGAGCCGGGCACCGACGTGGCCTCGACCGACACGGCCTGCGGGTAGTTGCCGCGGAAGTGGGCGGTGTCGACGATGATCCCGCGGATCACACCGGGCGCGCCGAGCCGTACCAGCGCCCAGTCGTGGTCCTCGGCCGTCGGCCAGGGGTGCTCGGCAAAGACACCGCGCCGGCGGCGGGTCTCCCAGCCGTCCATGATCTTGCCCTTGTGCCCGAAGTGCTCGGGGTCGAACTCGGCCCGCTCGGGCACCAGGAGGTTCTCGCGCTGGGCGAAGAACTCGTCGTTGGCGGCGATGACACCGGCGCCGAGCTGCCGGTCGGCGAGGTTGGCGTACTGGGTGAAGGGGAAGTCGGCGGTGCGGTAGTCCGCGTACGGGTCGCCGCCTCCGTAGGGGTTCGCGTCGCCGGTGAAGGTAGGTATCGCCGTCACGGTGATCAGGGGTTCCTTTCGTGGTCGGCCGCTGCGGGTGCGGGGGTCGTCAGGGGCGGGTGAGCAGGGTGCCCTTCGGCGCGGTGAACTCGCCGTCGGCGACGATGCGTTCGCCGCGCAGCCAGGTGGACTTCACGACGCCGTACAGGGTCCGGCCGGCGTACGCGGTGACCCGGTTGCGGTGCTGGAGTGCGGCCGGGTCGACGGTGAAGGTCTCGTCGGGGGCGAGGACGGCGAAGTCGGCGTCGCGGCCGGCCTCGATGGCGCCCTTCTGCCCGAGGCCCACCAGGGCGGCCGTTTGCGTCGACATCCAGCGGACGACGTCCTCCAGGCCGTGGCCGCGCCCCCGGGCCTCGGTCCACACGGCGGAGAGGCTGAGCTGGAGGCCGGAGATGCCGCCCCAGGCGGTGGCGAAGTCGTCGGTCTTCAGGTCGGCCGTGGAGGGCGAGTGGTCGGTGACGACACAGTCGATGGTGCCGTCGGCGAGGGCCTCCCAGAGCAGGTCCTGGTTGGCGGCCTCACGGATGGGCGGGCAGCACTTGAACTCGCTGGCGCCGTCCGGGACTTCCTCGGCCGTGAGGGTGAGGTAGTGCGGGCAGGTCTCCACGGTGACGCGGACGCCCTCGGCGCGGGCGGCGCGGATCAGCGGCAGCGCGTCGCTGGAGGACAGGTGCAGGACGTGCACGCGCGCGTTCAGGCGCCGGGCCTGCGCGATCAGGGCCTCGACGGCCGTGTCCTCGGCGTCGCGCGGTCGGGAGGCGAGGAAGTCGGCGTACCGGGGGCCGCCGTGCTGCGGGGCGGCGGCCAGGTGGTTCGGGTCCTCGGCGTGCACGATCAGCAGCCCGTCGAAGCCGCTGATCTCCGCCAGGGACCGGGCGAGCCGGTCCTGGTCGAGGTGCGGGAACTCGTCCACGCCGGAAGGCGACAGGAACGCCTTGAAGCCGAAGACACCGGCGTCGTGCAGCGGGCGCAGGTCCTTGACGTTGTCGGGCAGGGCGCCGCCCCAGAAGCCGACGTCGATGTGCGCCTTGTCGGCGGCGACGCCCTGCTTCACCTTGAGATTCTCGACCGTGGTGGTCGGCGGCAGGGAGTTGAGCGGCATGTCGATCAGGGTGGTGATGCCGCCGGCCGCCGCCGCGCGCGTGGCGGTCCAGAAGCCCTCCCACTCGGTGCGGCCGGGGTCGTTGACGTGCACGTGGGTGTCGACCAGGCCGGGCAGCAGGACGTGGTCGCCGAAGTCCTCCAGCCGGGCCGTGGCGGGGACCTCGGCGTCGTACGGCAGTACGGCCGTGATCTTCCCGGCGGACACGGTGACCGTGGCGGCCCGCGTCCCTTCCGGAGTGATGACGCGCGTCGAGCGCAGCACCAGTTCAGCGTCGGACACCCGGACCCCTCTCTCTGCCGCCGTTTTACGCCCAGGAAAACGGGATTTACACCCACGTAACGGAATTCAACGTTCTGTTGAAGGAGTCTTCACTCCCGCTCCGGTGCCGTCAAGGGGCATGCCGCCGGGCAGCGCACCCCGAGTGCCCACTCTGGACGTTTCCACAGAACGGAATTAGAATTCCAGTAGGCAGAACGTAGCTACGCACAAGCAGGGAGTCAACCGACTCCCGGGTAGGCTGCTGCCCTTCCTGTCCGTCCCGAAAGGAACGCGCCGTGCCGACGTCCAGCGCCAGCACCAACGACTCCGCCAAGTCCTCCGCCGGCGGCGGGGTCCAGTCCCTGGAGCGCGCCTTCGATCTGCTGGAGCGGATGGCGGACGCGGGCGGCGAGGTCGGCCTGAGCGAGTTGTCCGCGACCAGCGGGCTGCCGCTGCCCACCATCCACCGCCTGATGCGCACGCTGGTCGCCTGCGGCTACGTACGGCAGCAGCCGAACCGGCGATACGCGCTCGGGCCGCGGCTGATCCGCCTCGGCGAGTCCGCCTCCCGGCTGCTCGGCACCTGGGCCCGCCCGTACCTCGCCCAGCTGGTGGAGGTGACCGGCGAGACGGCGAACATGGCGCTGCTGGACGGCGACGAGATCGTGTATGTGGCGCAGGTGCCGTCGAAGCACTCGATGCGGATGTTCACGGAGGTCGGGCGCCGGGTGCTGCCGCACTCCACGGGTGTCGGCAAGGCGCTGCTGGCGCATGTGCCCGACGAGGAGGTACGGGCCCTGCTCTCCCGCACGGGCATGCCCGCGGCGACGGAGAAGACCATCACCACGCCGGAAGGGTTCCTGGCGGCGCTGGAGGAGGTGCGCAGGCTCGGGTACGCCGTCGACGACAACGAGCAGGAGATCGGGGTGCGGTGCCTCGCGGTGTCCGTCCCGGACTCGCCCACGGCCGCGGCCATCTCCATCTCCGGGCCTGCGGGGCGGGTCACCGAGGCGGCGACGGACAAGATCGTGCCGGTGCTGCAGCAGGTCGCCGCCGAGCTGTCCCAGGCGCTGGCCAGCTCCGGCGTGTAAGCCTGTTCTTACGTTCGCGTTCCTACATCCTCGGTGATTCGCCGAACAGGTCCACCGCCGCCCTCACCTCCCCCAGTCCCTGCCCGAGCGCGCTGACCGAGCCGATCGCGCCCGCGATCAGCAGCAGGGAGCTGCGCAGGCGGGGGATCTCCGGGCTGCCGCCGGCGGCCATGGCGGCGAGGGCGGCGAGTTCGTCCTCGGCGATGGCCCGGTCCGGGAACTCCGCGGGGAGCGCGGCGAGTTCGCGTCGTAACCGGGACACGGCGGTCCGCAGTTCCGCCACTCTCGGGTCCTCGCCACTGCCGGTCACTGGCTTCTGCCCCAAGCTCCGCAACACAGCCCTCCCCCAGGCACGTCCTCGTGCGCGGGTCAGTAAACGCCACCGCGTGCGGGAGCGCCACAGCGCGCGCCGAAATTCAGCCCGCCGAAACCGGCCCGCTCAGCCCGCGTCAGGTATGCAGGACGCATGACGGACGAACTGCACGAGGAGGTCGCCGGGCTGCTGCTCGCCGCCGGTGGCGGCAGGCGGCTCGGAGGGCGGCCCAAGGCCCTGCTGGAGCACCGGGGGCGACTGCTGGTCGAGCATGCGGTGGGGGTGCTCAGGGCGGCCGGATGCCGGCGGATCCATGTCGTCCTCGGCGCACGGGCCGACGAGGTGCGCAGGCGCGCCGAGCTGTCCGGCTGCGTACTCGTGGACAACCCCGACTGGGCCGAGGGCATGGGCACCTCCCTGCGCGCCGGGCTCGGCTCGCTCGCGGGGACGGGGGCGCGCGCGGCCCTGGTGAGCCTGGTCGACCAGCCGGGCATCGGGGCCGAGGCGGTGGCGCGGGTGCTCGGTGCGTACAAGGACGAGGGCTCTCTGGCCTCAGCCGCCTACGACGGCGTGCGCGGGCATCCGGTCCTCTTCGGCGCGGCCCACTGGCCGGGTATCGCGGCGACCGCGACCGGCGACCGCGGGGCGCGCGCCTATCTGCAGGAGCACGCGGCGTCGGTCCGGCTCGTGGAGTGCGCGGACGTGGCCGAGCCGTACGACATCGACACCGAGGCCGACCTGAGCCACCTTGAGTCCTGAACCATCTTGAGTGAAGGGGGTGGCACCGAGCGCCACCTTGCCTCGACCCAGAGAATCTCGACATCAACAAACCATTGAAGTTCCACAATGAGGAAACTACTATCCACTGTTCAGAAGCGCCTGCCCGCACAGTCGGCGCTGTTCGCCCCGTTCGTGCCAGTTGGCACTTAGTGCCACCGCTGAAGGAAGTGACAGCTCATGTCCGCACCAGCGCCGTCCCCGCTGGCCATCGTCGACGCCGAGCCCCTGCCCCGGCAGGAGGAGGTCCTCACCGACGCGGCGCTCGCCTTCGTGGCCGAGCTGCACCGGCGGTTCACACCGCGCCGCAACGACCTCCTCGCCCGCCGCGCCGAGCGCCGCGCCGAGATCGCCCGCACCTCCACGCTCGACTTCCTCCCGGAGACGGCCGCCGTCCGCGCGGACGACTCCTGGAAGGTCGCACCGGCCCCGGCCGCGCTGAACGACCGGCGCGTCGAGATCACCGGCCCCACCGACCGCAAGATGACGATCAACGCGCTCAACTCGGGCGCGAAGGTCTGGCTCGCCGACTTCGAGGACGCCTCGGCGCCCACCTGGGAGAACGTGGTCCTCGGCCAGATCAACCTGATCGACGCCTACACCCGGAACATCGACTTCACCGACCCCAGGTCCGGCAAGTCGTACGCCCTCAAGGCGAACGAGGACCTCGCCACCGTCGTCATGCGCCCGCGCGGCTGGCACCTGGACGAGCGGCACCTCGTCGACGCCGACGGCCACGCCGTGCCGGGCGCCTTCGTCGACTTCGGCCTGTACTTCTTCCACAACGCCCAGCGCCTGCTGGACCTCGGCAAGGGCCCGTACTTCTACCTGCCGAAGACCGAGACGCACCTCGAAGCGCGGCTGTGGAACGACGTGTTCGTCTTCGCGCAGGACTACGTCGGTATCCCGCAGGGCACCATCCGTGCCACCGTCCTCATCGAGACGATCACCGCCGCGTACGAGATGGAGGAGATCCTCTACGAACTCCGCGACCACGCCTCGGGGCTGAACGCGGGACGCTGGGACTACCTGTTCTCCATCGTGAAGAACTTCCGTGACGGCGGCCCGAAGTTCGTCCTGCCGGACCGCAACGCCGTGACGATGACCGCCCCGTTCATGCGGGCCTACACCGAACTCCTCGTCCGCACCTGCCACAAGCGCGGCGCGCACGCGATCGGCGGCATGGCGGCGTTCATCCCCTCCCGCAAGGACGCCGAGGTCAACAAGGTCGCCTTCGAGAAGGTCCGCGCCGACAAGGACCGCGAGGCGAACGACGGTTTCGACGGCTCCTGGGTCGCCCACCCCGACCTGGTGCCGATCGCCATGGAGTCCTTCGACCGGGTCCTCGGCGACAGGCCGAACCAGAAGGACCGGCTGCGCGAGGACGTCCACGTGGCGGCGGCCGACCTCATCGCGATCGACTCACTCGCCGCAAAGCCGACGTACGCCGGTCTCGTCAACGCCGTCCAGGTCGGCATCCGTTACATCGAGGCCTGGCTGCGCGGGCTCGGCGCGGTCGCCATCTTCAACCTGATGGAGGACGCGGCGACCGCCGAGATCTCCCGCTCGCAGATCTGGCAGTGGATCAACGCGGGCGTCGAGTTCGAGAACGGCGAAAAGGCCACCCCGGAGCTGGCCCGCAAGGTCGCCGCCGAGGAACTGGGCGCCATCCGCAAGGAGATCGGCGAGGAAGCCTTCGCGGCCGGGCACTGGCAGGAGGCGCACGACCTGCTGCTCCAGGTGTCCCTGGACGAGAACTACGCCGACTTCCTCACCCTGCCGGCGTACCGGCAGCTCAAGGGCTGACGCCCACCCGACCGCGGCCCCGGGGAATCCCCCGGGGCCGTTACGCGCTCAGCCCAGGTGCGCGGACCAGTCCTGTTCCGCCGCGGGCTTGCCGTGCAGGTCGGGGACGCGCTTGAGCCAGTCCGGGCGGCCCGCCTGCGTCTTCGCCGCGCGGGCGGCCTCCTCGGCCGCGAGCTGCTGCCGGCTCGGGAAGTCGGTGGGCAGCCACTCGGCGGAGAGCCGTACACGCGCGAGGAGGTAGTCGACGTAGGCCGCGCGGACGTCGTCGGGGGTCGCGAACCCGGCGTCCTCGGCCAGCCAGGGGTCCGGGACCTCGGCGACGATCCCGCGCAGCAGCTCCTCGGTCACCCGGGGGGCCAGTTCGGCGTCGGCGGCGCGGACGTCGGGGCCGTAGTGGCCGAGGGCGTGGTGCCGGAAGTCGTACTTCTTGCCCGGGGTCCTGGTGTCCCAGCGGTGGTGGAAGACCAGGGCGGCGCCGTGGTCGATGAGCCACAGGCGCGGCGGGACGGTGCCGAGCGTCGGCCAGACCATCAGGTTGGAACTGTGCACCGTACGGTCCACGTTGACGGTCAGCGCGTCCAGCCAGACGATCCGGCCGGCCTCCAGCGGGTCCACGGGGAAGGTCTTCGCGAGTTCCGGGGTGAAGTCCCGCGCGCCCGGCAGATAGTCCATGCCGAGGTTGACGCCCGCGCTGGCGCCGTGCAGGTCGCGCACCTCCTGGTGCGGCTCCTCGGCGGCGATCGCCGGGTCGAAGTGGACGAGGACCAGTTCGGGGAAGCGCAGGCCGAGCGCACGCGCCAGCTCGCCGACGATCACCTCGGCGACCAGCGCCTTGTGGCCCTGCGCGGAGCCGGTGAACTTCACGACGTACGTGCCCAGGTCGTCGGCCTCGACGACTCCGGGCACGGAGCCGCCGGAGTGCAGGGGTTCGACGTAGCGGGTTGCGGTGACTTCAGTCAGCATTTGTGAGCATAGTAACCGGGCGTGACGGACCGGGCGGGATGGTCAGTAGTGGCTGTTCATGGCAGCACGCACCTCGCTGAGCGTGGCATGGGCCACCGCCCTGGCCCGCTCGTTTCCTTCGCGCAGCACCTCGCGGACGTGGGCGCGGTCCTGTGCGTACTCGGTTCGGCGGGCCCTGATCGGGGCCAGGTACTCGTTGACCGCCTCGGTCACGGTCTTCTTCAGCGCGGCGGCTCCCGCGGAGCCGATGCCGGCGGCCACCTCCTCGGGGGTCCGGTTCTGGCAGAGAGCTGCCAGCAGCAGGAGGGAGGACACCTCGGGGCGCGTGGCCGGGTCGTAGGTGATGTGGCGCTCGGAGTCGGTCCTGGCCCCCTTCAGCAGGCGGGCGGTCTCGTCGGCGGAGGCGGCCAGGGTGATGCCATTGCGGCGGCTCTTGCTCATCTTGGTGCCGTCCGTACCGAGCAGCAGCGGAGCGCTGGACAGCAGGGCATCGGGCTCGGGGAACACGGGGGTGCCGTTGCCGTAGCGGTCGTTGAAGCGGCGGGCGACGGTGCGGGTGAGTTCGAGGTGCGGGAGCTGGTCCTGGCCGACCGGGACCAGGTTGCCCTTGCAGAAGAGGATGTCGGCGGCCTGGTGGACGGGATAGGTGAACATCAGGCCGCTGACGGCGGACTGGCGCGAGTGGGCGATCTCGTCCTTGACCGTGGGATTGCGGTTCAGCTCGGCGACGGAGACGAGGCTCAGGAAGGGCAGCATCAGCTGGTTGAGGGCGGGGACGGCGCTGTGCGTGAAGATCGTGCTGCGGGCCGGGTCCACGCCGACGGCGAGGTAGTCCAGCACCAGTTCCTCGACGTGTCCGGTCAGGTCGTCCGCGACATCGCGGTCGGTCAGGACCTGGTAGTCCGCGATGATCACGAACATCTCCACTCCGAGGTCCTGGAGGCGGACCCGGTTGTGCAGCGTGCCGAAGTAGTGGCCGAGGTGCAGGCGGCCGGTGGGGCGGTCGCCGGTCAGCACCCGGAAATGTGCCGGGTCCTTGACGATCAGTTCTTCCAGCTGGGCGGTGGTGTTCACGACATCTCCTGGTGGGTCGGGTCGGTCTCGCCGTGCGGAGGACACGAGCCCTGGTCCAGGGAACGAAAAAGGGCCGTCCATCCGAACGGCCCGGGCGCATGAGGGTCATGCATGAGAGGTGGCCGCTCCTAAGCGGAGCGCCACCAGCTCAGACATGACGAAAGATGCATGGGCGCAGCATAGCGTCCAGCGGCACGCCGTCGGCCTGGATTGCACTGTCGGGTGGCGGAGCCGGGCTGCCAGCATGGTCGCGAAGCCACGCGCCTGATCGGCGCGGGCAGGGGAGGACGAACCCGGGGGGGCGCGGAATGCGTGGTGGCAGAGTTGCGGTCGTGGGCGGGAGCATCGCCGGATGCGCGGCGGCGCTCGCGCTGGCGCGGGGCGGGGCCGAGGGGATCACGGTGTACGAACGTGCGTCGCACCGCCTGGCCGACCGCGGGGTCGGGCTCGCCGTGCACGACGCCCGCTACGCGGAGCTGGAGGCGGCCGGCCGGCTCGACGCCTCGATGCCGTGGGTGGGGCTGGTCCGCCGCCGCTGGTACGTCCGGGCCGACGCGGCGGCACACGGCCCGCTCGGCCGCGAGATCGGCGTGATGCCCTTCCCGTTCCGCACCTACAACTGGGGCCCGCTCTGGCACGCGCTGCGCAGCCGGGTGCCCGAGGCGGCGGACTTCCGGGCCGGTTCTGCTGTGGAGGCGGTAGAGGTGACACCCCGGGGCGCCGAGGTGCACGCGGACGGGCGCAGCGAGCGGTACGACCTGGTGATCGGCGCGGACGGCTACCGCTCGACCGTGCGCGCGGCCGTGTACGCCGACGTCCGCCCCCGGTACGCCGGGTACCTGGCCTGGCGCGGCGCGTATCCGTCGGAGCGGCTGCGCGACCCGCAGCTGTGGGCCGAGGACGAGTGCGTGTACGTCGTCTTCGAGGGCGGCCATCTCATCGTGTACCGCATCCCGGATCCGGCCTCCGGCGGCCACCGGGTCAACTGGGTGCTGTACACGGCCCCGCCGCCGGGTCTCGACCAGGGCCTGGAGACACCCACGAGCCTGCCCCCGGGCACGGCGGGCGACGGACTGCGCGCCCATCTGGCCTACGTCGCGGCCGAGTTGCTGCCGCCCTACTGGGGCGACCTGGTGCGGGCGACGACGCACGAGGAGCTGTTCCTCCAGCCGATGTACGACTTTTCGGCGCCGCGTTACACGGTGGGCCGTGCGCTGCTCATGGGCGACGCGGCCACGGTCGCGCGCCCGCACACCGGCGCCGGCGCCGTCAAGGCGCTCCAGGACGCCACGGTCCTGGAGTCGGCCATGACGTCGGCGGCCACCTGGTCCGACGCCCTGGCCGCGTACGACGCCGACCGCACGCCCTCCGGCCGGGTCCTGGTCGACCTGGGGCGGCGGCTCGGGCGGGCCCTGGTCCAGGAGACCCCCAACTGGCGGACGCTCGACCAGGCGGGCCTGGAGACCTGGTGGAAGCAGGCGGACGGGACGGGGGCGTTCGGCGGGCGGGAGCTGCGGCGCGGGGATCGCGGGGACAGGGCCTAGGTCCCGCTTCCTGCCAGCGGGTTCGGCAGGGGCAGATAGCGGGCGTCCGCGCCGTCCGCGCCGGTCCAGCGCAGCAGCAGGTTGGTCTTGCCCGGCAGGGTCGGCGAGGCGAGCAGCGCGGGTATCTCGGGCAGGTCGTGCCGGGCGAGTTCGCGGCGGGCGGCGGGCCAGGGGTCGAGGCCGGGGTGGTGTTCGGCGAGGGCGGCGGCGATCTCGGTGAGGTGGTTGACGACCAGGCAGTACACCAGCCGCTCCCAGCCCGCCGCCCGGGACACGTCCGGCAGCAGCTTGGCGCCCTCGGCGTCCCGGAACAGCGCCTGCACGGGCGTCCCGGCCGCGTCCACGGCGACGAGCGTGTTCTGCAGGTGCGCCTCCAGGACGACGCCGTGCTCGGCGAACGCCGTGAGGGCGGGCGGCACGACCTGGCGCAGGTACGCCTCCCACCAGGCCTCCGGGTCCGCCGCGGCGGCCAGCGGACTGCCGTCGAAGCCCTCGGCCAGCCCGGCGGCGAGCAGCGGGGTGGCACCGGGCAGCAAGTGGCCGCGCAGGCCGTCACGGACGAGGACGGCCAACTCCTCGAAGGCGAAGGCCGCGGTGCGGTAGCCGCGGTCGCTCAGCCAGGCCGCGGGCCGGCCCATCGCGGCGAAGGCCTGCGTGACCGCCGTATCGGTGCGGCGCAGTTTCAGCAGGTCGTGGCGCCACAGCCGGCGGATGTCGTTGGTGATGCGGACGTCCAGGCTGAATTTCAGGAACAGGTCGCGCCCGGGCTCGTACACCGTGCGGACGGCGGCCGTGGGCCAGGCGGCGAAGGGGGTGGTGCCGAGCCGGACCAGGCGGCCGTCGGCGAAGGAGGGGGCGAGCTCACGGGCGACGAGGCCGAGCTGCCAGGGGTGGGCGGGCAGCAGCCGGTAGCCGGGCGGAGCGGTGCCGAGGGCGTCCAGGGCGCTCGTGTCGCCCTCCTCGGCCACCTGGTCCTCGCGGACGCCGAGCAGCACCAGCGGGAAGCGGGCGTGGGCCTCGGGGGCGTACGGCAGCCAGGACGCGGCCGGGCCGCCGCCGCGCGCCTTCGGGGCCGGGTGGCAGGGGTGGCCGGTGATCAGCGACTGCTCGGAGCGCAGGTACGGGTCCTCGGGCGGGGTCACCGTCGAGCGCGCGCAGAGCAGGGCCGCCACCGCCTCCCGGCTGTCGACCATCTCCGCGGGCAGGTCGCCGCCGGACAGCCCGGTGTGCCGGCGCAGCTCCTCGGTGACCAGTTTGACCAGCTCGGTGTGGCCGAGCCGGTGCCAGGCCCCGGCCGTGCGCACTTCGGGGTCGGCGGGCCGCCGGCCGTCCCGCACGCGCAGCAGCCGCCCGCCGCCCGGGAGCCGGTAGACGCGCCGGTCCCCGGAGTCCGGCAGCGGCTCGGCCAGCTCCCGCAGCAGACAGTTGAGCAGGGGGGCAGCCGCGTACGCGTCGGCACGCAGGCCGACGGTGTCGGCGGGGGGCTTGAGGTCCACGCGTTCCATTCGTTCTTCGTCCGGGACCGGCCGCGGCCGTCCCCTGGTCTCTGGGCCGGGGAGCCGGTCGCGACCAGTATGTCTGTCGTACGCGACAATCCTGCCTTGAGCAGTGCGTACCCGAGGAGCCGACCGTGTCCCGTCCCCCCACCGCCGAGACGAGGATCGCCGATGAGTTGGCGGCCGTCCGGCCCGCCCTGGCGGCCCGGTACGCGGCGGAGCTGCCCGGCGCCCGCGCGGCCGTGCTGAGCCGCCTGTGGCGGGCGCTCGCCCACGAGCCGCTGCCGTGGATCACTGGCAGGGTGCGGGGGGTGTACGGCCTGGCCCTGCGGCTGGCTGACGGCCGCACGCTGCACGGCCCGCACGCGGACCCGTACGCGACGAGCGCCTACGTGAGCGCCGTGCGCCTCGGCCAGGAGCGCTACGACGATCCGGCGCGGCTGATGACCGATCTCGCGGTGCCGCACGCGGCGGACTTCGCGGCCGAACTTGCCCACAGCGTAGCCTCGTTGGCGCTGTCGCGGGCCGACGCAGACCACCCGAAGGAGTGGCCCGAGCGGGACTGGGAGTGGGAGCAGCGGGTGGTGGACGGCCACCCCTTCCACCCCAACTGCCGTTCCCGTCCCGGCTTCTCGGTGACGGACCAGCTGGCGTACGGCCCCGAACACGGCCCGGTGGTGGAGCTGAGGACCGTACCGATGCCGCTCGCCGAGTGCCTGCTGAGCGGGGAGTGGCCGGAGGAACTGCGGGACGGGGAGCGCCTGTTGCTGCCGGTGCACCCGTGGCAGGCGGCGCATGTGCTGAAGCGGTCGTCCGCCCCCTGGCGCCCCGCGCACCCGCTCATGTCCCTGCGCACCCTGGCCGTGCCGGACGGGCCGCACGTCAAGACAGCTCTGAGTGCGCGGCTGACCTCCTCGGTGCGGGACATCTCCGCATACTCGATCGAGACGGCGGCGACCCTGTCGTCCTTCGCGACAGACCTGGCCACCCGCACCGACGGCCTGCTGCACATCACCCGCACCCTGGGCGCGGCCACCGCCCACTCCCCCGATCTGGCGGCCGTACTGCGCGAGTCCCCCCAGGCGTACGCGGGTCCGGGCGAGCGGGTGGTGCCGGTGGCCGCGCTGGCCACGACGCAGCTGCCCGACTCCCCCGCCTGGCTGGCCGCCTTCACCCGCCTCACCCTCACGGTCGGTCTACGGCTGCTGGACCTCGGGGTGGCCCTGGAGGCCCACGGCCAGAACCTCCTGGTGATCCTCTCGGCCGACCACACCCCCGTCCGCCTCGTCTACCGCGACCTCGCCGACCTCCGCATCAGCCCAGCCCGCCTCACCCGCCACGGCATCGCCCCACCCGCCCTGACCGGCCGCCTGATCACGGACGACGAAACGACCCTGCGCCGCAAGCTGTTCGGCTCCCTGGTGGCGGGGGCGCTTGCCGGTACGGCGGGGTCGGGCGCGGCGCTGGGGGCGGCGCTGGCGGCGGCCACACCGGAGCTTCCGGACACGGCAGACCTGCGGGCGCTACGCGAAGGCCCGGTCCCCGCAAAGGCGTTGACGCTGATGCGCCTGTCGCCTGGGCTCCGGGGAGACATCTGGGCCGGCCTGCCCAACCCGCTCACTCTGCTGAACTGATTTCGCGTCATATCCTTGCAGGAAAGAGGCGTTGGCCTCCCAATCCTCGAGAGCAGAAGATAACTGACGCCGACAGCAGTGACGGACTGATGACGCCGATCCGCCCCGAACAGCTGGAGCCGAGGGCGGTGATCGCGCAATCGCCGGACAACCAGTGCCCGGCTGGCGGGCCTGTTCTGACGGTACGGCGCCCGGCACAGTGGCGGTGCCTGCCGTTCCGGTTCCGGTCGCCTGCCGTTTTGGCACCCGGCGCATGTGGTCAATAGGATCCGCCGATGATCAGAAGACAACGGCTGGCGGCGGGCGTGTGCGCGCTGCTCGCCGCCCTGACGGCCGGGATCGCGGTCCCCGCCCCGGCCCTGGCCGACGAGACGGGGCAGCCCGCTCCCAAGGTCGAACTCGTGCTGGACGTCAGCGGCTCCATGCGTACGCGGGACATCGACGGCGGCTCCCGGATGGCCGCGGCGAAGCAGGCGTTCAACGAGGTGCTCGACGCGACCCCCGAGGAGGTTCAGCTCGGCATCCGGACCCTGGGCGCCAACTACCGCGGCAACGACCGCCAGACGGGCTGCAAGGACACCGCACAGCTCTACCCGGTCGGCCCGCTGAACCGGACCGACGCGAAGACGGCGGTCGCCACGCTGGCGCCGACCGGCTGGACGCCGATCGGGCCGGCGTTGGAGAAGGCCGCGCAGGACCTCGACGTCAGCGGCAGCGACGGCGGCACCCGCCGTATCGTCCTGATCAGCGACGGCGAAGACACCTGCCAGCCGCTGGACCCCTGCGAGGTGGCCCGTGAGATAGCCGCCAAGGGCATCGGGCTGACCATCGACACGCTCGGCCTGGTGCCGGACGCCAAGACCCGCGCCCAGCTCAGCTGCATCGCGGACGCGACCGGCGGCACCTACACCGACGTGCGGCACAAGGAAGAACTGAGCGACCGTGTCGGCCAGTTGGTCGACCGGGCCGCCGATCCGGTGGTGACCCCGGTGGCCACCGAGGGCACGGGCCAGTGCGCCGACGCGCCCGCGCTGAAGTCCGGGCTGTACACCGACCGCGAGGACTTCGGGCGGCAGCGCTGGTACAAGGTGGACGTCAACCCCGGCCAGGAACTGCGCGCCTCGGTCAGCGTGGCGGACGACCGGGCCGTGAACCCGAACTACGGCGTGCTGCTGCGGGCGGTGAACGCGCACGGCCGCGAGCTCGTGCGCGGCGAGGCCGCCGGCACCGGCCGCACCGACGTCATCTCCACGGGCCTGCGCTACCCGCGCCCCGACAACGACGACGACAACGCCACCCCCGAGACGGTGTGCCTCCAGGTCACCAACTCCTTCACGCCGGCCGCCGGTGTGAAGACGTCCCCGGGTCTGCCGCTGGAGCTGACCGTCGACGTGGTGGACGGTCCGGACAAGGCGAGCGACGTGGCCGCCTTCGGTCTCGGACGCGGCTGGTGGCTGCTCGGCGCGCTGGTGCTGGCCGGATTCCTGGCCGGTCTGCTGTGGGGCTGGGTGTCGCGCTGGCGGGTTGCTGTCTGGAGGACGAACTGATGCGTATCACGCGTATGTTGGGCACCGCGCTGCTGGCGCTCGGACTGGCCGCCGGACCGGCCGCCGCCGACTCCTCGCCCTCCCCCAGCGCCTCGTCCGACGACCAGGCGCCCACCCAGGCGGGCACCTCGTTCCGTACGGCGACGGAGATCGAGCAGGGCCAGCAGGCCTCCGCATCCGCCTCGACCGGTGACTACCTGTACTGGTCGTTCCCGGCGGACTCCGGCCAGCGGCCCACCGTCAAGGCGATGGTGAAGCTCCCCACGACGCACGCGGCCGAGACCTGGCAGATCGACGTGTACGACGGGCTGCGCCGCCGCCAGTCCTGCCAGTACGGCGCGGCGACGCGCACCGCCGCGCAGGGAGCGGCCTCGGTCGAGCTGGCCTGTGTGCTGCGCACGGTGCGCGCCTGGTCGGAGCCGTGGGCCAACGACCCGCTGCCGGGCACGTACTACGTCCGGCTGACGGTGGCGAACCTCGGCCCCACCGACCTCGGCCAGCCGGTGAGCGCGCACGTCCGCGTCGACTCCAAGGACATCGGGGGCGCCGCTGCGGTGGACGGCTCGCTGGCCAAGCCGCTCGTCCCCGGCATCGCCGTCAAGTCGGAGGAGAACAAGGACGGTTCGAAGGCGGCCGTGCTGTCCAGCTTCGGCTCGGACGACGGCTGGTCCTCCGGCTGGTGGACCGACCGCTGGGTGTGGACCGCGATCGGCGGCATGCTCGCCGCGCTCGCGGGCATCGGCGGCTACGCGCTGACGCGGGGCTCGGGACGGCCGTCCCAGGTGCCGCCCGGCGTCTGAGGCGACGTGAGCGAAGGCCCGCCTTTCGGCGGGCCTTCCGTTTTTCCCAACCGCCCGCCACTAGGCGGTCGGCTGAAGATGCGGAGTCCGGGCCGCGGCCCGTTTTCACGCCTCCCGCAGGCCTTTGGCCAGCGTGCCGTCCCCGGTCACCGTCACCCGCCCGGCCCGGACGGCGTCGGTCAGTCCCAACTCGCCCCGCGCCACGGCCTCGCACGTCGCCGCGTCCATCACCAGCCGTGCGTCCGCCTCGCCGGGCGCCGGCCCGTCGCCGTACACCGGCCCCTCCTGGGCGCCGACCCGCAGATGGAACTCGCCCTCCTCCAGCTGGACTTCGACCAGCCCTTCGCCCTCCAGGGCTCGCAGCAGCGGCAGGGCGAACCAGTGGGCGCGCACCGCGTCGGTCGGCCGCCGTTCCACCAGCTCCGCCGCGCCCCACGTTCCCAGCGCCTGCAGCACGGGCAGCAACTCACGACCCCGCGCGGTGAGTTCGTAGACGTACGCGGCGCCCGGCGGAGGCAGGCGGCGCCTCGTGGTGAGTCCGTCGCGCTCCATGTCCTTCAGCCGGGAGGCGAGTACGTCCGTGCTGACGCCGGGCAGGTCCGCGTGCAGGTCCGTGTAGCGGCGGGGGCCGGCCAGCAGCTCCCGGACGATCAGCAGGGTCCAGCGGTCGCCGACGAGGTCGAGGGCGCGGGCTGCGGAGCAGTACTGGTCGTAGCTTCGGCGTGGTGACATGCGACGCAGTCTAGACATGTTGTTGGACTTTCCAAGCTCCTACTTGGTAAAACCAAGCAACACGAGTTTCCGGAGGGACGCATGGAGTTCCGGCAGTCGAACAAGCTCAGCGAGGTCTGTTACGAGATCCGCGGCCCGGTGATCGAACACGCCAACGCGCTGGAGGAGGCGGGCCACAGCGTGCTGCGGCTGAACACCGGCAATCCCGCGCTGTTCGGCTTCGAGGCACCGGAGGAGATCCTCCAGGACATGATCCGGATGCTGCCGCAGGCCCACGGCTACACGGACTCGCGCGGCATCCTGTCCGCCCGCCGGGCGGTCGCCCAGCGCTACCAGAACCTCGGCCTGGACGTCGGCGTGGACGACGTGTTCCTCGGCAACGGCGTCTCGGAGCTGGTCTCCATGGCCGTACAGGCGCTGGTCGAGGACGGCGACGAAATCCTCATCCCCGCACCGGACTTCCCCCTCTGGACGGCGGTCACGACCCTGGCGGGCGGCAAGGCGGTCCACTACCTCTGCGACGAACAGGCCGACTGGACCCCGGACCTGGCCGACATGGCGGCGAAGATCACCGACCGCACCAAGGCCGTGGTCATCATCAACCCCAACAACCCCACGGGCGCGGTGTATCCGAAGGAAGTCGTCGAGGGCATCCTCGACCTGGCCCGCCGGCACGGCCTGATGGTGTTCGCCGACGAGATCTACGACCAGATCCTGTACGACGACGCCGTGCACCACTCGGCCGCGTCCCTCGCCCCGGACCTGGTGGTGCTCACCTTCTGCGGCCTGTCGAAGACGTACCGGGTCGCGGGCTTCCGCTCCGGCTGGCTGGTGGTGACCGGCCCCAGGCAGCACGCCAGGAACTACCTGGAGGGCCTGACCATGCTGGCCTCCATGCGGCTGTGCGCCAACGCGCCCGCGCAGTACGCCATCCAGGCCGCGCTCGGCGGACGCCAGTCCATCGGCGAACTCGCCGCTCCAGGGGGGCGGTTGTACGAGCAGCGGAACGTGGCCTGGGAGAAGCTGAACGAGATCCCGGGTGTGTCGTGCGTGAAGCCCAAGGGCGCGCTGTACGCGTTCCCGCGCCTGGACCCCAAGGTCCACAAGATCCACGACGACGAGAGGTTCGTCCTCGACCTGCTGCTCCGCGAGAAGATCCAGGTGGTCCAGGGCACCGGCTTCAACTGGCCCGCCCCCGACCACTTCCGCATCCTCACCCTTCCCCACGCCGACGACCTGGAGGCGGCGATCGGCCGGATCGGGCGTTTCCTGGGCGGCTACCGGCAGTAGCCTCGGCCTGCCGATCGGCAGGTCTTGGACGGTGCGATGGGCCGCCGTGAGACTCCCTCCACCTTCAGGCGCCGCCGGCGCGCCGCGTCCGCCCCGGCTGTCGTGGCTGGAGCGGACGCGGTGCCGGCCGCTGGCGTGCTACCCCCAGTACCCGAGGTGCACCGCGGCAGCCTCTTCGTAGAGGTACGGCCCCGACACCTCGACCGTGTTCCCGCCGGCCGCGAAGATCTGACGGCACGGGAGATCGAGCAGCGGCTCGTCGGGGTCCACTCCGGCGAGGACGTTCAGCTCTGTCGCCGCGAGTGCGTAAACCACCCGGCGGATGCCGCTCCAGTAGATCGCGCCCGAGCACATCGCGCACGGCTCGGTGCTGGTGTACAGCGTGGCCTCGGCGAGCTGGTCCGGCGTCAGCGTGCGCGACGCCTGCCGGACCAGGTTCGTCTCCGCGTGGCCGGTGACATCGTGCTCCGTGATCACGGTGTTCTCGGCGGTGAGCAGGACGTTCCCGGTCGCGTCGGTCAGCAGCGCGCCGAACGGATGGTTGCCGTGCTTGCGCGCGCGGGCTGCGAGGTCGATGGCCGCGAGGAGGTGAGCCCGGTCCTGATCGGTCGGCGTGTTCGAAGCTGGTTGCATGACGTGCTCCTCATAGGGGGTGAAGCTGGTTGGCGAAGCTGCCGCGGGCCAGCCGGGGGGGTGTCGCTCGCGGTCAGCCCGGTGATGGTGCTGGTGATCACGTTGTCGGTTCATCTGGTTCGCGGACTTAGCGGGTGCCGCGGTCCAGGCGACGGGTCCGTCACGTCGCTTGCTGCCGGTGACCCGGTTCCTTCGGTCGCAGTGGGTAGGTCCGCGGTCACATTTCTGTGAGCAGTCGGGTCAGGAGCTCGCCCATGCGCGAGGCCGAGTCGCGGCCGGCCTGCAGGACCTCTGCGTGGTCCAGGGGCTCGGCGGTCATTCCGGCTGCCAGGTTGGTGACCAGGGACCGCCCGAGCACCTCGGCGCCGCCCGCGCGGGCGGCGATCGCCTCCAGTGCGGTGGACATGCCGACCAGGTCTGCGCCGAGGGTGCGCAGCATCCGGATCTCGGCTGGGGTCTCGTACTGCGGGCCGGGCCACTGGGCGTACACACCCTCGGTGAGTGTCGGGTCGATCCGGCGGCACAGTTCGCGCAGTCGGGGCGAGTACAGGTCGGTCAGGTCGAATCTGGTAGCCGAGGACGGCCAGCACAAGAGCGGTCAAAAGCCCGAACTGGCGCCCGGCGGACCGGCCAACGACGGGGCTCGTCAGCGACATGACGGCGCCTTCACCTTCGCGAGGGGAAATGGGGGTTTGCGAGCGGCATCCTCGTTCCGCGCCATCACTTGTCAGACAAGTGGACTCGCGGGACACTTTTAACCTGAGCGCAGGGGATGCGTCAAGAAGCGGAGGAGGTACCGGTGGCTGACAACCAGCCCCGACGACGGCCGGTGGTCGTGCTGTACGAGCGGATCGTGGAAGCCATTCGCGAGGGCGTCTACCCGCCGGGTTCACCGATGCCCAGTGAGCCCAAGCTCGCCGCCGACCTCGGGGTGAGCCGGCCGGCACTGCGCGAGGCGCTGATCCTGCTCCAAGAGGACGGCGTACTCGACGCGCGCCGCGGTGTCGGCCGCACGGTCAACCAGCCGCCGCAGCGCGGGTTCGAGCAGCTGCGCCCGATGGAGCAGCTGCTCGGCGGCGGGCGGGGGGCGCGGGCCACCGTCCTGCGGCACGACATCGCGGAGCCGACGGACTTCTCCACCCAGCACCTGCTGCTCTCCGCCAAGGACCGGGTCCCCTTCTGGGAGGTCGTCCTGGAACTCGACGGCCTGGCCTGCTGCCTGGCCCAGGAGTGGGCGGCTCCCCCGGAGAGGCTGCGTGAGCTGCTCCCGGAACTCGCCGATGCGCTGAGCGAGCCCCCGACGCCGCCGAGCTCCATGCTCAAGGTGCTGCTGGAGGCCGGGCGAGAGCTGCCGCTGCGCGGCTCGGCCACGATCGTGGCCTCCATGCTCGGCCAGCGCCGCGGCCAGCAGCTCGCGCGCCCCGCGGACACCCCCGCCATCCTGACCACACAGGTCGTACAGGTAGGACGGACCCCGGTACTGGCAGCCAAGTACATGCTGCCCTCCGGAGCCCCCGCCCTGCCGGTGCTGCAGGCCCGGTGAATCACAGCGGCAACCCGCAGGGTGTCACCATCCCAGCCGCACTCGCCTTGTCTGACAAGTGACGGGCGCGTGGAATCCAGCCGCTGGTATGTGACCGCCTCCTGGCAGCGCGCGCCCGTCCCCCTCCTGCCGCTGGAGGCGGCCCTGGCCCGGGGCGTGGTCGCGGTGGACATGAACGACGACCACCTCGCCGCCTGGCACCTGGACGTGCACGGCAACCCGGTCGGCGAACCACGGCGCTTCTTCTACGACCTGTCCGGCACCACCCAGCACCGCGACGCGAAGATCCGGCACGCACTGAACCGGCTGCTGCACCACACCCAGCGCTGCGGGGCCTCGGCGGTCGCGATCGAGGATCTCGACTTCACCGACGGCACATCCCGGGAGAAGCACGGCCGTAACAAGTGCTTCCGCCGCCTGATCTCCCGCCGTCGTCGCGGTCGACCGCCTACACCAGCCGCTGGGGCGCCCAGCACTGGCAAAAACCCCTCACCACCAAGACCCGTACAACCACGCAACGACCGAAGTGATCGTTCATTAGGAACGGTGAATTGTCTCAAGAGGAGCCAGAGCGGAGGACGACAAGCAATAAGAACCAACGACAAGGAGTGCACGATGGAAGCTCGGCTGAACGTCTCCGCCAGCCCGGTCGCGGCCAAGTTCGGGAAGCACCTCGTCGCGGCGGACAGGGTGCTCGCGGACTCGACGCTGCCGAAGGCGACCCGGGAACTGGTGAAGCTCCGCGCCAGTCAGATCAACGGCTGCGGTTTCTGCACCGACATGCACACCAAGGACGCCGCCCACGCCGGGGAGACCTCGGTGCGCCTCAACCTGGTGGCCGCCTGGCGGGAGGCCACGGTGTTCACCGAGGCCGAGCGCGCCGCCCTGGAGCTGACGGAGCAGGGCACCCGCGTGGCCGACGCGGCCGGCGGGGTCACGGACGAGGCCTGGTCGAACGCCGCCAAGCACTTCGACGAGGAGCAGCTCACCGCCCTGGTGTGCCTCATCTCCCTCATCAACGCCTTCAACCGCGGGAACATCATCATCAGGCAGCCCGCCGGCGACTACCAGCCCGGGCAGCACGGATGACAGAACACGGATGACAGCACTCCGGCACCGACACTGACGGTGGCTGCCCGTCCGGACCAGTTCGCCCTGCGCGCCGAGGCCGCCCTGTGGCACCGTGCTGACAGACGAGCGGAAGGGCCGGCACGTGGGTGACCTCTTTCTCGTCCGGCACGGCGAGACCGAGTGGTCGCGGTCCGGACGGCACACCGGCTGGACCGACGTGCCCCTCACCGAGCACGGCCGGGAGGAGGCGCGCCGGCTGGTGCCGCTGATCCGCTCGCACCGGATCGGCGCGGCCTTCGTCAGCCCCCTGCAACGGGCCCGGGAGACCGCCCGGCTCATCGGCATCGACGACGCCCGGGTCGATGCCGACCTGCGCGAATGGGACTACGGCGGGTACGAGGGTGTGACCACCGTGGAGATCCAGCGGAGCCGGCCCGGCTGGTTCCTGTTCACGGACGGGGTCGCGCCGGGTCCGCCCGAACATCCCGGGGAGACCCCGGAGCAGGTCGGGGAGCGCGCCGACCGGATGCTGGCCAAGGCGGACGCCGCCCTCGCGGACGCCGAGGGGATCGTCGTCCTGATCGCCCATGGGCACTTCCTGCGCGTCCTCACCGCCCGCGCCCTGGGGCTGCCCCCGCAGCACGGCGCCCTTTTCCAGCTCGCGACCGGGGCGCTGAGCCGCATCGGCACGGAGCACGGGCGGCCGGTCGTGGCGGGATGGAACATCCGGCCGGCCTGACCGGCCCGCTCCCTGGCAGGCGCACCCGGCCCGTTGTCGGACCCCGGTCGTACGCTGCATCCGAGCCGCCCGTCCGGCGGTTTCAGGGCATCCGACGACACGGGGAGGGAGCACGCCGTGACCCGACCGCCGACCGTCGCGCAGCGGCGCGTGATCGACGCCGCCGATCCGGTCACCGGGCGGCTGCGCGGGACCGAGGCGCAGCTCGCGGCCCTGGTGAAGCGGGGGCTGGCGTTCCGGCACCCCCGGCCGCCGCACGACCACTTCCTCACCCCGGCGGGGCACCGGATACGCGAGTCGCCGCCTGAGGCGGGGGCCGCGGACGGGAGCAAGGCGCCGGAGCGGGCCGCCCCCGCGACGGGGGTGTTCGCGGCGCGCGTCGGCGGGGAGGAGGAGGCCCCGGCGTCCGGTCCGGCGCGGCTGCGCGAGGTGCACAGCGCCTGGCAGGGGCTGCTGGAGCTGCGCCGGATGACCCATCCCGACGGCGCTACGGACCGGCCCTGCGGCTGGGAGCGCGCGCATCTGGTGCGGGCCGCCGCCCTCGCTCTGGAGGCGGCCGGGCACCGCCCTGAGGGGCCGGAGGGCCCCGGCTACCGGGTGCGGGCGACCGCGCAGCCGGAGGCGGTCGCCGTGTACGCGCCGGACGCAGCGAGCCTCACCGCCTGCGCGGCCACGCTGGAGCGGGCGGGCTGGCAGGCCGGCGAGTACACCGAGCCGCGCACCAGGATGCGCTATCTGCTGGCCTCGCCGCGCCGGGTCTGAGCGGCATGCCAAGATCGTGCATCGAAGAGTCGAACGTGAGTGAACGTGAGCAAGTGCGAGAAGGGGAAGCAGTGGCCGAACCGTATTCCGTCCGTGTGACCGTGCGTGGCTACGAGACCGACACACAGGGCCACCTCAACCAGGCGGTGTACCTCAACTACGCCGAGCACGCCCGCTGGTCGCTGCTCCAGGAGGCCGGCATCAGCCAGACCCGGCTCACCGGCCAGGGCGTGGGGCCGGTGGCGCTGGAGACGACGATCAGCTTCCGGCGTGAGCTGCTCGCTGGTGAAGAGGTCGACGTGACCTGCGAGTTCGAGTGGAGCGGCGGCAAGACCTTCCGTATCCGCCAGCAGGTCGTCAAGACCGACGGCACGCTGGCGGCCGAGATCACCGCGGTCGGCGGTCTGCTGGACCTCAAGGCGAGAAAGCTGGTCCCCGACCCGGCGGCGGTCTTCAAGGAACTGACCACGGATCCGGGACTGTTCGGCCTGTAAGCCGCCCAGGCGGCTTGTGAGCCGGCCACGCGGTTTGTGAGCCGGCCATGGCCTACGCGTCGAGCAGCTCCGGACTGTGCTCGGCGTCGTAGGCCGCCCGCGCCTCCGCGATGTACACCCGGTTCCGCTCGGCCCAGTCGGTCATCCGCTGCAGCGTCTCGTGCAACTCCTGGGCGGCCGGGGTGAGTTCGTACTCCACTTTGGGCGGCACCGTCGGATGCACGGTGCGCGTGACCAGGCCGTCGCGCTCCAGGTTGCGCAGGGTGAGCGTGAGCATGCGGCGGCTGATGCCCTCGATGCCACGCTCCAGCTCGGTGAACCGGATGGGTCCGTGAGCGGCGGCGACGAGGATCTGCACGCTCCATTTCCCGGCCACCCTGTCAAGAACTTCCCGGACCGGGCACGCGTGCGCGTTCACTGCCTGGACGGTAACACCGGTGTTCCTCTGGGACATCGGACTGCCTCCTTACGGCGGCCTCCATGGTCACTGACGATGTTCCCCGTTACAAGTCGTGTACCAAGACGCGTAGGGAGAACGGGGAGCCATGTCGGCCACCATCGAGCACAGCCCGTCACCGGCGGCGGTGACACCTTCACGGGCCTACTCCCGCTGGGCGTCTCTCGCCGTACTCTGCGCGGGAACCCTGATGACGGTCCTGGACGCCAACATCGTCACCGTGGCGATGCCCGCCATCCAGAGCGACCTCGGCTTCAGCGGGCCGGGGCTCGCCTGGGTCGTCAACGCCTATCTGATCGCCTTCGGCGGGCTGCTCCTGCTGGTGGGCCGGCTCGGTGATCTGGTCGGCCGCAAACGGATGTTCACGTCCGGGCTCGCCGTGTTCACGGCCGCGTCGGTGCTGTGCGGGACGGTGACCGAGCAGGGCACGCTGATCGCGGCGCGGGCCCTGCAGGGCGTGGGCGGGGCGATGGCCTCGGCCGTGGTCCTCGGCATGCTGATCGCGCTCTTTCCCGAACCCCGGGAACAGGCCCGCGCCATCGCGGTGTTCAGCGCGGTCGGCGCGGGGGGCGGCGCGCTCGGCACCTTCCTCGGCGGGGCGCTGACCCAGGGCCTGAACTGGCACTGGATCTTCCTGATCAACCTGCCGATCGGCGTGGCCGCGTGGTGGGCGGCGGTGCGCGTGCTCGCCCCCGAGCGGGGCGCCGGGCTCGGCAGGGGCGCCGACTACCCGGGGGCCGCGCTGGTCACGGGGGCGCTCATGCTCACGGTGTACGTCATCGTCGGCTCCGGCGACCGCTCGCCGGCCTCGACCCTGCTCCTGGCGGCCCTCGCGCTCGCCCTGTTCGCGGCGTTCACCCTGCGCCAGGCGCGGGCCGCACGGCCCCTGCTGCGGCTTCGCCTGTTCCGCTCCCGGGTGCTGAGCGGTGCGAACGCCGTGCAGGTGACGATGATCGCGACGATGTACGGCTTCCAGTTCATCAGCGCGCTGTATCTGCAACGCGTGCTCGGCTACGACGAGTTGACGACCGGTCTCGCGTTCCTGCCCGCCCCGGTCGTGATCGGTCTGCTGATGCTGGGGCTGTCGGCGCGCACCATCGGCCGGTTCGGCCCGTACCGGGTGCTGCTGGCCGGGCTGGCCCTGATCACCGCCGGCATGGCCCTGCTCAGCCGCGCTCCGGCCGACGGCTCCTACGCGGCCGACGTCCTGCCGCCGATGCTGCTGCTCGCCGCCGGGTTCGCCGCGGCCATGCCCGCGCTGACCGGGCTCGCCATGTCGGGAGCGCGGGAGGAGGACGCGGGCCTGGCCTCCGGGCTGTTCAACACCACGCAGGTGGTGGGTGGTTCGCTGGGTCTGGCGGTGCTGTCGACGCTGGCGGCGTCACGCACCGACGGACTGCTCGGCCGGGGTGCGCAGTTGGTCCCGGCCACCGCGGCGGGCTACCAGCTGGCCTTCCGGGTGGCGACGGGGTTCGCGGTGGCAGCGCTGGTGCTGGCGGCGGCGGTCCTGCGGCCGGGACAAGAGGACTGAGGACTAACGCGGGCCGAACGCCTCCTTGTGGTCCAGCGCCCACTCCCGGTACGTCCGCGCGGGCCGGCCCAGCAGCTCCGCCACCTCCCCGGTGACGACCGCGTTGCCGCCCTTGCGGACGAAGGCGGTGGCGGTCAGGATGCCCTCGGCCTGCGCGTCGTCGAAACCCCAGGCGGAGACGAGGAATTCGCGTGTCTCGGCCGGCGACAGATCGCGCGTGGTGATCGGGCGGCCGAGGACGGAGGCGAGTACGGCGGCCTGTTCGGGGACACTGATCGCCTCCGGCCCGGTCAGGGTGTACGTCCGTCCCGCGTGCCCGCCCTCCACGAGGACGCGTGCCGCGACCTCGGACACGTCCCGGGGGTCGATCACCCCGGACGGCCCGTCACCGGTCTGGTTCGGCACCGGCTCGCCCGCCTCGACGGCCTGCGCCCAGCTCAGCGTGTTCGAGGCGAAGGACGAGGGCCGCAGGATCGTCCACTCGGTGCCGCTGTCCCGCAGGGCCTGCTCGCCGGGCACGTGCCAGGCGCCCGACGGGCCGACGTCGGGGTCGCCCGTCGCGATCGCGGAGAGCTTCACCAGCCGCCCGACGCCCGCCGCACGCGCCGCCGCCACCAGCGCCTGGTCGCGTCCCGAGTCCGGACCGGGCGCGCCCAGCAGGAACGCGGCCGTCACCCCGGTCATCGCGGCCTCCAGGGAAGCCGGTTCGAGGTAGTCGCCGCGGACCACCTCCACTCCGGAGGGCACCGGGGCCTTCGCCGGGTTCCGGGTCAGGGCGCGCACCTTCTCGCCGCGCGCCGCGAGCTGTCGTACGAGTTCACTGCCGATGGTGCCCGTGGCACCGGTCACGAGGATCATGCACTCCACGGTGCGCCGGGCGGCGAGCGGCGCTCTTGGAAATTCCGGCACGGTTCGCCCGTCTTCCCGTCCCGCGGCTCGCCTACGGTGGAGGGGTGACGAACTCCCGTGCCGAACAGGCCCTTCCGCTGCCCGAGGTCCTGAGCGCCTGGATCACCGGGGTCCGGACCGTGTCCGTGGCCGGGCCGCCCGAGGCGGCGTTCACCCATCTCCCGGACGCGGCCACGAAGGTCGTCGTACGCGTGGGGGTGACCGGGCAGCGCGACGTCCTCGCCGTCGGTCCACGGGTGCGGGCCTCCTACCACGACGGCAAGGCCCTCGCCTCCTGCGTGGAGCTGCGCCTCGCCCCGGGCACGGCCCGGCCGCTCCTGGGCGTCCCGGCGGCCGAGCTGGTGGGCAGGGTCGTGCAGCTCGGCGAGCTGCCGGGCCGGACGGCCCGCCAACTGGAACGGGAGTTGCGGTGGTTGACCGCCGAGGAGACGGTGGCCCACCTCGCGGACACGCTGCCCGAACGGCTGACCGCGTCGGCGGACCGCACCCGCACCGCGCTGGTACGGGCCGGGGTCGACGCGATGTCGGTCCAGGCCGGCCGGGTACCGGGGCAGGTCAGCGAGGTCGCACGTGAACTGGCCGTCAGCGAACGGCACTTGCGCAACCTCTTCGCGGAGGGCGTCGGCCTGTCCCCCAAGCACTACTCCCGCATCAACCGCGTACGCGCGGTCCTCACGCACGCCCCGACCGCGCCCTGGGCCGAACTCGCCGCCGCCACCGGCTACTACGACCAGGCGCACATGACGTCCGACTTCCGTGCCCTGATGGGCGTCCCGCCACGCTCGTACTTCACCGGCCGGCTGCCCGCGGCCACCCCCTGCCAGGCCGGGCCCGGCCCCCGGCCCTGACTCAGGACGTGGCCGCCTCCTCCCGGGTCGGCACCGCTACCTGGTTGAAGCCGTAGTACAGGGCGAGCAGCCCGTGTGCGGCGAGGGTGAGGGGTGCGGACACGAAGGCGAGGCCCACCGTCACCGGGTAGGCCAGGGAACCGAGGGCGAAGCGCACCCGGGTCCGGCGGGCCGCCGTGGCGTCGACGCGGGCGTCGAAGAGGCGGCCGGTGCGGGTGAGATGCCACCACAGGGCCTGGAAGGCCAGCGCCATCGCGACCATCACCAGGCTGTACACGGCCGCCGCCGCGTGGGAGGCCGTGTCCTCACGCAGGTATTCCGCGAGCATGGCCGTCGGCCAGGGAATGGCGGCCACCACCATCAGCAGCGCCAGGTTCAGGAACATCAGCGTGCGGTCGACCCGGGCGACGTAACTGAACACCTGATGGTGGTTGACCCACATGATGCCGATCACCAGGAAGCTGACCACATAGGCGGCGTACGACGGCCACTGCCCGCCCAACGCGTGCCACAGGCCGCCGTGTTCACCCACCTTGGGCACCTTGATCTCCAGGATGAGCAGGGTGATGGCGATGGCGAACACGCCGTCGCTGAAGGCCTCGACACGGCCGGACTCGTTCATAAGCCCAAGACTGCCGTACATGGGCGTGCGGGGTACGACAACTGCCGCACCCCGCGTCTCACCTGTGACAGGCCAACCCTCAGTGGGCAGGCGCCAGTTCCTCCCCAGACTCCATCGGGTGTGTGACGTCCTCGGCCTCGCTGCCCCGGCCCAGGTGGTTGAAGACCAGGTTGAGCAGGAGCGCGGTGACGCAGCCGGTGGAGATGCCCGAGTCGAGGACGATCCTCGCGGTCTCCGGGAAGGCGTGGTAGAAGCCCGGCGCGGTGATCGGGATGATGCCGATCGCGAGGGAGACGGCCACGATCAGGACGTTGTTGTCCTTCTCCAGGCCGGCCCGGACCAGGGTCTGGATGCCGCTCGCGGCGACCGAGCCGAACAGGACCACGCCGGCGCCGCCGAGGACCGGCCGCGGGACGACCGCGATGAGCGAGGCAGCCGCCGGGCACAGGCCCATCAGGACCAGGAAGCCGCCGCCGACCGCCACGACGAAGCGGCTGCGGATCCGTGTCATGGCGACCAGGCCGATGTTCTGCGCGAAGGCGCTGCACATGAAGCCGTTGAAGACGGGGCTGAGGGCCGAGCCGAGGGTGTCGGCGCGCAGGCCCGCCGCGATGGTCTTCTCGTCCACCGGGCGTTCCACGATCTCGCCCAACGCCAGCATGTCGGCGGTGGATTCGGTCATGGAGACGACCATCACCACGCACATCGACAGGATGGCGGCGATCTGGAACTGCGGGGCGCCGAAGTGGAACGGCGTCGGGAAGCCGACCAGTTTCGCGTCCGCCACCGGCCCGAAGTCCGTGACGTCGAACGGGATCGCGATCAGCGTGCCCACGACCAGGCCGAGCAGCACGGCGATCTGCTTGACGAAGCCGCGGGTGAAGCGGCGCAGCAGCAGAACGACGACGAGGGTGATGCCGGCGAGGCCGAGGTTGGTCGTCGAACCGTAGTCGTGCGCCGCCGGGTTGGGCCCCTGGGCCCAGTTGAAGGCGACCGGGAGCAGGGAGATGCCGATGAGCGTGATGACCGTACCGGTGACGACCGGCGGGAAGAAGCGGACGGCCTTGCTGAAGAAGGGGGCCGCTATGAAGCCGAGGAGGCCCGCGACGATCACCGCGCCGAAGATCATGGGCAGGGCGTCGGACTTGTCCTTGGCGGAGGCGACGATCGCCGTCATGGGGGCGACGCCGGCGAAGGTGACGCCGTTGACGAAGGGCAGCCGGGCGCCGATCTTCCAGATGCCGAGGGTCTGCAGGAACGTGGCGAGCCCTGCGGTGAACAGACAGGCGCCGGTAAGGAACGTGAGGTCGGTGGCGGACAGGCCTATGGCAGCGCCGACTATCAGGGGCGGGGCGACGACTCCCGCGTACATGGCGGCCACATGCTGAAGGCCGCTGGTCGCCATCTTGAGGGCGGGGAGTTTCTGGTCGACTGGGTGGATCTCGTCAACGGGGTGAGCGGACACGGCGGCTCCTCCGGTCGGTTGACACGTCGGCTGGGACGCGGGTTTCAGGGAGGTGGTGCGCGGCGGTCGTGCGGGACCGGAGGCCCCTTGAGGGGGCCAGGGGACGGTGACCGTTCCGGGACGCGCGCGTTCACGCGCGCCCCGGAGACGGCCGCCATGGACCCCGCTCGGGTCCACGGCTGCCGGCCAGGAGCCGTCCCTCCCGGCCGGAGTCCAGCAGTGGCTCAGCCCTTGGCGGCGATCTGCGCCAGGCGCTGGGCCTCGGCCCGCGTGGAGCGGGCGATGGCGTCCTCGTCGACGGTGAGCAGGCGGCCGTCCTCGACGATCTGCCGGCCGTTGACGAAGGAGGCGGTGACCGGGGCCGCCGCACCGAAGACCAGGGCGGTCACCGGGTCGGCGATGGAGGCGTGGGCAATGGTGTCCAGCTTCCACAGCACCAGGTCGGCGAGCTTGCCGGCCTCCAGCGAGCCGGTCTCGGCGGCGCGGCCGAGGACCTGGGCGCCGCCGTAGGTGCCGAGCCTGAGGGCCTGGCGGGCGTTGAGCGCGGCCTCCTTGTGGGCGCCGAGCCGGTTGATGAGCAGGGCGTTACGCAGCTCGGTGTGGAGTTCGCCGGACTCGTTGGAGGCGGTGCCGTCGACGCCGAGGCCGACCGGGACGCCGGCGGCGAGCATGTCCGGGACCCGCGCGATACCTGCCGCCAGGCGGGCGTTGGACGACGGGCAGTGGGCGACACCGGTCTTCGTACGGCCGAAGGCGGCGATGTCGGAGTCGTTCATGTGGACGCAGTGCGCCATCCACACGTCCTCGCCGAGCCAGCCGGTGGACTCGAAGTAGTCGGTCGGGCCCATGCCGAACAGCTCGTGGCAGAACTTCTCCTCCTCGACCGTCTCGGAACCGTGGGTGTGCAGCCGCACGCCGAGGCGGCGGGCCAACTCGGCACCCTCACGCAGGAGTTCGGTGGAGACGGAGAACGGGGAGCACGGGGCGACGGCGACCTGGGTCATCGCGTCGAAGGAGGCGTCGTGGTGCTCCTTGACCGTCGCCTCGGTCGCGGCGAGCGCACCGTCCAGGGTCTCGACGGCGAAGTCCGGCGGCAGTCCGCCGTCCTTCTCGCTGCGGTCCATGGAGCCGCGGGCCAGGGTGAAGCGGACACCCATCTCGCGGGCGGCGCGGATGATCGCGCCGGACAGGTCGCCGGAGCCCTGCGGGTAGACGTAGTGATGGTCCATGGCGGTGGTGACGCCGCCGCGGGCCATCATCGCGAGCGAGCCCTGGGCCGCCGCGTACACCATCGGCTCGTCGATACGCGCCCACGTGGGGTAGAGCGCGACGAGCCAGTTGAAGAGGTTGTGGTCCGTGGCCAGGCCCCGGGTGATCCACTGGTAGAAGTGGTGGTGGGTGTTGACCAGGCCGGGGGTCACGAGGTGCCCGGTGGCGTCGATGCGGCGTACGACGTTCTCCAGGCCCTCGGGGGCCTTGCCCGCGCCGACCGCCTCGATGCGGTTGCCGGCGATGACGACGTACCCGGAGGCGTACTCGGTGTCGTCGGCGTCGACGGTTGCGATCGAACAGTTCTCGATGACGATGCGCTGAGCTGCTGCCATGATTCGTCCTTTTCGCTCAGTGGACTGAAGTGGGAGGGCACGGCAGGACCCTAGAAGTTTTGAGTGCCGTGACCGGGGAGGCGGAAGGGCGCGTCTCCCCGGTCACGGGTGCCGAGGTTCGGGTACGTCAGAGGTTGGTGAGGTCCACCGGGATCTTCGGCTCGCAGCCGTCCCGGAGGATGGTCGCCTCGATCAGGCCGTAGGGCCGGTCGGCGGCGAAGTACACCTCGTTGTCGTTCTTCAGCCCGAAGGGCTCCAGGTCGACCAGGAAGTGGTGCTTGTTCGGCAGCGAGAAGCGGACCTCGTCGATCTCGCTGCGGTTGTTGATGATGCGCGCGCCCATCTGGTACAGCGTCTGCTGCAGCGAGAGGGAGTACGTCTCGGCGAAGGCCTGGAGCATGTGCTTCTTGACCTGCTCGTAGGACTTCTCCCAGTTGGGCATCTTCTGCTCGTCGTCGGTCCAGTTGAACCGCCAGCGGCCGGAGACCTGGGTGGCCAGGATGCGGTCGTACGCCTCCTGGAGGGTCGTGTACTTGTCCTTGACGTAGCCCCAGAACTCGGAGTTCGTCGAGTTCATCACGACCAGGTCCTTCAGGCCGGAGATGACCTCCCACTTCTCACCGTCGAAGGTGATCTGGGTGAGGCGGGTCTCCTGGCCCTTGCGCACGAAGGAGTGCTTGACCTCGTCCGCTCCGATGAACTTGGAGTTGGCGTCGGAGGTCTCGATCCGCTCCCAGGCGTACTCCTCGATGCGGATCCGGGCCCGGTGGATCGGCTCCTGCGAGGTGACGAAGTGGCGGGCGAGGTGGATGCCGAACTGCTCGGCGGACTCGATGCCGTACTCCTTGGCGAACGCGTACACCGTGTTCTTGGTGGTGTCGGTCGGCAGACAGTTGGCGTTGGAGCCGGAGTAGTGGACCTCACTCATGTCGCCGCTCAGCGCCACGGAGACGTTGAGGTCCTTGATGTGGTGGGTGGCGCCGTCCCGCGTGATCTTTACGACTCGGTTCTCGGCCTTGCCGTACTGGTTCTGTCCCAGGATCGTGGGCATGTTTCTGCTAGCTCCCTCGGTAAACGGAGTAGCCGAACGGGTTGAGCAGCAGCGGTACGTGGTAGTGCTCACCCGGCACGACGGCGAACGTGATCGCCACCTCCGGGAAGAACACGGACCGCGCACCGCTGTCCCGATTCGCGGGGGCGTCCTGCTGCGCATCGGCTTGCTTCTTCTCGAAGTACGGTTCGACGTCGAAGTCGAGCCGTACGTGGGTGGTCCCCGCCGGCAGCGCCGGCAGGTCCTTGCACCGGCCGTCGGCGTCGGTCGCGGAGCCGCCGAGCGCCTGCCAGCTCGCGTCACGGCCGCTGCGGGCCGCGAGCTGGACGGCGACGCCCTCGGCGGGGCGGCCGACGGAGGTGTCCAGGATGTGCGTGGACACGGAGGCGGTGGTGCTGGTGCTCATGGTGTCAGGCGTCCTCTTCGACGAGTCGGGCCAGTCGGATGCGGTTGATCTTGCCCAGCTCGGTGCGGACGAGCTCCCGCTCCTGCTCCGGCGCGTTGCCGATCCGCTCCTTGACCGCGTCCCGCATCTGCTCGCCGGTCCGGCCGGTGGCGCAGATGAGGAAGACATGGCCGAACTTCTCCTGGTAGGCCAGGTTCAGTTCGAGCAGCTCCGTCTTGAGCTCCTCGGAGGCGCCGGCCATGCCGCGCTGCTCGCGGGCGGAGGTCGGGTCGCCGGGCTTGGGGCGCCCGATCGGGGGGTGTCCGGCCATCGCCTCTTCGAGGTCGGCCGTGGTCAGCTCGGCCATGGCTGCGTCACTGGCGGCGTAGAGGGCCTCGACGGTGGCGTAGGGGCGGGCGGCGGACAGTCGCCGGGCCCACTCGGTGGAGGCGCACGCCTCGTGGAGGGCGGCCAGCGCCGCGTGCTCCTCCAGGTCGTTGAACCGGGCCAGGCCCGGGGGCGTGGAAGTCGTAGTCACGGGAGCCTCCGTGGCCGGGAACGGCCTTCGTGCTGAACGGGCTGCCGATAGCTAACGCCCCCGGAAACCCCACGTCAACACTTTGTTGAAAAATCCGCGTAACAAGAAGGATCCCGTTGCGCTCAGGCGCCCTTCTCCCGGTTGAGGTAGTTGTAGACAGTGAAGCGGCTGACGCCCAGCGCGCTCGCCACGGTCTCCACTCCGTGCCGCACGGCGAAGGCGCCGCGCGCCTCCAGTATCCGCACGACCTCCTGCTTGGCCTTGCGGTCCAGGTCGGCCAGCGGCCTGCCCTTCCGGCGCTCCATGGCGGCCAGGATGTGATCGAGGGAGTCGGCGAGCTGGGGCAGGCGTACGGCGACGACGTCGGCGCCCTCCCAGGCGAGGACGACATCCTCGGGGCCAGCCTCGTCCGGCGGGAGCAGCTCCCCGCCCATGGCGTCGACCAGCGGCTTCACAGCCGCGATGAAGGGCTCGTCCCCGGTCACCGGTCCCCCTCCCCGATCACGTTGACCTGGAGCGAGACCCGGGTGGCACCGGCCTCCAGGGCCTTGCGCAGCAGCGCGTCCACGGCCGTGAGCACGCTGTCGGCGCCCCCTTCGGCCGTGTTGCCGAACGGGCCGACGTCGACGGCGTCCAGCTCGGCAGCCTCGATGACCTGCCGCGCCACCAGGGCGTGCGCGGGCGCCTCGTCGAGGTCGAAGGGCTCGGTCGTGAACTCCACTCTCAATCGCACGCGCACAACCTAACGCGCGGCACGGATTTTCGGGCAGCCCCGCCGGGTCCCCCTTGACAAGCAGCGACACGCCGCTGCAATCTTCCATTACGCAGAAACGAACTTCCGCAATATGGAATCTCAACCACGGAAGGGAGCGCGGCCCGAATGGGATTTGCAGACCAGCGCTTCAACGTCAACCTGTCGATCCTCTTCACGGAACTCCCGCTCCTGGAGCGCCCCGCGGCTGCCGCCGCGGCGGGCTTCACCGCGGTCGAGCTGTGGTGGCCCTGGGTCGACTCCCCCACCCCCGAGCAGTCCGAGCTCGACGCCCTGAAGAAGGCGATCGAGGACGCGGGCGTCCAGCTCACGGGCCTGAACTTCTACGCCGGACAGCTGCCGGGCCCGGACCGTGGCGCCCTGTCGATCCCCGGTGAGGAGTCGGACAGGTTCCGCGCCAACATCGACGTGGCCATCGCCTTCGCCCGGTCCCTCGACTGCACGACCTTCAACGCCCTGTACGGCAACCGCGTCGACGGGGCGGACCCGGCCGAGCAGGACGCGCTCGCCGTGGAGAACCTGGTCCTCGCGGCCCAGGCGGTCGGCCGGGTCGGCGGGACGATCCTGATCGAGGCCCTCAACCAGCCCGAGTCGCCGAAGTGCCCGATCGTGAGCGCGCCCAAGGCGATCGAGGTCGTGGACAAGGTCAACGCGGCGACGGGCCTCGGGAACGCGAAGTTCCTCATGGACCTCTACCACCTGTCCATGAACGGCGAGGACCTGCCGTCGGTCATCGAGCGGTACGCGGCGAAGACCGGCCACGTGCAGATCGCCGACAACCCGGGCCGCGGCGCCCCCGGGACGGGCTCGCTCCCGCTGGAGGAGCTGCTCGACCAGCTGAAGAAGGCCGGTTACGACGGCTGGGTCGGCCTGGAGTACAAGCCGGGCGACCGTCCGAGCGCCGAGGCCTTCGAGTGGCTCCCGCGCGAAGCGCGTGCCGCGCGTTGAACCCCCTGACTTTGCAAGGCAGTTGAGAGAGGCACCCCCAATCATGAGCAACACCCTCGCAGATTCCTCCCACCCGACCCGCCCGGCGATCGCGTGGATCGGCCTCGGCATCATGGGCTCCCCCATGTCCGAGAACCTGATCAAGGCGGGTTACCAGGTCACCGGCTTCACCCTGGAGCAGGACAAGCTGGACCGGCTGGCCGCCGCGGGCGGCGCCGCGGCCTCCTCGATCGCCGAGGCCGTGCGCGACGCCGACGTGGTGATCACCATGGTGCCCGCGTCGCCCCAGGTAGAGGCCATCTCCTACGGCCCCGACGGCATCCTGGAGAACGCCAAGCCGGGCGCCCTGCTGATCGACATGTCCTCGATCACCCCGCAGACCTCCGTCGACCTGGCGAAGGCCGCCAAGGAGAAGGGCATCCGCGTCCTCGACGCCCCCGTCTCCGGCGGTGAGGCCGGCGCCATCGAGGCCGTGCTCTCGATCATGGTCGGCGGCGAGCAGGCCGACTTCGACATCGCCAAGCCGATCCTCGAGGCGCTCGGCAAGACCATCGTCCTGTGCGGCCCGCACGGCTCCGGCCAGACCGTGAAGGCGGCCAACCAGCTGATCGTCGCCGTGAACATCCAGGCGTGCGCCGAGGCCGTGGTCTTCCTGGAGAAGTCCGGCGTGGACCTGACGGCCGCGCTGGACGTCCTCAACGGCGGCCTCGCGGGCTCGACCGTGCTGACGCGGAAGAAGGACAACTTCCTGGGCCGCGACTTCAAGCCCGGTTTCCGTATCGACCTGCACCACAAGGACATGGGCATCGTCACCGACGCCGCCCGCAACGTCGGTGCCGCCCTGCCGGTCGGCGCCGTGGTCGCCCAGCTGGTCGCTTCGCTGCGCGCCCAGGGTGACGGCGGCCTGGACCACTCGGCCCTGCTGCGGGCCGTGGAGCGCCTCTCCGGCTCCCAGGTCTGACCGCCTCCCTTCAGACTTCCGGGCCGCGGTGCCGCCGACACCTGTCCTGTCGCGCCCAGGCGTCGCCGCGGCCCGGAATCAGCTTCAACAAACTGTTGACGTTCAGATCGCCCCACTCCTAGGCTCCACAAAGCGGAAACAGGTTTCCGCTGCCACCCGCACGGAAGGTCCACGATGTCGAAGCGCGTGCTCACGACAGAGTCCGGCGCCCCGGTCGCCGACAACCAGAACTCAGCCTCCGCCGGCGTCGGCGGCCCGCTCCTCCTCCAGGACCAGCACCTCCTGGAGAAGCTCGCGCGCTTCAACCGCGAGCGCATCCCGGAGCGCGTGGTGCACGCCCGCGGCTCGGGCGCCTACGGCCACTTCGAGGTGACCGACGACGTCACCGGCTTCACCCACGCCGACTTCCTGAGCGAGATCGGCAAGCGCACCGAGGTGTTCGTGCGCTTCTCGACGGTCGCCGACTCCCTCGGCGGCGCGGACGCGGTGCGTGACCCGCGCGGTTTCGCCGTCAAGTTCTACACCGCGGAGGGCAATTACGACCTCGTCGGGAACAACACCCCGGTGTTCTTCATCAAGGACCCGATCAAGTTCCCGGACTTCATCCACTCGCAGAAGCGCGACCCGTTCACCGGCAAGCAGGAGCCGGACAACGTCTGGGACTTCTGGGCGCACGCCCCCGAGGCCACGCACCAGGTGACCTGGCTGATGGGCGACCGCGGCATCCCGGCGTCGTACCGCCACATGAACGGCTACGGCTCGCACACCTACCAGTGGACGAACGCCGAGGGCGAGGCCTTCTTCGTCAAGTACCACTTCAAGACCAACCAGGGCATCCGCAGCCTGAGCAGCGAGCAGGGCGCGGAGACCGCGGGCAAGGACCCCAACTCCCACCAGACGGACCTGCTCCAGGCGATCGAGCGCGGGGTCAACCCGTCCTGGACGCTGCACGTCCAGATCATGCCGGCGGCCGAGGCGGCGGAGTACCGCTTCAACCCGTTCGACCTGACGAAGGTGTGGCCGCACAGGGACTACCCGCTGCAGCGGGTGGGCCGCCTGGTGCTGGACCGCAACCCGGACAACGTCTTCGCCGAGGTCGAGCAGGCCGCGTTCTCCCCGAACAACTTCGTTCCGGGCATCGGCCCCTCCCCCGACAAGATGCTCCAGGGCCGCCTGTTCGCCTACGCGGACGCCCACCGCTACCGCCTGGGCGTCAACCACACGCTGCTGGCCGTCAACGCCCCGAAGGCGACGACCGCGCAGAACTACGGACGCGACGGCTTCATGGCGGCCAACGCGCAGGGCCGCGGCGCCAAGAACTACGAGCCGAACTCGTACGACGGCCCGGTGGAGACCGGCCGCCCGCTGTCGGCCCCGCTGGCCGTCTCCGGCCACACGGGCAACCACGAGGCGCCCCTGCACACCAAGGACGACGACTTCTTCCAGGCGGGCGAGCTGTACCGCCTGATGTCGCAGGAGGAGAAGTCCCGCCTCGTCGCGAACATCGCCGGCGGCCTCTCGCAGGTCTCCCGCGACGACGTGATCGAGAAGAACCTGGCCCACTTCCACGCCGCCGACCCGGACTACGGCAAGCGCGTGGAGGAGGCGGTCCGCGCCCTGCGCGAGGACTGAGGCCGCAGACGACCCGTGGCAGCCGGGCGGCCCGGATGAGGGGTGGCCGGTCGGAACAGCTCGCGGGTGAGGCGAGGACCGCGGCGGCTTGTGAGCCAGTGCGGTGGTGAAGGTCCGGGGCCTCCTTCTCGACCTGAGGGAAGGAGCGCCCGGGTCCGTCGCAACCGCCGCGGTCCCAGCCAGAACGAGACTCCGTCCGGCGGCGCGAATGTCCTGTCGCGCCCAGCCTCGCGCCGTCGGGCGGTCACCACAGTCACCACAGAGTGCGCAGCGCTCCCCTGTCCAGGGGAGCGCTTTCTGCGTTGTCCAGCGCTTCCGCGCTGTCCGGGGTGCGTATCCGCCGCGCTCGCAGCACGCTGAAGGCATGGGCAATCCGACGCAGTATCCGCACATCGTGGTCCATGCCCCGGCCCTGGACGGCTCCCGGCGCGTCACCGAGGGAGACGTGGTCCTGGGGATCGCCTCCCACCTGGACGACGTCGTGGAGATCCTGCGGCTGGCCGACCTGGACCGGATCGAGGTCGAGGAGAGCGACCTCATCGAGTGGCAGGGCGGCGGGCCGGACGACTGGCCGGGCCTGTCGGAACACGAGGTGTAGACACATACAAGAGGTGCGGGAGAGCCGCGTACAGCAACGGCCGTACGGTGGCTACGCAAGCCTCAAATCAAGCTCAGAACACACGCGATGGAGGCGCCAACGGGTCCCGCGACCGGGCACAGTAGCGGCACGCGGGACCCGCCGGCACGGGGGCGGCGGGCCCCGCGCAACACAGCTCTGCCCGTGGTGCCGGGCATGCGAGAGGGGCGGCCCGTCCCGTCGGACGGACCGCCCCTCGCGGCTGTCGTACGCGTCAGACCCGCGTCGTGGGCGTCAGACCTTCAGCGTCCTGATCGCCGTCGGCGCGTGGCCGGGCTCGGTGGCGAGCTCCTCGAACTCGACCACGTTGCTGATGTCGTTGGTGCCGGACATCGAGATGTTGGTGACCCGCTCCAGGATCGCCTCGACCACGACCGGGACCTGGAACTCGGCCGCGAGCTTCTTGGCCTCCTCCAGGGCGACACCGAGCTCGTTCGGGTCGGTGACGCGGATCGCCTTGCAGCCCAGGCCCTCCGCGACCTTCACGTGGTCGACGCCGTAGACGCCCAGCTCGGGCGAGTTGATGTTCTCGAACTCCAGCTTGACCTGGAAGTCGATGTCGAACGCCCGCTGCGCCTGGCGGATCAGGCCCAGGTAGGAGTTGTTCACCAGGACGTGGACGTAGGGGATCTTGTGCTGGGCACCGACGGCCAGTTCCTCGATCATGAACTGGAAGTCGTAGTCGCCGGAGAGGGCGACGACGGCCGCCTCCGGGTCGGCCTTCGCCACACCCAGCGCGGCCGGGACGGTCCACCCGAGCGGGCCCGCCTGGCCGCAGTTGATCCAGTGCCGCGGCTTGAAGACGTGCAGCATCTGCGCGCCGGCGATCTGGGAGAGGCCGATCGTGGAGACGTACCGGGTCTCCGGGCCGAAGGCCTTGTTCATCTCCTCGTACACGCGCTGCGGCTTGATCGGGATGTCGTCGAAGTGCGTACGGCGCTGGAGGGAGGCCTTCTTCTCCTGCGCCGAGGCCGCCCAGGCGCCGCGGTCGGGCAGTTTGCCGGCCGCCTTCAGCTCCTTCGCGACCTCGACGAACAGCTCCAGCGCGGCCTTCGCGTCGGAGGCGATGCCGTAGTCCGGGGCGAAGATCTTGCCGATCTGGGTGGGCTCGACGTCGACGTGGACGAACTTCCGGCCGGCGGTGTAGACGTCCAGCTTGCCGGTGTGGCGGTTGGCCCAGCGGTTGCCGATGCCGAGGACGAAGTCGGACTCCAGGAAGGTCGCGTTGCCGTAGCGGTGCGAGGTCTGCAGGCCGACCATGCCGGCGTTCAGCTCGTGGTCGTCCGGGATGACGCCCCAGCCCATCAGGGTCGGGACGACCGGGGTGCCGGTCAGCTCGGCGAACTCGACGAGGAGGTCGGCGGCGTCGGCGTTGATGACACCGCCGCCCGCGACGATCAGGGGGCGCTCGGACTCGTTGAGCAGGCCGATCGCCTTCTCGATCTGGGCGCGGGTCGCGGCGGGCTTGTAGACCGGCAGCGGCTCGTACGTCTCCGGGTCGAACTCGATCTCGGTGAGCTGCACGTCGATCGGCAGGTCGATGAGGACCGGGCCGGGGCGGCCGGAGCGCATCAGGTGGAAGGCCTGCTGGAAGACGCCGGGGACCTGGGCGGCCTCCAGGACGGTGACCGCCATTTTGGTGACCGGCTTGGCGATCGAGGCGATGTCGACGGCCTGGAAGTCCTCCTTGTGGATCACGGCGGTCGGGGCCTGGCCCGTGATGCACAGGATCGGGATGGAGTCACCGATGGCCGAGTACAGGCCGGTGATCATGTCGGTGCCGGCGGGGCCGGAGGTGCCGATGCAGACACCGATGTTGCCGGCGTGGGTACGGGTGTAGCCCTCGGCCATGTGGGAGGCGCCCTCGACATGGCGGGCGAGGGTGTGCGTGATGCCGCCGGAGGCCTTGAGGGCCGCGTAGAACGGGTTGATGGCCGCGCCCGGCACACCGAAGGCGTCGGTGACGCCCTCGCGCTTGAGGATCTCAACTGCCGCGCGGGCAGCGGTCATACGAGCCATTGAGTACTCCTGCTTCGGCTGTCGGATGCGTACTCCCGTCGCGCCCCGCGGTGAGCACAGTCTCCAGTGTTCGATGTCCAGCAATTTCCGCAATGCGGAACTTAACTTCTACTATCTGAAATCAATCTAGGGGGATGGGCGAACGGCGTCAAGAGTGGGCAAGTTCCGGACAGACGGGGCGCGGCAGGAGGACGATGGGATGCCGCCGCCCGGTGCGGCGGCCCGACGCCACAGTTGTGACGCGACGCCTTGGAGTGGCCATGCCCGAGAGCGTGCCGGTGCGCTGTCCGGCCTGCCGGCGCGAGCACGTCTACCTCGCGCCGGCGTATCCGTGCGTCTGCGGCACCCCCGCCGGCCCACGGCTGGATCCGGCCACCGGCCCGGCCGTAGGGGCACACCGGTCCTGGGAGGACGAGTGGGTCACCGTGCCCTGCGCCTCCTGCGGACGCGTCAACCAGTGGCCCCACCCCGAGCTGGGCTGCCCCTGCGGCACGGCGCTGCGCCTCGCGGTCATCGCCCCGACCTCACCGAGGACGAAGCCGGAGCCGGACCGGTCGGCGACACCGGACGCCGCGGGGGACGTCCCCGGCAACCCTCCCGGCTTCCAGCCGCACCCCGTCCGCACCGCGCGGGACGCCGTCACCGCTGCCGTGCTCTACCTCGGGTGGCTCGGCTACCGCGACGTCCGGCGGGCCGACCAACGGCCTCCCAGCGGCATCGGGCTCGCCGCGCGCGGACTGCTCGCGCAGGTCGATCCGACCGTGCGCCCGGCCTCGCCGCGGGACGTGGAGTGCCTGTGGCTGACGGCGATGACGGAGTCCGCGGACTGTGTGTACTTCTCCCTCGGGGGTTACACCGACGAGGCCCGCGCCCGCGCCTTTGCGCTGGGCATCGCGCTGTTCGTCCTCGCCCCCACAGGCACCCCGCAGCCGGTGAACGAGGCCGCCCGCACCCTGCACGCGACGGGCGCGGGCACGAGCCGGCCGGGAGCCCCCACCCGCGACGGGCGGACGATCACCTGACGGCTCCCCGGCCCCGGGCCGATATGAAAAGGTTCCGGTGCCGAGCGCGACCCCCGTCCGTGCTCGGCACCGGAAGACTCACACCCCGTACCGCTCCCGCAGCTCGATCTTGCGCACCTTTCCGGACACGGTCATCGGGAAGGCGTCGAGGATCTGCAGGCGGCTGGGGATCTTGTAGTGCGCGAGCCTGCCGCGGCAGTAGCCGCGCAGCTCGTCCAGGGTGAGCGGGTCGGCCGGGTCGTGCGGGATGACGCAGGCCAGGACCTCCTCGCCGTACGTCTCGTGCGGCACCCCGACCACCTGGACGTCCCTGATCTTCGGGTGGGCGTAGAGGAACTCCTCGATCTCGCGCGGGTAGACGTTCTCCCCGCCCCGGATGATCATGTCCTTGATCCGGCCGACGATCTCGACGTACCCGTCCTCCCGCATCACCGCGAGGTCCCCGGTGTGCATCCAGCGCCCCGCGTCCACGGCCTCGGCGGTCTTCTCGGGCTCGTTCCAGTAGCCGAGCATCACGCTGTAGCCACGGGTGCACAACTCGCCGGCCGTGTCCCGCGGTTGGGTCACCCCCGTGGCCGGGTCGACGATCTTGACCTCGAGGTGGGGCAGCACACGGCCGACGGTTCCGGTGCGGTGCTCCAGGTCGTCGTCCATGCGGGTCTGCAGGGAGACCGGGGAGGTCTCGGTCATGCCGTAGCAGATGGACACCTGCTCCATGTGCATCTCGGCCACCACCCGCTTCATCACCTCCGCCGGGCAGGGCGAGCCCGCCATGATGCCGGTGCGCAGCGTGGAGAGGTCGTACGTCGCGAACTCGGGGAGGTTCAGCTCCGCGATGAACATGGTCGGGACGCCGTACAGGGAGGTGCACCGCTCCTGCTGGACCGCCTCCAGCGTGGCCTTCGGGTCGAAGGACGGCGCCGGGATGACCATGCAGGCACCGTGCGAGGTCGCCGCCAGGTTGCCCATCACCATGCCGAAGCAGTGGTAGAAGGGCACCGGGATGCAGACCCGGTCCTGCTCGGTGTAGGCGATCGACTCCCCGACGAAATAACCGTTGTTGAGGATGTTGTGGTGGGAGAGCGTGGCGCCCTTCGGGAAGCCGGTCGTGCCCGAGGTGTACTGGATGTTGATGGGGTCGTCGCAGGACAGCTGCTCGTACGGGGCGTCCCCGGTCCCGCGCGCCAGCAGCGCCGCCCAGCCCGGGTCGCCGATGTACACGACCTCGCGCAACTCGTGGCAGTTGCCGCGCACTTCGTCGACCATGGCTCGGTAGTCGCTCGTCTTGTGACTCAGCGAGGCGAACAGGAGGGAGATTCCGGCCTGGTTGAGAACGTACTCGACCTCGTGGGTGCGGTAGGCCGGGTTGATGTTGACCATGATCGCGCCGATGCGGGCGGTGGCGTACTGCACCAGGACCCACTCCGGGCAGTTGATCGCCCAGATGCCCACCCGGTCGCCCTTGGTGACGCCACTGGCGACCAGCGCCTGCGCCAACTCCTCGACGTCCGCGGCGAACTGGGCGTACGTCCAGCGCCGCCCGGAGGGGACGTCGACCAGGGCCTCGCGGTCGGGCCAGGCCGCCACGGCCCGGTCGAGGTTGGCACCGATGGTGTCGCCGAGCAGCGCGGTGGTGCCCGTCCCGTGCGTGTACGACAGCTGTGCGGTCACCCGTTCCTGCGTCACCGGAAGTCCTCCTCGCGGTACTCGTCCGCGGAGCCCGCGGCCGTCGCCTCGCGCAGTTCGATCCGGCGGATCTTGCCGGAGACGGTCTTGGGCAGCGCGCCGAACTCCAGCCTGCGGACGCGCTTGTAGGGCGCGAGCACCTCGCGGGAGTGCTCGAAGATGACCTTCGCGGTGTCCGGGCCGGGCTCCCAGCCCTCGGCGAGGACGACGTACGCCTTGGGCACGGCCAGCCGCAGCTCGTCCGGTGCGGGCACGACGGCCGCCTCGGCCACCGCCTCGTGCTCCAGCAGCGCGCTCTCCAGCTCGAACGGACTGATCTTGTAGTCCGAGGCCTTGAAGACGTCGTCGGCGCGGCCGACGTAGGTCAGGTATCCGTCCTCGTCGCGGGAGGCGATGTCGCCGGTGCGGTAGTAGCCGCCGGCCATGGCCTCGGCCGTGCGGTCGGGGTCGCCGTGATAGCCGGTCATGACGCCGACGGGGCGCTCGGACAGGTCGAGGGCGATCTCGCCCTCGGTGGCGCCGGGGGCTCCGGAGACCGGGTCCAGCAGCTCCACCCGGAAGCCGGGGCTGGGCCGGCCCATCGAGCCGGTCTTCAGCTGCTGGCCGGGGCTGTTGGAGACCTGCACGGCGGTCTCGGTCTGCCCGAAGCCGTCCCGGATGGTGACGCCCCAGGCCCGCCGGACCTGCTCGATGACCTCGGGGTTGAGCGGTTCGCCGGCGGCGACGGCCTCGCGGGGCGGGGTGGCGAGCTGGCCGAGGTCGGCCTGGATGAGCATGCGCCACACGGTCGGCGGGGCGCAGAAGGTGGTCACCCCGGCCCGGTCCATCTCGGCCATCAGGCGGGCCGCGTCGAACCGTGTGTAGTTGAAGATGAAGACGGTCGCCTCCGCGTTCCACGGGGCGAACAGGTTGGACCAGGCGTGCTTGGCCCAGCCGGGCGAGGAGATGTTCAGGTGCACGTCGCCGGGCTTGAGGCCGATCCAGTACATGGTGGACAGGTGGCCCACCGGGTACGAGGTGTGGGTGTGCTCGACCAGCTTGGGCCGGGCGGTCGTCCCGGAGGTGAAGTACAGCATCAGCGGGTCGTCGGCGAGGGTCGGGCCGTCGGGGGCGAACTCGGCGGGCGCCGCGTACGCGTCCTCGTACGCCTCCCAGTCCTGCTCCGGCGTTCCGCCGACCGCGATGCGGGTGTAGGCGCCGGGCACGTCGGCGAACTTGGCCGCGTCCTCGGCCCGGACGATCACGTGCTTGACCCGGCCCCGCTCGACGCGGTCCGTGAGGTCGGCGGAGCCGAGCAGTGGGGTGGCCGGGATGACGACGGCGCGCAGTTTCATCGCGGCCAGCGCGGTCTCCCACAGCTCGGCCTGGTTGCCGAGCATGACGAGGATGCGGTCCTCGGCGGCGACGCCCCGCGCGCGCAGGTGGTTCGCGACCCGGTTCGAGCGCTCCGCCAGCTCCGCGAAGGTCAGCCGGGTCTCGGTGCCGTCCTCCTCGACGATGTGCAGGGCGGTCCGGTCGTTGCCGGCGGCGATCGAATCGAACCAGTCCAGCGCCCAGTTGAACCGCTCGGGGCGTGGCCAGGAGAAGCCGTCGTAGGCGGTGGCGTAGTCCTCGCGGTGTTCCAGCAGGAAGTCCCGGGCGCTGCGGAACAGTTCCGTGGCCGTCGTCATCGGTCGTCCTCCTCCTTCTTCGGGCCGTCCGCCGGCGGGGCGCGCCCCGACCGCGCCCTTTCGGCTCACTGCCCTGATCCCGACCATTGCCGGGCGGCTCTCTGGCATCGTCTAATCCGTGATACAGGTCTCACTACCCCCGAACGGGGGTGGACCGCGCCGAAGGAGCGATGAGTTGGCAGCAGAGACCGTGGCGGCGTCGGAGATACGCGGTGCGCTCGCCCGGCTGCGACGCGCCACCGGACTGCCCGTCGCGTTCGGCGGGCTGGTCGAGTACGGCCGGGAGCGGATCCGGATCAGCGAACTGAGCGGCAACCACACCACCTCCCTCAGCTCGCTCGCCGTGTCCTCCGGCAACGGGCTCGGCGGCAAGGCGGTGGCGCTGGCCCGGCCGTGCGCGGTGACGGACTACTCCAGTGCCCGGCACATCAGCCACGAGTACGACGTGCCGGTGGCCGCCGAGGGCATCCGCTCGGTGGTCGCGGTGCCGGTGGTGGTGCGGCGCCGGGTGCGCGGGGTGCTCTACGGCGCGCTGCGCACCGCCCAGCCGCTCGGCGACCGGACACTGGGCGCCACGGTGGCGGCGGCGCGGGACGTGGAACAGGCGCTGGTACTGCGGGACGAGGCGCGGGAGCTGCTGGCGGCGGCCCGGCCGGAGCCCGCCGACGTGGCCCGTAGCGGGGGCGCGGCCTGGGAGCAGGTGCGCGAGGCGCACGCGGCGCTGCGCTCGCTCGCGCCCCGGATCACCGACCCGCAGCTGCGGGCCGAACTGCTCGCCGCGTGCGGGCTGCTGGCCGAAACGACCCCGGCCCGGGCCGGTACGACTCTGGCCCCGCGGGAGCTGGACGTGCTGTCCTGGGTGGCGGCGGGCGTGACCAACGCGGGGGTGGCCGAGCGGCTGGGGCTGCGTCCGGAGACGGTCAAGGGGTATCTGCGTTCGGCGATGCGGAAGCTGGGCGCCCACACGCGAGGGGAGGCGGTGACCGCGGCCCGCAGGGCGGGGCTGCTGCCGTGAGGTCCTGGTGCCCTGGACGGGGCCTGCCGTCGCGGCGGTGGCGCGGCCGTAAGGAAACCTTTCCATTCATGCAGCGACGCTTTGAATTTCCCTATGCTTGTCCGTTTGTTATTTCCCTCACCACGGCTTCCGTCCGAATTCCAGGGATCGTTGCCTAGAATTTGGCCCGGACACGACACAGGAGGGGAGCGGTGACCGTGCGACGGGACTTCCAGGAGCCTGCCCGATGCCGCACCGACCTGGTCATCGGCCGCGAGGAGCTGTTCGCCACCGCCCGGGAACAGCTCGCCGCCGGGGGCAGTGTGCTCCTCCACGGCCCCGCCGGAATAGGGAAATCGACCGTCCTGCGGGCATTGGCCGAGGAATACGGCGCCACCGCGCGCACCGTGTTGCGCTGCTCGGCCACGGAGTCCGAATCCCACCTCCCCTTCCTCGCCCTCGCCGACCTCCTCGGGCTCGTCCTCGACGACGTCTCGCCCCGGCTGCCCGCCGCCCAGCGCACCGCCCTGGAGTCGGCCCTCACCGGCCGCGGCGAGTCCAGTCTCCAGCGCGACGGCCTCGCGCTGCGCCTCGCGGTGCTCTCCGCACTGCGCGCGCTCGCCGCGCGCGGCCCGGTCCTGGTCGTCGCCGACGATCTGCAGTGGCTCGATCCGGCCAGCGCCGAACTCCTCGGCTTCGCCGCCCGCCGCCTGGAGGGCACCGCGGTGCAACTGCTGTGCGCGGTACGGACGGAGGGCCAGAACAGCCAGGAGTACGACCGGCAGCTGCGCGCCTGTCCGCCGGACACGGTCGCCGTACGGCTCGGCGCGCTCAGCCACGCCCAGGTCGCCCGGCTGCTCGACCACCGCGGCCACGGCGGCCTGCCACGCTCCACGGTCCGCGAGATCCACCGCACCAGCGGCGGCAACCCGCTCTTCGCCCTGGAGCTGGGCCGCGCCCTCGCCGACAGCCCCACCCCGCCCCGTCCCGGCGAGCCGCTGCCGGTGCCGACCTCGCTGCGCGCCCTGGTGCTCAGCCGCCTGGACATGCTGTCCGTCGGGGCCCGCCGCACCCTGCTGGTGGCCAGCGCCGGCGCCCGCCCCACCACGGCACTGCTGCACGCGGCCGGCCGGGAGAACGCCGAGGCCGAGTGCGCCCAGGCCGCCGAACTCGGACTGCTCGCCACCGAGCCGGACGACCCGGCCGTACGCTTCGCGCACCCGTTGATCTCCGCCGCGCTGTACGCGGAGGCCCCGGCGCAGGAGCGGCGGGCCGCGCACGCCGCGCTGTCCACCGCGGCCTCCGACCCGATCGAGCGGGCCCGGCACCTGGCGCTGGCCAGCACCGGCACCGACCCGGACGTGGCCGCCCGGCTCGCCGAGGCCGCCGCGCTCGCCCGGGACCGGGGTGCGCCCTCGGTCGCCGCCCACCTGGGGCTGCTCGCCGCCCGGCACACCCCGGCCGACAGCACGCCGAGCCCGGAGGAGCGGCGGCTGCAGGCCGCCGAGGACGCGATCACCGCGGGCGAGATCGATCTGGCCCGGGACATCGCCCGGGAGGTGCTGACCCGGGCGGCCGTGCCCGCCGACCGGGTGCGGGCCTGGATCATCGTCATCGACACCGCCGGCCACACCATGGCGGAGGTCGACGCCGCCTTCCCGCAGGCCCTCGCCGACGCCGGGGACGACCCCCGGCTGCTGGCGCTGGTCCACTACCAGCTGGCCTGGCGGGCGCTGATCGTGCAGGGCGACTTCACCGAGGCCCGCGAGGCCGCCGCGCACGCGGCCGAGCTGGCCGGCCGCGGCGCCGACCGGCGCACCGAGCTGCTCGCCCTCGCCTTCCAGGCGCAGACCGAGACCCTGATGGGCCACCCCGAGGCCCCCCGGACCATCCAGCGCGCCCTGAAGGAGCCCCAGGACCCGCAGGTGGCCTGTCATCACAACGGCGCGGGCAGCGCCCGGTTCCGCTGGCTCGTCATGGGCGACCAGCTGGCCGAGGCGCGCATCGCCGTCACCGGGCTGCTGCGCGAGGTGCGCAGACGCGGCTCGGTGGAGAGCGAGGTGCACTTCCTGCGCGGCCTCGCCGAGACGGAGCTGCACGCCGGGCACTGCGGGCGCGCCCTCGACCTGGCCGGCGAGAGCCTGAAGCTGGCCCGGGACTCGGGGATCGGCGAGACCGCCTCGGCCATGATCAGCTCGCTGGCGGAGGCCTCCGGCGGGGACCTGGACCGGGCCCTCGCGCTCGCCCGGGAGGCGGTGCAGCACGCCGAGGAGGACGGCGACCAGATGTACGTGTCGCGGGCCCTGGGCGCCCTCGGGTACGCCCAGCTGGTCGCCGGGGATCCGGCGGGCGCCGTCCGCTCGCTGCGCCGTGTGCGCCGGCTGGAGCTGGCCCTCGGCATCACCGACCCGGCGCGGGGCCGCTGGCAGGGCGACCTCGCCGAGGCACTGGTCCGGATCGGTGAACCGGCCGAGGCGCAGGACGTCCTCGACGTCAGCCGCGAACACGCCCTGCGGCTCGGCCGGGACAGCGTCCTCGCCGTCCTCGACCGGTCCGAGGCCCTGGTGCGCGCGGCCCAGGGCGACCGGGACGCCGCCATCGCCCAGCTGACGTCCGCTCAGGACCGGCTCGGCAAGCTCGGCTACGGCCTGGAGGAGGCGCGGGCCGCGTTCGCGCTGGCCCGGCTGCGCGGCCGGCGACTGGGGCCGTCGGCGTTCGACGAGGCCGCCCGGATGTTCCGCCGCTGCCGGGCGCTGCCGTGGCTGCGCCAGGTGGAGGAAGCCCGCACCGCGCCCGAGCCGGAACCGGCCCCGGCCGCACCGGACACCCTGGACGCGCTGGAGGGGCTGGCCGCGATGGAGCGTCAGGTCGCGGCGCTGGTCATGGAGGGTGCCACCAACCGGGAGATAGCCGCCCGGCTGTTCGTCAGTGTGAAGACGGTGGAGGCGACCCTGACCCGGGTCTACCGCAAGCTGGGGATCCGGTCGCGGGTCGACATCGTCCGATTGGCGGCAGGTCGCCGCGCGAACTGAGTACGCGGCCGGTTAACTGAACGGGACCGAGGGTTTTCCCTCACCCCAACCCCCTAGGGGGTTCCCTCATTGGGAGCCGGGGGTTCCGGGTCCTAGCGTAAAGGGCGTGCCGCTCGCCCGGGCACACGGGTTAGGTCCCCGTGACCTCCCGTGCAGTACCCCCCACCCCGTGCGATCCCCCACCGGCATCCCCCACTGAGGAGACTCATGTTCGGGCCCAGACGTCTCAGACAGACCGCCGCGACCCTGGTGGCCACCGCCGCCGCCGCGGCGACCGCGCTCATCGCCGCACCCACCGCGATGGCCGCTCCTCAGCCGATCGTCGGCGGTACGACCACCACGACGACCGCCTACCCGTTCGTCATGCAGATCACCGACGCGTCCGGCAGCCAGTTCTGCGGCGGCACGCTGGTAGCCGCCAAGAAGGTCGTGACGGCGGCGCACTGCATGGTGGGCGAGACGAAGAGCAGAATCCGGGTGGTCGGCGGCCGGACCTATCTGAACGGCACCGACGGCACGGTGAGCAAGGTCAGCAAGATCTGGGTGAACCCGGCCTACACCGACGCCACCACCGGCAACGACGTGGCCGTACTGACCCTGTCGACGGCGATGCCGTACAGCCCGGCGTCGTACGTCTCCTCCTCCCAGACGGGCGTGTACGCGGCCGGCACCACGGCCCGGATCCTCGGCTGGGGCACGACTTCGGAGAACGGCAGCTCCTCCAACCAGCTGCGGACCGCGACCGTGCCGGTCGTGTCCGACACCAGCTGCCGTTCCTCCTACGGTTCGGACTTCGTCCAGTCCGACATGGTCTGCGCCGGATACACATCCGGCGGCGTAGACACCTGCCAGGGCGACAGCGGCGGTCCCCTGATCATCGGGGGCGTCCTGGCAGGGATCACTTCCTGGGGCGAGGGGTGCGCGGAGGCGGGTTACCCGGGTATCTACACCCGGCTGGCCACCTTCTCGGACCTGGTGACCAAGCAGGTCAACTCGTGACCCGGAAGTCTTCCCGAGTACCCCTCGGGTAACGGCCAGGGGGGCGTTGCGAGCTACCACGAGCGGCCCGCAACGCCTCCCTATCCAATGTTTCTACGGCTGTGTGCCGCGGTGGCGTCCTACGGCTACTTGTCGGCCGTGAGCTTTCCGGCGGCACCCCAGCTGTCCGCCGGGACCTCGTGGATCCACACCTGCACGGTCTCCGCCGGAATCTTGTAGGCGTCGACGAAGGCGTCGGTGACGCGCTTGACGAGGTCCCGCTTGAGTTCGACGTCGCGCGGGCCCTGCTGGATGGTGACGATCGGCATGGCTGACTCCCTTGTGCGGGGCGGTGGTTGCCGCCCGTGTTCGCGTTGCACCCAGTCCATCGCCTGCCGGTCCGCCGACCAAGAAGCAGCCCGCGACCGCTGCAATCAGCTTTCGTGATCGCCGCAGGCCAGCGAGGCCTGGACCAGGTGCTCCAGGTGCGGGCCGGGGTCGGCGGAGCGGACGGCGAGGCCCGTCGGCAGAGCCAGGCCGGGGGCACGGAAGGGGACGTAGGCCACCCGTGGGGTGTGGAGCACGCGCGCGTGGGAGGCGTAGACGACCGTCCAGAGCGGCCGGGCACCGATGGTGGCGAGGGTGTCCTGGAGGGAGCCGCCGACCGGTCCCGGCAGCGGCTCGAACCCGGCTGTGTGACAGGCCCCGACGACCAGGTCCACCAGGGCGGGGTTGTTCCGGCGCGGGGTGAGGGCCAGGGGCAGGCCGGCGAGGTCGGCGAGGTCGAGCTCCGCGCGGGCCGCGAGAGGGTGCGCGGCAGGCAGGGCGGCGACCAGCGGATCGGGCCACAGGGGCAGCACCCGTACGCCGGGCGGAGGTTCGGCCGCCCGGACGAAGGCCGCGTCCAGCCGGCCCGCCGCGACCCGGGCCAGCCGTTCGCCCACCGGCAGGGAGAACAGCTCGACCGGCACGTCCGGCGCCCGCTCGGCGAACGCGGCGAGCACCCGGTCCAGGTGGCTGCCGAGCCCCGTGCTGGTGCCGACGCGCAGCCCGGCGGGCGCCGCCACACAGGCCCGTGCCTTCTCCGCCGCCGCGAGCACGGCCCGCGCCTCGGGCAGCAGCCGCTCCCCCGCCGCGGTCAGCCGCACCCGGCGCGGCGAGCGGTCGAACAGAACGGCGCCCAGCTCCCGCTCCAGCCGCTGTATCTGCTGGCTGACCGCCGACTGCACGATGTGCAGCCGGTCGGCCGCCCGCCCGAAGTGCAACTCCTCGGCGACGGCGACGAAATAGCTGAGCTGCCGCAGTTCCATGGCCCCGACTGTAGAGCGTGCGGGAGGGGCCGGGTTCACCTCTCAGCGACTCACCTCTCGGCGACTCATCTCTCGGCGACCGTGCCGAAGCGGATGTCCCACGCCTCCCCCGGGTGCAGCACGGACAGCATCCGCGCCGCTTCCGCGGTGACCTCATCGCGCCGGCCCCGGGTGAGCTTGTCGAAGGGCTCGATGACGAGGGTGGCGCCGTCCGGCTTCCACAGGCCGGCGAGGAAACCGTCGACCAGGAAGGTGCGATAGGCCTGGTTGACCTGCCAGTTGCGGCCCCAGTAGGCGGGCGGTACGACGCGAGTGCGGTCGGCGTGGGAGAGGAGGAGGTTGTCGTACTCGGGCAGGAAGCGGGGCGGGGCCGGGGTGTCCGGGTGGGGGCGCGGGGCGTCGGGCAGGTCGAAGAGTTCGACGCCCTGGGGGTCGCGGAAGGTGAGCAACTGGGGGCGCAGGCGCTCGAAGGCGTCCTTGAGCCGGGTGAGTCCGGCCCAGGTCTGCATGTCCTTGACGGAGGCCGGGCCGAAGGCGGCGAGGTAGCGCAGGACCACGGCGTCCGGCGCCGGGGCCTGATCGGCGGGCCGGCCCAGCCACTGCTCGGCGGTGGTGAGGGCGACCTGGCCGCTCTGGCCCCACAGGCCGCGCGGGGTGACCTGGACCAGGGGCAGCGTGCAGCGGGCGGCGGTGCCGAGCGCCTGCGGGTCGGCGTCCGGCCACTCGGCGGCGAGCGCCGCGCGCAGCTGGGCCGGGGTCCGCGGCTGGGCCTCGACCAGCTCCCGGGCGACCGCGGCGAGCCGCCCGAGGTCGACACCGGTCAGCCCCTTGCGGAAGGCGGCCAGTTCGCGCTCCCGGGCGGGCTGCACGAACGGGCGCAGGGCGAGGCAGTCGTCGGCGGTGTGGGTGTGGATGGTGGAGCGCAGGGTGACGATCCGGACGGCCTCGCGGGCGGCCATGGGCGCGGACAGGTCCTCGGGGGTGAAGCCGTCGAGGCGGGCGGCGAGGGCGTGGTACGGCGGCTTGACGTTCTGCGCCTGGAGGCCGAGCAGATGGCGTACGGCGTCCAGGGCGGTCAGCGGGGAGCGGCGCAGCAGGAGCTGGCGCTCCAGGGTGGCGCGGTTGAGGGCGCGGGTGTCCAGGAGGGGCGCCTTGGCTGCGCTGCTCTTCGTCATGCCCGCACGCTAATCCGGCTTGCGGACACCTTCTGTCCGCAACTCTCACCGAACGCCGCACGGCTTGAGAACGCCCTGGCGCGCGGGCCGCCGTTATCCTGCTCGTACCCGCTGCGTGATCACGCCGTACGCAGGCTCGTACGCAGGCCCGACGGAGAGGCAGCCGATGGCCGAGCGACTCAACGGCAGTAACGGCGGCCGGTCCGAGAACAAGAACGGCGGCCGGTCGAACGGCAGGAACGGCGGCCGGAAGTCCGTCTGGCGCCGTGCCCCCGCCCCGCCGCAGCCGCCCGCCGACGAGAACCCCGCCACCGAGCCCCGTCCGGCGCAGCCGGCCGAGCCGGTGAGCGTCGTCCAGGCCGCGCTCTACCGCGACGGCGTCCGTGTCGCCACCCCCGCCACGCTCGCCGAGACCTACCGCGAGCTGCGCGAACATCCCGCGGGCATGGCGTGGATCGGCCTCGCCCGCCCCACCGCGGACGAACTCCTCTCCCTGGCCGCCGAGTTCGATCTGCATCCGCTCGCTGTCGAGGACGCGATGGAGGCGCACCAGCGGCCCAAGCTGGAGCGCTACGGCGACACGCTGTTCGTCGTGCTGCGCGCCGCCCGCTACCTCGACGCGCCGGAGGAGGTCGAGTTCGGCGAACTGCACGTGTTCGTCGGCCCCGACTTCGTCATCACGGTCCGGCACGGCGCGGCCCCCGACCTGACCGCGGTCCGCCGGCGCATGGAGGACTCCACCGAACTGCTCAGACTCGGCCCGGAAGCGGTCCTGTACGCCATCCTCGACGCGGTCGTCGACGGCTACGCACCCGTCGTCACCGGAGTCCAGAACGACATCGACGAGATCGAGACGGAGGTGTTCCGCGGCGATCCCGAGGTCTCCCGCCGGATCTACGAACTCTCCCGCGAAATGGTCGAGTTCCAGCGCGCCACCCGCCCGCTCGTGGGCATGCTGCACGGCCTGATGGCCGGCTTCGCCAAGTACGAGACCGACGAGGAACTCCAGCGCTACCTCCGCGACGTCGCCGACCACGTCACCCACATCAGCGAACGCGTCGACGGCTTCCGCCAGGCCCTCACCGAGATCCTCACCGTCAACGCCACCCTGGTCACCCAGCAGCAGAACGCGGAGATGCGCGCGCTGGCGGAGGCAGGCTTCGAACAGAACGAGGAGGTCAAGAAGATCTCGTCCTGGGCGGCCATCCTGTTCGCCCCGACCCTGGTCGGCACGATCTACGGCATGAACTTCCACAACATGCCCGAACTGCACTGGGGTTTGGGCTATCCGTTCGCGATCCTGCTGATGGCTGTGGTGTGTACGAGCCTGTACGTGATCTTCAAGAAGCGGGACTGGCTGTAGGCGACTTCCTCGGGCCGTAGGTGTTCAGGAACAGCACCGGACCGTCCAGGTCGGTTGTCAGCGCGGCGGCGAACGCCTTCGCGGTGTACACGGGATCCAGCTGCAATCCGGCGGCCTCGGCCATACCCGCAGCGGCGGCGGCTTCGGGCGTCGGGTGGCCGTAACCGGCACCCAGGTAGTCACGGGTCGACGCGAGACGCAACGGCGGAATGTCGAATACCGCTCCGCGCTTGCGCAGGACCGTCGCGCCCCGGTCGGCGAGCCGGGTCAGATCGCTCGCGGCGAGCGGCAACGTGTCGTTGACCACCACCCCGAACACCTGCGATCCCAACCCGGCCAGCGCGCAGCCCAGTGCCAGACCCGCGGCGGTCCCGCCCGAGCCCACGGCGGTCACGATGTGCCGCGGCTCCGGCAGTTCGCCCGCCGTCACCTGTTCCCCGAGTTCCAGTCCCGCCTCGACGTAGCCGAGCACGCCGATCGGCGCGGAGCCGCCGGCGGGCAGGTAGTACGGAAGCCGCACTCCGCGCGCGTGGCGCAGGAACAGCCACGGTGCGGCGGCGATCGTCAACAGTTTGCTGCGGGTGAAGTGCATGGTCGCGCCGGACAGCCGCAACCTGCGCTGCTGCTCGCACACATGCTCGTCCTCGGGCTGGTCGATAAGCGCGAGGACGGTGTCGATGCCGAGTTCACGCGCGTACAGCGTTGCCGCCAGACCCCAGTTCGTCCCGGTCGCGCCGACGGTCAGAACGGTGCGCGCCCCGCGCCGCCGCACCTCGGGCAGGAGCCATTCCAACTTGCGTACCTTGTTGCCGCCCCAGCCGCCGGAGCCGTATCCGCTCTCGTCCTTGCACCACAGGTCGTTCCGGGTGGTCCCGGTGAGCTCTCGCACCGGCGTCGGACCGTCCCCGAGCCGGAGGAAGGGCAGCGCTCGCTCGAGCGCGGGATGGCGCCTGTGCAGGAGCGGCGTGGTCATACCTCTCCCAGCACGCGATGGACATAATCGTTCGCGAACCGCCCGTCGGGGTCGAGCCGCCGGCGCACGGCCGCGAAGTTGTCCCATTCGCGCGGCACGCCATATGTCCGGATCCTGTTCGGCATTGACCTCGACCGTCGCGCCGTCGGCGGTGCGCCCCGCCCACGACGCCGCCTCCGGTTGCGCAGGGAGGAGCCCTTCCTCCGGCCCGTCACCCCGAGGCCGGCTTGCCGTCGCACACCGACTGGAGCCAGGTCAGGTCCTTGGCCCGGCTCAGGGAGTCCAGGTTCTTCAGCAGGCCGTTCAGGTGGTCGGGGTGGGCGAGGAAGTCGAGGACCGCCTCGGCGAAGGCGTCGCGGACCGTGGGTGGCATGGCGTCGGAGGCGTCGAAGCAGTGGACGGCGTCTTTGTCGAGGAGGGTGTCGGACAGGGAGCGGTGCCAGGGGGACTCGGGCGCGGTCTTTTCGGTGCCGGTGCGCTTGCGCTGGGCCGAGGTCGCGACGGAGAAGCCGGTCTCCCCGGCGTTCCAGGCCCGTTGGGCGTCGGCGGAGGCGAGGTAGCTGATCAGCTTCTTGGCCTGCGGGGTGGCGTTGATCAGGGCGACCAGGTCGCCCGAGACCTCCCAGGCGTTGTCGACGGTGGTGCCGTCGATCAGCCGGAACGAGTGCTCGTACCGGCCGTCGACCTGCTGCCAGCGCGGCTGGTGACGGACGTACGACGCCTGGTGCTCCAGCGTGCACCCGGGTGGGAACGGACTCTTGTATTCGCTCTTCAGGATCGGCAGGACGTTCTCTCCGCCGGCGTCGACCATCTTCCCCCAGGTCTTCCAGGCCACCTTCATCGGCGTCGACTGCCAGATGTTCTGCTCCCCGCGCGCCCACCGCTCATAGAAGTCCGGGCCGTTCTGCTGGAGGACGATGTCCTCGATCCAGTCGGTGCCGGGCCAGCCGCTGGTGGCGCCGGATCCCATGCCGAGGCACCACTTGCCGGGCTGCTTCGCGTCCGTTCGGCGCTGCTGTTCGCTCATGTCCCCCGGGTACCAGACGATGCTCTTCAGGTCGGCCTTGAGCGGGAACCAGTACAGGTGCCCGTTCAGCGGCGTCGCCCAGGACGCGCTGAACTCGTCGCGCGGGACGAGGCGTTCGAGAGGCTGCAGAACCTTCTGGTCCTTCTGCCCGGCGTAGGCGGCCAGTTCGCCGGGGCCGGTCAGCACCACGATGTCGGGCGGGGTGCCCGCCTCCACGTCGGCGCCGAGGACCTCGCTCTCGGCGGAGCTGCCCTGGTAGTCGACGTGGATGTGGTACTTGCGCTCGAAGGGTTCGATGACCGCCTCCTTGAAGTTCCCCTCCTCGGTTCCCTCCCAGTTGGCCAGCAGGGTGACGGTCGGCTCCTGCCGGAGGGCGCGTACGCCGAGCGCGACGGCCGTCGCCAGCACGGCCAGGCAGATCCCCATCACGGTGAGGGTGCGCGCGTGGCGGCGCCAAAAGGTCGGGGCGGCCGGCTCAGGGCCGCTGCGCGGGGCGCTCACCGGGGCCTGAACCGGTAGTCGTTGATGTGCTTCCAGAGTCCCGTCCGGGCCAGCGCCATGAGCAGGAGTCCTCCTATCACGATCCACACCGTGGCCGCCGCGTGGAAGCCGGTGTCCGCCAGGTACGAGGCGGTATGGCGCCCCGCTGCGCGAATGTCCTGCTGCCCGGTCAGCGGTTGGTCGAGCGCGCTGCGCGTGTGCGCCATCCCCCGGTGGGTCCAGACCGTGAACGCCACCAGGATCGTGCATCCGACCGTCAGCAGGAGCCCGGCGGACAGGATGGGGATGTTGTACCTGCGCCGGAAGCGGCGGCGCAGGAAGAGCTGGGTCTCCGCCAGGGCCGCAACGAGGGCGAGGGCCAGCAGCGCGGTCGCGCTCCAGCCGAGCCACAGCAGCGGGCCGAACGAGGTCTGGCGTCGCACCGCGGCCCGCTGCTTGGACCGCAGGTCCGTCAGCCGGGCCTGGACCCCGGAGTCGGATGCCCCGAGGACGCTGCTCGCGTAACTGAGGTACGCCTCCCGCAACACGCGGTCGTCGGCGTGCAGTTGGGCCTGCTGGACCATGCCGGTGTAGACGGTGATCAGCCCGGTGATCGTCTGCACGGCCTGCCGTCCGGCCGCTCCGCCGGCGCCGTCCGCCGCCGCGGCGGCGAGGCTCTCGTGCGCGACCGCGATCTGCTTGCGGAACTCTCTGGTCGACGTCGTCGCCCTGGCTTCCCTCCCGGCCTCGGCGAGCGCGAACCGTGCGGTGTCGAGGGCGAGTACGGCCGGCGCGCTGGAGGTGCGCAGCGGGCGTGCGTCGCCGTGCACGCCGTCGTAGGAGAGGAGCAGTGACAGGGTCAGCAGGACGGACAGGGCGAGCAGCAGCCGGTGCCGTACGGCGAGGTCGTGCGCGGTGGTGCTGCCCTCCTCGGGCGGGCGCCGCCGTACGCCCGGCAGGCGGCCGAGGAGCCGCGGCCACGCGGCCCGTGCGCGGCGGTCGGCCGGAGGGGCGCCCGTCTCGACGTGCGTCCGGACGCTCATGAGGACGGCTCCCTCAGCAGCCGCCCGCAGCCGCCCTCGCAGTACACGGAGTCGGCCGGGCCGAGCCACCCGCAGTCCGGGCACTCGATGAGGTCGCCCGCCGCGGCCGGGGCGGGGTCACCGGCGCGGGCGCCGGCCGGTGCGGCCGGGGCGGGCCGGGCAGCGGCCGGCTGGTGCGGGGTGGTCATGGCGCTGGACAGGATCAGGTGCTGCCAGTCGACGTCCTGGAGGTCGGCCCGGATCCGGCCGGTGCCCGGCCCGCCCTCGATCCGGCGCAGCGCGCCCAGCAGGTGGGCGTCGCCGAGGTCGGCGGCGAGCGTCAGCGCCCGCGCCAGCTCCCGGTCGGCCGCCGCTCCCTCCGTGCGCAGCCAGGCCCGGTACGCCCGCGCCACGGCGGCGCTCGCCTGCTGGTACTGCTCGTGCCTGCGGACCCCGGGATGCTGCCGGGAGGCGTCGAGCGGATTGGCGGTCCAGCGCACCAGGACGGGCTTCGGGGCGGGCAGCCGTACCGGCCGCTGGAAGTCGGGTACGACGACCTCCACGGCGGCGAGCTGGAGGTCCTCGCCGATCGCGCGACCGGGCGGGTCGGCGGCGAGGATCACCTGGTACTGCCGGACCTCGTCGCTCCAGGCGCGGGTGACGTACTCCGTGCCGCGCCCGCCGTCGGCCGCGGTGGTGGCGAGAAGGTCGTGCTCCATCGGCACCACCTGCTTCATCCGGCGGATCACCGTGCCGGGTGTGGGGGTGAGCCGGATGCGCAGTTCGGGGATGGTGGTGCCGACCATTCCGTGCACCAACTCCTCGTAGGCCGCAGTCAGTTCGGCTTCCTCGCGGACCGCGCCGGCCCGGCCGTGCAGCCGCCGGGCGATGCGTTTGAGCAGTTCGGCGTCCCAGTCGTCGCCGATGCCCCAGGCGTCGCAGACGAACCGGTCCTGGCACGCGTCGAGGGCGCGGTCCAGGGTCATGTCGGCCCGGTGGTCGTGCTCGTTGCGCCCGTCGGTGAGCAGCAGGACGTGTTTGACGGGGGCGGACTGCTCGCTCAGCAGCCGCCGGGCCAGGTCCAGCCAGGTACCGATGGCGGTGCCGCCGTCCGCGTCCAGGATCCGTACGGCCCGCTCGGCGGCGGCGCGTTCGGCGGGTCCGGCGACGGCCATCTCCGCGCCGCCGGGTCCGGGGTGGACGACGGTGGCGTCGAACCGCCCGGAGAGCACGGCGAAGGCGGTGCCCTCGGGCAGCAGCCGGACGGCCGCGACGGTGGCGTCCTTGGCGGCGTGCAGTTTCGCCGCGGGGTGGAGCATCGAGCGGGAGGTGTCGACGATCAGCACCTCGGCGAGGGCGGATCCGGCTCCGCTCGCGGGTGCGGCGGCGGTCTCCGCGCCGCCGCCGCTGACGCCGGTCTCCCCGCCTCTGACGCCGATCTCCAGGATGGCGTGCATCTCGCGGTCGCGGGGCTGTCCGGCCGCGGTCGGCAGGGCGGGCAGCTCCTTCTGCTGGCCGACCACGAGGGTCACCTCGATCGGTCGGTCCGTCACTGCGGCTCCCTCGCACGGCTCGTCATCGGTTCTGCTTCCCTCGGCTCGCTGGGTCAGATCTTGCTCATGGGGCGGACGGCGTGCGCCAGGTCGAGCAGCCGGCCGTGGTCGCCCGCGGTGCGGGCCTGCGCCGCCAGCTGCCGGAAGGAGTGCTCCAGCAGGGTGCGCAGCCTGTTCTCGGTCCCGTCGCCGAGCAGGTCCCCGCGCGGCAACTCCGCTCCCCAGCCCGTTTCCGGGCGGCTGTGCAGGGCGTTCTCGCGAATCTCGGCGACCAGCCGGGCCTGTGACTCGCCGTCGTCCAGGTGGAGTTCGGTCAGCCGCCGGGCCGCGTCCCGCAGGTCGGCCACCGAGGGCGGGCGGCCGTCCAGGTGGCCGGCGCGGATGCGGACGGCCGCGATCCGGGCGGCGTCATAGTGCCGGGAGGTGGCGGGGACGTCGTCCAGGACGCGTACGGCGGCATCCCGGTCGTGACCGGCGAGGTGGCCGCGGGCCAGCCCGAACGCGGCGGCGGTGTGGGCGAAGCTCCGGTTCCACACGGCCTCGTAGAAGAGCATGGACGCGGACGTCTGCTTCCTGCTGTCGCGTTCGGCGCAGTACCCGAGGGCCAGCTTGGGCACGTACTCGCCGGGCAGCGCCCGGTAGACGGCGTCGAAGCAGCCGCCGGCCTCCTCCTGCCGCACCTCGTCCTTGCTCAGGTGCAGGACGCCGCGGTGCCAGGCGATCCGCCAGTCGTGGGCGGCGGCCCGCTCCCCGAGCTGGGTCTCGGCCTCGGCGAGCCAGCGCTCGGCCTCGTCCTGCTCGCCGTGGCGGAGATAGGTGCGGCACAGCCACAGCGCGGTCTCGGGGGTGCCGAGTCGGGACTCGCGCCGCCATTGCAGGGCGACCCGGTCGGGCGCGTCGGGCGGGAAGGTGCCGAGCAGCAGGGCGGCGCCGTCGCCCGGGTCGGGCCGGGGTTCGGGGAGGGCGCCGGCGACCTCGGCGGCGGCGGGTGGGGAGACGTCCAGCACGGCGGGCCGGCCGGCCGGGCGGGCGGTCCAGTGGGCGAGGGCGGGGATCGCGCCGAGTCCGGCGTCGAGGCTGGCCTCGGTGGCACGGAACCGGGTGGAGGCCTCGGGCAGCTGCTCGCCGCACTGGAGGGAACGGAACTCCCGTAGCACTTCCCAGAGTTGGCGGGACATCTCGGCGGCGGACCGGAACCGGGCGCGGGGTTCGGCGTGGGTGGCGCGGGCGATGAGCCGGTGGAAGGAGTCGGAGGCGAGGCCGCGGGCGGGCTCGGTGCCGTGGGCCAGGGCCGAGAGGGTCATGCCGACGGTGTACAGGTCGCTGTCGACATGCCAGCCGCGGCTCTCGATCTCCTCCTTCGGCGGGGCGTAGGCGCTCGTGTACACATAGGTGGAGGTGCGGTCGCCGATCGTGCGGACCGCGCCGAGGTCGATGACCTTGACGGCCCGGCCGAAGTGGATGACGTTGGCCGGCGACATGTCGCAGTAGAGCAGCCCGCGTTCGTGCATGTACTCGAGAGCGCCGAGGATCTTGCAGCCGTAGCTGAGGACGTGGTCGAGGCGGGGGCGGCCGTGGAAGATCCGTTCGACGTCGTCGGCGCCGAAGAGCTTCTGCAGGGTCCGGCCGCCGATGTAGTCCATGACCAGGTAGCCCGTGGGCGGCCGGCCGGGGGCCTGGTGTTCGACGGAGGTGATGATGCGGACGATGTCGGGGTGGTGCAGGTCGGTGAGGGAGCGGCGTTCCTCGACGGCGTTGCGGCGGGCGAGCGCGTCGTTGGCGTTGATGAGGCCCTTGAGGACGACGTGGTGGCCGTCGGCATGGGTGTCCTCGGCGAGGTAGATCCAGCCGAGGCCGCCGTGTGCGAGGCAGCCCAGGACCCGGTAGTGGTCCTCGACGACGACGCCCTGCTTCAGCTGGGGCAGGAAGGAGTAGGGGGTGCCGCAGCGGCGGCAGCGGCCGGTGGCGCGGTCGGGCTGGCCGCCGTAGCCCTTGCCGACGGTCTCGTCGCAGCCGTCGGCGCCGCAGCGGCGGCCGTTCTCGGGCGGCTGGGGGTCCTCGACCACCACGTCCACGGGGGCGGGGACGGGGACGTCGGGCAGTACGACCAGTCCGTGCTGGTCGAGTTCGCCGACGCCCGCGACGACGTGGACGGGCGGCGGGCCGGGAGACTCCTCGGTGGCGGTGGCGGGCGGCGGGGGCGACTCGGTGTGCGGGTCGGGCTGGCGGCGCCCGCAGGTGTCGCAGTAGCCGGTGCCCATGATGTGGCCCGCGCAGCCGGGCCGGACGCACGAGGTCATGGGGCGTCCTCCTCGCCGGGTGCGGTGCCGGAGCAGTAGGCGATGAACCGCCCGGCCGCCGCCTCGGCCTCGTCGACGTCGCAGGGGGCCTGGCCCAGCAGGGACAGGGCGAATTCGTAGTACTCGTACGCCTCCATGAGGTCGTCGTCCCGCCCGGCGGCGCGTTCTTTGTACAGCGGCCATGCGGCCCTGACGCGGCCGAGGAGTTCGTCGCGCCGGTGCAGCCGGGCGTCGAGGGCGGCGATCGCCTGTTCCAGGCGCCGACGGCGGCGTTCGGCGGCTTCCTCGAAGGTGAACAGCAGGTCGGCGCGGCGGGGTTCGCGGTCCTGTTCGGAGCTGTGGGCGGTCCAGGCGCGCAGCATCCGGGTGCGCCGGACGCCTGCCGCGGCGTGTTCCAGCAGCTGCGCGGTACCGGGGGCGGGCAGCACGCGGTCCCGGCGTGCGTCGAGCGCGGGGCCCAACTCGTCGATGATGTGGCCGAGTTCGGTGTCGATCCGGTCCCAGCGGTCGCGCAGCGGACGGTCCACGAGGGCCGCGGCGGCCTGGTCGGCATGCTCACCCGGGCGCCGGAAGACGAGCAGCAGGCGAGCGCCCTGCCGGGCGAACCGGTCCAGCAGGCCGAGCAGGGCGTCGGGGTCGGCGGCCTGGTCGACGCCGACGAGGACGGCGGCGAGCGATCCCCGCAGGGCGCCGAGCCGTTCGGGACGCGGGTCGTCGCGGATGCCGAGCCGTTCGGCGATCCGGTCGAGTAAGTGATGGGCTGTCAGATCTTTGACGTCCAGGGCGAGATCGTGACCGCCGGCCGGGGGGACGGTCTCGGGCGGGTCGTGGCCGAAGGCGCTGGTGTTCTCCTGGGTCCGTAACTCGCGGTCGGCCAGCGTGATCGCGCGTTTCAGGGTCCAGGCGCGGCTGCCGCGGGCGGGGACGACGGTGACGAGCACCGGCCAGCCCTCGCCGCGGAACCAGGAGGCGAGTTCGGTGGCGAACGGCACGTCGAGTTCACCGGTGGTGCCGGTCGCGGCGGTGCGCAGGCTCGCGGAGACGGCTTCGGCGCCGTCGGTCCAGTCGGCGACCTGCCGCAGATGGCTGAGGATGGTCTCGGTGGGGCTCATGTAGCTGAACACCGACTCCGGTCCCTCGTCCACGCTGAGGACGATGCCGATGACCTTGTCGGTGCCGTGGTCGACCACCGCCCCGCCGCTGAAGCCGGGGGCGGCCAGTTCGCCGTGGGTCGGCGCCCGCAGCTGCACCTGGCTGTCCCGGCCGCGGGGGGCGACCAGGGTGGCACCGTGCCAGCGGCCCCCGTCGCTGCCGGACGGGAAGCCGTACATGCTCACGGGCCCGTAGGGGGTGGCCAGCCGGCTGAGCCGGGTGGTGTGCCGGGCGGACATCGGTTCGGCCAGGCGCAGCAGGGCGACGTCGCCGATGTGGTCGCCGAACTCGTCCACCCGCTGCGGCACATGTTCGTGCGCGGCGGCGGTGGCGGCCACTCCGGGGACGCCGGGGACGCCGACGAAGTGGACGACGTAGGGCCGGCCGGGGCTGACGACATGGGCCGCGGTGAGCACCCGGTCGGGGGCGAGCAGGACCCCGGCGCCGAGGACCCGCCCGTCCGGTTCTTCGATGCGGGCGATCCAGGGCGGCGTGCGTAACCGCGTCGTGACGGCCCGCTCCCCCGTGCGCGTCATGGCACCCGAGGCTACTCCCCGTACTCCTCTCGTACCACTGGCGTGCACGGAGTTCCGCGGTGGCGACCGGCCGCCCGCGCCTGCTGACCGTTCCCGTACCGGACGCGCCCGGTTTCGTACGGCGTGGTGTCCGCGCGGGCTCACCGCTCGTGCGGGCCCGGTGTCCGTGTGCGCTCAGTGCCCGTGCGGCGCGTGCAGCAGGTGGAGTACGTCGGCGTCGGTCAGCTGCCCGAAGTCGTCGTACCACTGGCCGACAGCGGCGAAGCCTCTCGGCCGGTGCGGGCAGACCACCAGGTCGGCCTCGGCGGCGAGCCGGTCGACGGAGTCCGGGGCGCCGACCGGGACGGCCAGGACGACCCGGGCGGGGTCGCGGCGCCGGACGTGGCGCAGGGCGACACGGGCGGTGGCGCCGGTGGCCAGCCCGTCGTCGACGACGATCACCGTGCGGCTGGCGAGGTCGGGCGGCGGGCTCGCACCCCGGTAGACCTCCTCGCGCCGATGCAGCTCACGCCGTTCCCGCTCCACGGCCGGGGCGAGGGAGGCCTCGGTCAGTCCGAGCATGTCGAGGGTGTCGGGGTCGAGGAACGGCGGATCGTCGTCGGCGAGCGCGCCGACGGCGAACTCCTGGTGGTGCGGGGCGCCGATCTTGCGTACGACGAGCACGTCGAGCGGGGCGTTCAGAGCCCTGGCGATCGGCTCGGCCACGGCGATCCCGCCCCGGGGCAGGGCGAGCACGACCGGGTCGGCCAGGTCTCCCCTGTCATGCAGTTCCCTCAGCAGTCCGGCGAGTTCCCGGCCGGCTTCGGCGCGGTCCCGGAAGCGCATGGTCGTCCTCCTCCGCGGGGCCCCTCATTCCATGGTGCTACGGCGGCGGCGCTCTCGGGGGAACTGCATCTGCCATCTATACACTCTGTGTATAGTCCCGGCATGCCTCTTTGGATCAAGCAGACCGAGCAGATCGAGCAAACTCCTCAGGCGCCCAGGAAGATGCGCGAACGGCGCCGAAGGTTGCGTCCGGCCGCGCTCGCCTCGGCCACGGTCTGCCTCGCACTGACGCTGTCCGGCTGTGCGGAGGTCGACACGACCTCGCCGAGCACCGCGCGTACCGAGGCGGCGCACGGGGCGCCGGCCCGGTTCGGGACCGTGGACTGCCGCGAGGCCAAGTGCATCGCGCTGACCTTCGACGCGGGGCCCAGCGAGAACTCGGCGCGGCTGCTCGACATCCTGAAGGAGAAGAAGGTACCGGCGACCTTCTTCCTGCTCGGCAAGCGGCACATCGAGAAGTACCCGGAGCTGGTCAAGCGGATGGCCGCCGAGGGCCACGAGGTCGCCAGCCACACCTGGGACCACAAGATCCTCACCCGGATCTCGGACGACCAGATACGCGAGGAGCTGCAACGGCCGGACGACGCGATCGAGCGGCTCACCGGGCGCAAGCCCACGCTGATGCGCCCGCCGCAGGGCCGTACGGACTCGAACGTCCACAAGATAGCCAAGGAACTGGGCCTGGCCGAGGTGCTGTGGAGCGTGACCGCGAAGGACTACACGACCGAAGACTCGGCGCTGATCACCAAGCGGGTCCTCGCGCAGGCGTCCCGCGACGGGATCATCCTGCTGCACGACATCTACAAGGGCACCGTGCCCGCCGTACCCGGCATCATCGACGGGCTGAAGAAGCGCGGGTACGTCTTCGTGACGGTGCCTCAGCTGCTGGCGCCCGGGAAGGCGGAGCCGGGCAAGGTGTACCGGCCCTGACCTCCCGGGTCGCGCCTCGGACGTGGATCAGAAGACGACCGTCCAGCCCTCCCGTGCCGCCTGCTCGGCCGTGTACGAGACGCCGTGGACCTTGAGGCCGGACGCGTCGAGGAGGGTGATCTCGCCACCGTGGTTGCCGAGTTGGGTGCCGTCGGTGAGAGGGACGGTGAGGAAGGCGCCCGCCGCGAGGGGTGCCGTGGCCGGGACCGGGGAGCCCTCGCCGATACGGCTCGCCAGACGCCAGCCGGTCAGATCGACGGAGTCCGGGGAGGCGTTGAGGAGGGTGACGGTCTCCGCCTCGGGGGCGGGGCCCTGCGGGTTGACCAGCGCTGCCACGATCCGCATCGGCTGCGCGCCGGGTTCGGGGCGGCTGCCGTCGGTGTCGTGCAGGGTGTGGCCGGTGGTGTCGTCCGTGTGCCAGGACTGGCCCTGGAAGGCGAGGAAGATGCCGACCCAGCGGGACTGGCCGGGGAAGTGCAGCAGCAGCCCGCCGTCCTGCCAGACGCCGTCGTCGCCGGTGAAGCGCCCGCTGTTGCCCTGGTTCATGTGGATGTCGTGCACGCCGTTGCCGGGCAGGAACCCGAACACCTTGTCCTTGACGTTCGGTTCGGGGCCGAAGCGGGCGCCGAAAAGGTACAGGCGGGCGTCCGGGTCGTCGACGGCGCGCTGCACATAGTGGTCGAGGAGGTCGGCGAGGTCGTTGTCGGGTCCCGCGGCGTCCGGGGGGAGCGTGCGCATCTGGGCCGGGTCGAAGAGGTTGCCGCGCACGAAGTCCAGGTTGGGTCCGCCGGGGCCGGGCGGCAGCGCGTTCCAGCCGCCGGACAGGCTCTCCAGGCGGGCGGTGACCGGGTGCCGGAAGTCGTCGGCGACGAGGTAGAGCAGCTCGGAAGGCCGCTCCTGGGACAGCACGTTGACCGCGGCGCGGTAGTGCGTGCCCTGGTCGTCGGTGAGGTGGATCTGGTAGTGCGGCGTGTCCTTGGCGCCCTCGCGTCGGGTGTCGACGGCGCGGGCGATCAGGACTCCGTACGTCTTCAGCGGCATGGTGATCAACTCCCCCTTGCGGTGGGCTGGTTGTCCGGCCCACGAGAGGCAGGGTAGAAGGCCGGGCAGCGTCCCGCCGCACCGTGCACCGACTGTTCCTGAGTACGACCCCTCGTGGACACCCGTCTACGCCAACGGAGTTGCGGCGGGTGTGAACGCGCAGGTGACCGGCGGGAATTGCCTACGATCGTGCCGTGCCGACCTTTTCCTTCGAACGCACGGCCCCGCTTCCGCTCGACGAGGCGTGGAACCGGCTCACCGAGTGGCCCCGCCACGCCTATGTGGTCCCGCTGACCAGAATCATCGTAATCACGTCCGCGCCGACCCGCGAGGGCACGCGCTTCGTGGCCCGTTCGGGCCTGGGGCCGCTGGCCTTCGACGACGTGATGGAGGTGACGGTCTGGCGCCCGCCCGCCGACGACGAGCCGGGGCTGTGCCGACTGGAGAAGCGCGGACGGCTGGTGCGGGGCTGGGCGGAGATCGAGGTCCGGCCGGGGCCCGGGGGCCGTAGCCGGGTGGTGTGGCGCGAGGAGCTGCGGTTCCGCTTCCTGCCGGGCTGGTGCGACGGCCTGGTGGCACGGGTGGGCCGCACGGTGTTCGGACGGGCCGCGAACCGGCTGCTGAGGACGGCGTGAGCGCCTGCTGAGGACCTCGTACGGGAGGGCCGCGTGCCGGGGAGCCGCGGGGCGCGGGGGCCGAGGGGCCGCTCAGTCCTTGCGGCCCGTCACCGCGACCGTCACGCCCAGGCCGATCATCGTCAGCCCGCCGGCCCCGCCGACCGCGGACAGCCGCCGCGGGGAGCGGGCGAACCAGTCGCGGGCGGCCGAGGCGACCAGTCCCCAGAGGCTGTCGGAGGCCAGCGCGATGGCGTTGAAGACCAGGCCTAGCAGGAGCATCTGCGCCGGGACGTGCCCCTGCTCGCGGTCCACGAACTGGGGCAGTACGGCGGCGAAGAACACCATGGTCTTGGGGTTGGCCACACCGACCGCGAACCCCTCCCACAGGGTGCGCAGACTGCCGTGCTGTACCGCCCCGGAGCCGGTGAACGCCTCGCGCAGCGAGCCGCGCTGCCGCCAGGCCTTGACGCCCAGGTACATCAGATATGCGGCGCCCGCGAGCTTCAGCGCGGTGAAGGCCAGGACCGAGCGCTCCACGACCGAGCCGATGCCGAGGGCCACGGCCGCGACGAGCGTGTAGGCGCCGATCGTGTTGCCGACGACGGTGGTCAGCGCGGCGCGCCGCCCGTGGGCCAGCGCCCGCCCCACCACGAAGAGCACGCTGGGGCCGGGGATCACGATCAGCAGGGAGGACAGGGCCGCGAAGGCGAGCAGCCGGTCGATGGACACCATGGGCTCATGCAAGCACAGGGCCGCCACCGCCGGGCAAGCCGTTTTTCTCAGGCCACCGACCCGATCCGCCCCACCGGCTGAGCCGCCGTCTCGTGGTGGATCGGGGTGTGCGCGCCGGTCAGCGACGCCCCGCTGCCGCCCCGCCGGGCCGCGACGATCTCCGCGGCGATCGACAGGGCCGTCTCCTCCGGCGTACGGGCGCCGAGGTCCAGGCCGATCGGGGAGCGCAGCCGGGCCAGCTCCAGCTCGGTGACGCCGACCTCGCGCAGGCGCTGGTTGCGGTCGAGATGGGTGCGCCGGGAGCCCATCGCACCCACGTAGGAGACCGGGAGGCGCAGGGCGAGCCGGAGCAGGGGTACGTCGAACTTGGCGTCGTGGGTGAGGACGCACAGGACGGTGCGGCCGTCGACCTCGGTGCGTTCCAGGTACTTGTGGGGCCACTCGACGACGATCTCGTCGGCCTCGGGGAAGCGGGTCTTGGTGGCGAAGACGGGCCGGGCGTCGCACACCGTGACGTGGTAGTTCAGGAACTTGCCGACGCGGACCAGCGCCGAGGCGAAGTCGATCGCGCCGAAGACGATCATGCGGGGGGCGGGGACGGAGGACTCGACCAGCACGGTGAGGGGCGCGCCGCAGCGCGAGCCCTGCTCGCCGAGCTCCAGGGTGCCCGTGCGGCCGGCATCCAGGAAGGCGGCGGCCTCGGCGGCGACGGTGCGGTCCAGCTCGGGGTGGGCGCCGAAGCCTCCGTCGTAGGAGTCCTCGGGGGAGCCGTCGGGGCGGACCAGGAGGGCGCGGCCCATGAGTTCGGCGGGGCCCGAGACGATCCGCGCGACCGCCGCCGCCTGTCCATGGGCGGCGGCGGCCAGCGCGGTTGCGAGCACCGGCCGGGCGGGACCGTCCGCCCGGACCGGGGTGACCAGGATGTCGATGATGCCGCCACAGGTCAGGCCGACGGCGAACGCGTCCTCGTCGCTGTACCCGAAGCGTTCGAGGACGGTCTCCCCGTCCTCCAGCGCCTGCCGGCACAGCTCGTACACGGCCCCCTCCACGCACCCGCCGGAGACCGAGCCGATGGCCGTGCCGTCGGCGTCCACCGCGAGGGCGGCGCCGGGCTGGCGCGGAGCGCTGCCGCCGACGGCCACCACGGTGGCGACGGCGAAGTCACGGCCCTGCTCGACCCACCGGTTCAGCTCCTCGGCGATGTCCAGCATCTCTCGGTCTCCTAACGGGGTTACGTGCAAGAGGCGTTGACCGGTCCGGCTACTTCACGCCGAGCCAGGCCTCGATGGGATGGAGTGCGAAGTAGATCAAAAAGATGACCGTCAGACCCCACATGAATGCGCCGATCTCACGGGCCTTGCCCTGGGCCACCTTGATGGCCACGTAGGAGATGACGCCCGCGGCGACACCGGTGGTGATGGTGTACGTGAACGGCATCAGGACGACGGTCAGGAAGACGGGGATCGCGGTGGCCCGGTCGGCCCAGTCCACGTGCCGGGCGTTCATCATCATCATGGCGCCGATGACGACGAGGGCCGCGGAGGCGACCTCCGGCGGGACGACCGCGGTCAGCGGGGTGAAGAACAGGCCGGCCGCGAACAGCAGACCCGTGACGACCGAGGCGAGACCGGTGCGGGCGCCTTCGCCGACGCCGGTGGCGGACTCGATGAAGACGGTCTGGCCGGAGCCGCCCGCGAGGCCGCCGATCGCGCCGCCGGCGCCGTCGATGAACAGCGCCTTGGACAGGCCGGGCATCCGGCCCTTGTCGTCGGCCAGCTCGGCCTCGGTGCCGACGCCGATGATGGTGGCCATGGCGTCGAAGAACCCGGCGAGCACGAGTGTGAAGACAATCATGCCGACGGTCATCGCGCCGACCTTGCCCCAGCCGCCGAACTCGACGTGTCCGAAGAGCGAGAAGTCGGGCATCGAGACCGCGCTGCCGTGCAGTTCGGGGGCGCCGCTGGCCCACTGGTCGGGGTCGATGACGCCGGCGCCGTTGAGGACGGCGGCGACGACGGTGCCGGAGACGATGCCGATCAGGATGGCGCCGGGGACGTTCCGGGCCTGGAGCATGAAGATCAGCAGCAGGGTGCCGGCGAAGAGCAGCACCGGCCAGCCGGTGAGCTGGCCCGCGGGGCCGAGGCTGACCGGGGTCGCCTCACCCTTGTGCACGAAGCCGGACTTGTAGAGACCGATGAACGCGATGAACAGGCCGATGCCCATGGTGATGCCGTGCTTGAGCGCGAGCGGGATCGCGTTCATGATCATCTCGCGTAGGCCGGTGACGACCAGCAGCATGATGACCACGCCGTACATCACGCACATGCCCATGGCCTGCGGCCAGGTCATCTGCGGGGCGACCTGCGAGGACAGCACGCCGGAGACGGAGAGGCCGGCGGCGAGCGCGAGGGGGACCTTGCCGATGAAGCCCATCACGAGCGTGGTGAAGGCCGCCGCGAGCGCCGTCGCGGTGATGAGCGCCTTCTGCCCGAGCGTGTCGTGGTGCACGTCCTTGCCGGACAGGATGAGCGGGTTGAGCAGGAGGATGTAGGCCATCGCCATGAAGGTGGTGATGCCGCCGCGCACCTCACGCGCGACCGTGGATCCTCTGAGGGATATGTGGAAGTACCGGTCGAGCCAGGACCGACCTGCGGGGACGCGGCTGCCATCGCCGGCGTCGTCGCTTGCGGTCCTCGGCTCCACTGACTGCTGGGTCATGGTGCCATCTCCCAAGGTTCACAGGGGCACCCGTGCAACCGCCCTAACCGGCCACGGGATTTGGGAATGGACGACCCGGGGGACGGCCCGAGACGAACGAATTTCCTGGTACTTCAAGGACCGCGAGCGGTGCGGAACTCAAAGGGGGTTCCTCCGGGCGGCGCGGCGGAGTGTGTGACGTTCCCTCACGCCGCCCGGAGAGCTGGGGTGTTACGCGGTTCCCGTGAGGTGCTCGGGCCGTACCGGAGTGCGGTTGAGCTCCAGTCCCGTCGCGTTCCGGATCGCCGCGAGGACGGCCGGGGTGGACGACAGGGTCGGGGCCTCGCCGATGCCGCGCAGCCCGTACGGGGCGTGCTCGTCGGCGAGTTCGAGCACGTCGACCGGGATGGTCGGCGTGTCGAGAATCGTGGGGATCAGGTAGTCCGTGAAGGAGGGGTTCCTGACCTTGGCGGTCTTCGGGTCGACGATGATCTCCTCCATCACCGCCACGCCCAGGCCCTGGGTGGTGCCGCCCTGGATCTGGCCGATGACGGAGAGCGGGTTCAGCGCCTTGCCGACGTCCTGGGCGCAGGCCAGCTCGATCACCTTGACCAGGCCGAGTTCGGTGTCGACCTCGACGACGGCGCGGTGCGCGGCGAAGGAGTACTGGACGTGGCCGTTGCCCTGGCCGGTGACCAGGTCGAAGGCCTCGGTCGGCCGGTGCCGCCACTCCGCCTCGATCTCGACGGCCTCGTCGCCGAGGACGTCGACCAGGTCGCCGAGGACCTCGCCGCCGTCGGTCACCACCTTGCCGCCCTCCAGCAGGAGTTCGGCCGTGGCCCAGGCCGGGTGGTAGGTGCCGAACTTGCGCCGGCCCAGCTCCAGGACCCGCTCCCGGACGAGTTCGCAGGCGTTCTTGACGGCGCCGCCGGTGACGTACGTCTGCCGGGAGGCCGAGGTCGAACCGGCGCTGCCCACCTGGGTGTCGGCCGGGTGGATGGTCACCTGGGTGACGCCGAGCTCGGTGCGGGCGATCTGCGCGTGGACGGTGACACCGCCCTGGCCGACCTCCGCCATCGCGGTGTGCACGGTGGCGACCGGCTCGCCGCCTATGACCTCCATGCGTACCTTGGCGGTGGAGTAGTCGTCGAAGCCCTCGGAGAAGCCGACGTTCTTGATGCCGACCGCGTAGCCGATCCCGCGTACGACGCCTTCGCCGTGCGTGGTGTTGGACAGGCCGCCGGGCAGCTGCCGTACGTCGGCGCCCTCGCTGGACTCCCACTGGCGCTCGGGCGGCAGTGGCATCGCCTTGATGCGGCGCAGGAGTTCGGCGACCGGGGCCGGGGAGTCGACCGGCTGCCCGGTCGGCATGATGGTCCCCTGCTCCATGGCGTTCAGCCGGCGGAACTCCACCGGGTCCATGCCGAGTGCCTTCGCCAGCTTGTCCATCTGCGCCTCGTAGGCGAAGCACGCCTGGACCGCGCCGAAGCCGCGCATGGCGCCGCAGGGCGGGTTGTTGGTGTAGAGGGCGATGGCCTCGATGTCGACGTCGTCGACGACGTACGGACCGACGGAGAGCGAGGAGGCGTTGCCGACGACCGCCGGGGAGGCGGAGGCGTAGGCGCCGCCGTCCAGGACGATCCTGCACTTCAGGTGCGTGAGCTTGCCGTCCTTGGTGGCGCCGTGCTCGTAGTAGAGCTTGGCCGGGTGCCGGTGGACGTGTCCGAAGAAGGACTCGAACCGGTTGTAGACGATCTTCACCGGCTTGCCGGTGCGCAGCGCCAGCAGGCAGGCGTGGATCTGCATCGACAGGTCCTCGCGACCGCCGAAGGCGCCGCCGACGCCGGCCAGCGTCATGCGCACCTTCTCCTCGGGCAGGCCGAGGACGGGCGCGATCTGGCGCAGGTCGGAGTGGAGCCACTGGGTGGCGATGTAGAGGTGGACGCCGCCGTCCTCCTCGGGCACGGCGAGGCCGGACTCGGGGCCGAGGAAGGCCTGGTCCTGCATGCCGAAGGTGTACTCGCCCTCGACGATCACGTCGGCCCGCTTGCGCGCCTCCTCCACGTTGCCGCGGACGATCGGCTGGCGGTGGACGATGTTCGGGTGCGGGACGTGGCCGATGTGGTGGTCGTCGCGGCCCTCGTGGACGAGGATCGCGTCGGGCGCGGTCGCGGAGGCCTCGTCGGTGATGACGGGCAGCTCCTTGTACTCCACCTTGATCTTGGCGGCGGCGCGGCGGGCCGTCTCCGGGTGGTCGGCGGCGACGATCGCGACGGGCTCGCCGTGGTGGCGTACCTTGCCGTGCGCGAGGACCGGGGTGTCCTGGATCTCCAGGCCGTAGTTCTTCACCTCGGTGGGCAGGTCGTCGTACGTCATGACGGCGTAGACGCCCGGCGTCGCGAGGGCTTCGCCCGTGTCGATCGAGACGATCTCGGCGTGCGCGACGGTGGAGCGCAGGATCTGGCCCCACAGCATGTCCTCGTGCCACATGTCGGACGAGTACGCGAACTCACCGGTGACCTTGAGGGTGCCGTCCGGGCGGAGCGTGGACTCGCCGATGCCGCCCTTGGTCTGCGAACCCTGCGTGATCTTCGTGGGAGCGCCGTTGGTCGGCATGCTCAGACCCCCTCGGACTGGCGGGCCGCGGCGAGGCGCACCGCGTCCATGATCTTCTCGTAGCCCGTGCAGCGGCACAGGTTGCCCGACAGGGCCTCGCGGATGTCCGCGTCGCTCGGGTTCGGGTTGTTCTCCAGCATCTCGTCGGCGGCGACGAGCAGACCCGGGGTGCAGAAGCCGCACTGGACGGCGCCGGCGTCGATGAACGCCTGCTGGATGGGAGAGAGCGCCGCGCGCGGGGATGAGCCGGTGCCCTCGCCGGTCTGGGAGTCGGTGCCCTTGGCCTGCCAGTGCTGGGCGTCCTGGAGGGACGTTCCGCAGGCGCCGGTCGCGCAGCCGCTCTCGGAGCGCTGCTTGGCGTAGTCCGCGAGGCCCTCCACGGTCACGACCTCGCGGCCCTCGACCTGGCCGGCCGCGACCAGGCAGGAACAGACCGGGACGCCGTCCAGGCGCACGGTGCAGGAGCCGCACTCGCCCTGCTCGCAGGCGTTCTTGGAGCCGGGCAGGCCGAGGCGCTCGCGCAGGACGTACAGCAGGGACTCGCCCTCCCAGACGTCGTCGGCCTCCTGCGGACGTCCGTTCACGGTGAAGTTGACGCGCATTACGCAGCTCCCTCAGATGCGCGGCGGGCGCCGCGGTACGACTCCCAGGTCCAGGTGAGCGTCCGGCGGGCCATCACGCCGACCGCGTGGCGGCGGTAGCTCGCGGTGCCCCGGACGTCGTCGATCGGGTTGCAGGCGGCGGAGCACAGGTCCGCGAACTGCTTGGCGACCGACGGGGTGATGATCTTTCCGTTGTCCCAGAAGCCGCCCTCTTCCAGGGCTGCGTTCAGGAAGTCCTCGGCGGCCTTGGCCCGCACGGGGGTCGGGGCGGCGGAGCCGATGCCGGTGCGGACCGTGCGGGTCTCGGGGTGCAGGGCGAGCCCGAACGCGCAGACGGCGATGACCATGGCGTTGCGGGTGCCGACCTTCGAGTACTGCTGCGGTCCGTCCGCCTTCTTCACGTGCACGGCGCGGATCAGCTCGTCGGGCTGGAGCGCGTTGCGCTTGACGCCGGTGTAGAACTCGTCGATCGGGATGAGCCGGGTGCCGCGGGCCGCCGACGCCACCTCGACCTCCGCGCCGGACGCGAGCAGGGCCGGGTGGGCGTCACCGGCGGGCGAGGCCGTGCCGAGGTTGCCGCCGACGCCGCCGCGGTTGCGGATCTGCGGGGAGGCGACCGTGTGCGAGGCGAGCGCGAGGCCCGGCAGCTCGGCACGGAGATCTTCCATGATCCTGGTGTACGGGACGGAAGCACCGAGCCGTACGGTGTCCTCGCCGACCTCCCACTCGTAGAGGTCGCCGATGCGGTTGAGGTCGAGGAGGTACTCGGGCCGGCGGTGGTCGAAGTTGATCTCGACCATCACATCGGTGCCACCCGCAATCGGCACAGCGGTGGGGTGCTCGGCCTTCGCGGCGAGCGCCTCCTCCCAGCTGGCGGGGCGAAGGAAGTCCATGACCGGCTCTCTTCTTCGTCTGGGTCGTTCAGATTGAGCCAATCCGTGTGCGGCGGGCCCGGCTCGTTCATGTCCTGTTAACGCGGAGTGGAGCAAGTACACCGCCCCGTACTCCGGCGTGGTCAGTCACCGAAACCATGAAGGAGTTGGCTGGCCAGGGCGATCGTCTTGTAGATTCGTATGAACAGAGGTCATCGGTAACCTCTCCGTTTTCCCGGGGAAACACAGGAAACAGCCCGGCGACCTCGCAGGACGGCCCGTGCGCCCCTGCACCGGACCCCTTTCCTGTCCCCCACCGAGATTCATCGTAGGTTTCGAGACAAAGAACGGCGGCGACGAGATGCGGCTGCGCGCACTGCTGGACACCGATGCGCTGGGCCTGCGGCTGCTCGGCGGCGAGGACGAGCTGGACCGCACCGTGCGCGGGGTCATGACGACCGACCTGCGCGACCCGAGCCGCTACCTCTCCGGCGGCGAACTGGTGCTGACGGGCCTGGCCTGGCGCCGGGACGCGGACGACTCCGAGCCGTTCGTACGGCTCCTCGTGCAGGCCGGGGTGGCGGCCCTCGCGGCCGGTGAGGCCGAGCTGGGCGATGTGCCGGAGGACCTGGTGCTGGCCTGCGCGCGGCACCGGCTGCCGCTGTTCGCGGTGCACGAGTCGGTGGCGTTCGCGACGATCACCGAGCACGTGGTCCGGCAGGTCTCCGGTGAGCGGGCCGGAGACCTCGCGGCCGTGGTGGACCGGCACCGGCGGATGATGACCTCGGGCCCGGCGGGCGGCGGCCCGGACGTGGTCCTGGACCTGCTCGGCACCGACCTGGACCTGCGCGCCTGGGTGCTCTCCCCCACCGGCCGCCTCATCGCGGGTTCCAAGGAGGCGGGTCCGGCGCTGCCCCCGGAGACCTGCGCGAAGCTCGCCGCCGAACACCTGGCCGCCGCCCGCACCGGCCGGCGCGGACCGCACCGGGTGCTGCTCGGCGGGGCGACGTACTCCCTCTTCCCGATCCGCTCCACCGGCCGCTCCCCGCAGGCCGCCCGTGACGTGCGCGAGTCGGTGCTGTCGGACTGGCTGCTGGCCGTCGAGGCGGACGCCGGGGACTGGCCGGAGGAGCGTCTCGACCTGCTCCAGGGCGTCACCCAGCTGATCGCCGTCGAGCGGGACCGCAGGGACGCGGCGCGCACCGTGCGGCGCCGGCTCGCGCAGGAGGTGCTGGAGCTGGTGCAGACGGGCGCCGCGCCCGCCGAGATCGCCGCGCGCCTCAGGGTCGCCGCGCCGGTGCTGCTGCCCGGCCTCGGCGCCGCCCCGCACTGGCAGGTGGTCGTGGCCCGGGTCGAGTGGGAGGGCGGCGAGGTCGAGGGCGGCCCGGTCGCCCAGTCGCTGCTGGAGGAGGTCCTGGTCGACCCGCTGGCCACCGGCCCCGAGCCGTCCGACCGGATCGCCGTCGCACACACCGGCGACGAGGCGATCGCGCTCGTCCCGCTGCCCGCGATGTCCACCGAGCACGACGGTTCCGAGCGGGGCCTGCTCGCCGACTCCCTGCTCCAGGCGGTGCGGGAGTCGCTTTCGGCGGGCCTGAACGACGACGGGCGGCTGACCCTCGGCGTCAGCGCGGCCGTGCACTCCGCGGAGGGGCTGCGCGGCGCGCTGGAGGAGGCCCGGCACGCCCGCCGGGTGGCCGCGGCCCGCCCCGGCCGGGTCTGCGCGGCCGGCCACCAGGAACTGGCCAGCCACGTCCTGCTGCTGCCGTTCGTCCCCGACGACGTCCGCCGCGCGTTCACCGCGCGCCTCCTCGACCCCCTGACGGACTACGACCGCCGCCACCGCGCGGAGCTGATCCCCACCCTGGAGGCGTTCCTGGACTGCGACGGCTCCTGGACCCGCTGCGCCACCCGCCTCCACCTGCACGTCAACACGCTGCGCTACCGGGTGGGCCGGATCGAGCAGTTGACGGGACGGGACCTTTCGCGCCTGGAGGACAAGCTCGACTTCTTCCTCGCGCTGCGCATGAGCTGAGGTCACGGGGGTGCGTGGCACCCAAAGCAAGTCACGCCAACCTCACGTCACTTTGTGAAATCTTTCACCCAGCCTCTTGGCCCCGCGCGGAGATTGGTGCTGGAATGCCGCCACCACTCAACAGCTCGATGGCGTGCTCGGGGAGGGCAACGTGGCGCATTCCGCCATGTCTGGTGACGGAACGACCTCGGCTGACGATCCGCTCCAGACCGCGGTATGGCGCTTGCGCTCGCGGGCCTGCTGGGTCGACGCGGCGGCCCTGCTGCCGCCCGACACCCCTGCCTCGGCGCTGCAACGGGCCGTGCTGCTGGTGGAGCGGTGCCTGTACACGGAGCACGGCTGGGCGGAGGCCGAGGACGCCCTGCGCGTGGCCGAGGCGCTGGCCCACAGCGACGAGGAGCGGGGCGCGGCGGCCTGCGAACGCGGCCAGCTGGCCTACGCGGCCACGCTGCACGGCGTACGGGACCGGGCGGACGAGGCGCGGGCCGCGCTGGGCCGGGCGGCGGCGCTGATCCCTCCGGGGGCGCCGGACCGTTCCCTGCTGGACTTCCGCCGGGGCCTGCTCGCGGAGAACCTGACCCGCTCCCCCCAGGCGGCCCGCGCGGCCTACCGCCGCGCCCACGCGGGCGCCACCGCCCACGCCGACCCGCTGCTCCTGTCCTTCACCTGGCGCCACCTGGCCGGACTCGCCCTGCGGGACGGTGAGTTGGCAGAGGCCCGCCACGGCTTCGCCGAATCCCTGCGCATCAGGGAGGAGCTGGGCTACTTGGTGGGTACGGCCCCCGCCCTGGCCTCACTCGCAGACGCCGAATCCGAGCCGGAGGCGTCCCGGCTGCGGGAGGAGGCCCGCCGCTTGTTCCGACTGCTCGGCGGTGTACCGACGTGGCTGGCCCGACAGCTGACACCGCCGGCGCCGGGGGTGGCTACGGCGTAGGCGGGGTGTCACCGTGGCTGCGGGCAGTCGTGCCGCAGGGCAACCGATCAGCTCGCGCCCGCGAAGTGCTCCCCCACCAGTCGCCGCACCACATCGAAGTCACGAGCGATCAGGGCATCCAACAGCGCCGTATGCTCCGCCGCGTCCGCCACAAGGTCCGCCCTCCGCTGCCGCACCGGCCCCCCGACCAGCGGCAGCTGCGCCCGCCGGTGCAGATCCTCCGCGATCTGGACCAGCTGCCCGTTGCCCGACAGGGACAGCAGCGCCCGGTGGAAGGCCCGGTCGGACTCCGCGTACGTCGCCGCGCAGCCGGTGGCCGCCGCGCGCACCGTCTCCTCCGCGAGCGGCCGGAGCTCGGCCCACCGCTCGACGGCCACCGTACGGGCGAGCCGCAGCACCACCGGCACCTCGATCAGCGCCCGCACCTCCGCCAGCTCGGCCAGCTCGTGCGCGCCCCGCTCGACGACCCGGAAGCCACGGTTGGGCACGACCTCGACGGCGCCCTCCAGGGCCAGCTGCTGCATGGCCTCCCGCACGGGAGTCGCGGAGACCCCGAAGCGCTCCCCGAGCACCGGCGCCGAGTAGACCTCGCCGGGGCGCAGCTCGCCGGCGACCAGGGCCGTACGCAGCGCGTCCAGAATCTGCCCGCGCACGGAGGTGCGCTGCACGGCGGGACGCTGCTGCGGAACCGTCCGCTCACTGTGCGTGTGCTCACCACGCGCGCCCCACACGGCGGCGGGAAGGCCCTGCGCGCCCTGCTTCACGGGGTCCTCCTGGCGGCTTGTCGGCACTTGGGTCATTAACGAGGGTTGTCTCCTGTCCGTCAAGCACCTTAGGCGTACCAGCCGGTAGTTCAAACTCCGAACCGAATTCGTAAGGTTAGGCTTACCTATCTAGGTCGTTTTCCCATCTCCCGGCGTCCACTAAGATCATCTCGATCGGACCGCCCGCCCCGGACAGGTAATTCACGCCTCCCTCACTCATCACGGGAACTTTCCGAGGAACCATCCGTACGGGTAGTCTTATTCGAACTCAACTCCCGCCCCTCATGCGGCAGTTCGAGCAGAACGCCGTCCTGGGCATCCCCTTGCACTTCCTTGGCGGCCTCTTGCCCCGAAACCCCCTGAGGGCCCTCGGGAGTGGGCCACTATGGCGGGCGTTACGCCCTATCCCAATGCAAGGGACCCCTGATGAGACTGACCGACATATCGCTGAACTGGCTGCTTCCGGGCGCCGTACTGCTCCTGGGCATGCTGGCGGCGGTGGCGGTGCTCGCGCGCGGCAAGCGCTCCTCCAGGGAGAACGCGAGCGCGGAGGACTCGTGGGAGCGCAGCGAGGAGCGCCGCAGGCGCAAGGAGGCCATCTACGGCACGGCCTCCTACGTGCTTCTTTTCTGCTGTGCGGCGGTGGCGGCTGCCCTGTCGTTCCACGGCCTGGTGGGCTTCGGCGAGCAGAACCTCGGGCTGACCGACGGCTGGCAGTATCTGGTGCCGTTCGGCCTGGACGGGGCGGCGATGTTCTGCTCCGTCCTCGCGGTACGCGAGGCCAGCCACGGTGACGCGGCCCTCGGCTCCCGCATCCTCGTGTGGATGTTCGCCGCGGCGGCGGCCTGGTTCAACTGGGTGCACGCGCCCCGGGGTGCCGGGCACGCGGGCGCCCCGCAGTTCTTCTCGGGCATGTCCCTGTCGGCGGCCGTCCTGTTCGACCGGGCGTTGAAGCAGACCCGCCGGGCCGCGCTGCGCGAGCAGGGTCTGGTGCCGCGTCCGCTGCCGCAGATCCGTATCGTGCGCTGGCTGCGGGCCCCCCGAGAGACCTACGCCGCGTGGTCGCTGATGCTGCTGGAGGGCGTGCGCAGCCTCGACGAGGCGGTCGAGGAGGTCCGCGACGACACGCGGAAGAAGGAAGAGGCACGGCAGCGCCGGCGCGAGCAGCAGCGGATGGAGCGCGCCCAGCTGAAGGCCATCAGCCGGGGTCACCGCGGTCTCGTCGGCCGTAACAGCGGCCGGCAGGTGGAGGTGCAGGCCGTGGAGCGCGGGCCCGCTCAGGCGACCGCGGAGCCTGCCATATCGACCGCGGAGCAGCTGCCCGTACGCGCTCGGCCCTCTCTCCAGCCGGTTCGCCGCGGCTCTGACCCGGTCACCGTCGACCTCACCGCGGAGGACGACACCATGGCCCTGCCGCGACTGGACTCCCTGGAGCGCAAACTGAAGGACCTGGAGCAGCAGTTCGGCTGAGCCGTAAGCCGGGTCCGATACTTCGGACGCTTGGCACATGACGGGCCGGGGGCGTGACCGTACGGGTCACGCCCCCGGCCCGTTTCCGTCGCCGCTCCGGGCCGTCTTTCCGTTGCCGCCCGTGCTCACGCGGCCTCGACGCCCAGCTCGAACCACACCGACTTGCCCACCCCGTGCGGCCGTACACCCCACGCGTCCGCGAGGGACTGCACCAGGACCAGGCCCCGGCCATGGGTGTCGCCGTCCGCTTCGGGCGTGCGCAGATGCGGCCTGCGCGCCATGAAGTCCCGTACCTCCACCCGCAGTCCGCCCGGCCCGACCACCGCCGTCAGGACGGCTTCGTCGTCGGTGTGGACGAGCGCGTTGGTGACGAGTTCGCTCGTCAGCAGTTCGGCGATCTCCGAGCGGCCCGGTCTGCCCCAGTGCCGCAGCAGTTCGCGCACCTCCCGGCGTGCCTCGGGCACCGCCCTCAGATCGGCCCGCCCCAGCCTGCGCCTGAGCCGGTGCGCCCCCGCCCGCTCCGTGCCGGCACCGACACCGGCGCCGGCCTCTTCTGCCCCCTGTGCCGACTCCCCCGACCGCGCCGGGACGCCCCCGACGGCCACGGGTCCGCCCCCTCGTGCCTGCCTGTCCATGACCCCCGCCCGCACGCCGCTGAACTTCCCCTCCGTCGAACACGTTCACGGGGATCCTTGCCCAGCCGAATCCCGGACACTCCTGACCGCCCGCCCACGCCCGTCTGTTCGGCCACTGTTCGACACCCCCCACCGCCGGTCCTCCGGCGCCCTCCCGGCCGCGCCGCGCCCGGCGAAACCGCCGTGGGACACCGGGGAGTCGCCGAACGGCAACCCGTTCGCCCCGGCACGCAGGGGCGATGCCTCCGGCACCGGGTGTCGGACTGCCGACACGGGACGGGAAACTGGCCGGAAACCGACGTTCCGCGCCGTCCGGTCCATACGGGGCTCAGGGCCGGGGGACGTTGCGCAGATTGGAGCGGGCCATCTGGAGCATGCGGCCGACGCCGCCGTCCAGCACGATCTTCGAGGCGGACAGCGCGAACCCGGTGACCATCTCGGCACTGATCTTCGGCGGGATGGACAGCGCGTTCGGATCGGTCACCACGTCCACCAGCGCGGGCCCCTTGTGCCGGAGAGCGTCCTTCAGCGCGCCGGCGAGCTGCTTGGGCTTCTCCACCCGCACCCCGTAGGCACCGCAGGCGCGGGCCACGGCGGCGAAGTCGGGGTTGGTGTTCGCGGTGCCGTACGAGGGAAGTCCGGCGACCAGCATCTCCAACTCGACCATGCTGAGAGAGGAGTTGTTGAACAGGACGATCTTGACCGGCAGGTCGTACTGCACCAGCGTCAGGAAGTCGCCCATCAGCATGGCGAATCCACCGTCCCCGGACATCGACACCACCTGGCGGCCCCGGTCGGTGAACTGCGCGCCGATCGCCATGGGCAGCGCGTTCGCCATCGAGCCGTGCGAGAACGAACCGATGATCCGGCGGCGCCCGTTGGGCGAGATGTAGCGGGCGGCCCAGACGTTGCACATGCCGGTGTCGACCGTGAACACGGCGTCGTCGTCGGCGACTTCGTCGAGTACGGCGGCCACGTACTCGGGATGGATCGGGATGTGCTTCTCGACCTTCCTCGTATACGCCTTGACCACGCCCTCCAGCGAGTCGGCGTGCTTCTTCAGCATCCGGTCGAGGAAGCGCCGGTCGGTCTTCTCCCGCACCCGCGGGATCAGACAGCGCAGCGTCTCGCGCACATCGCCCCACACCGCGAGTTCGAGCCGGCAGCGGCGGCCGAGGACCTCGGGCCGCACGTCGATCTGGGCGATCCGCACGTCGTCCGGCAGGAACGCGTTGTACGGGAAGTCGGTGCCGAGCAGGATCAGCAGATCGCACTCGTGGGTGGCCTCGTAGGCGGCGCCGTAGCCGAGCAGACCGCTCATGCCGACGTCGTACGGGTTGTCGTACTGGATCCACTCCTTGCCGCGCAGCGCGTGCCCGACCGGTGACTTGATCTTCCCGGCGAACTCCATCACCTCGGCGTGCGCGCCGGCCGTGCCGCTGCCGCAGAACAGGGTGACCTTGTCGGCCGCGTCGATCATCGCGACCAGCCGGTCGATCTCGGCGTCACCGGGCCGGACGCTGGGCCGGGAGGTGACGAGGGCGCTCTGCGGGGCCTTCTCCGGGGCGGGCTCGGAGGCGATGTCGCCGGGCAGCGACACCACGCTGACCCCGCTCTGCCCGACCGCGTGCTGGATGGCGGTCTGCAGCAGCCGGGGCATCTGCTTCGGGCTGGAGATCAGCTCGCTGTAGTGGCTGCACTCCTGGAACAGCCGGTCGGGGTGGGTCTCCTGGAAGTAGCCGAGGCCGATCTCGCTGGAGGGGATGTGCGAGGCGAGGGCGAGCACCGGAGCCATGGAGCGATGGGCGTCGTACAGGCCGTTGATCAGGTGCAGGTTGCCCGGCCCGCAGGAACCGGCGCAGGCGGTCAGCTTCCCGGTGATCTGCGCCTCGGCACCGGCCGCGAAGGCGGCGGTCTCCTCGTGGCGTACGTGGATCCAGTCGATGGCGGCGTTGCGGCGCACGGCGTCCACGACCGGGTTGAGGCTGTCGCCGACCACGCCGTAGAGGCGGCGCACGCCGGCGCGCACGAGGATGTCGACGAACTGCTCGGCGACGTTCTGTTTGGCCATGACTCCATACAGTCACAGCGCTCGCGGTTACGCCTCCCAGACGGCCGCCGCCGTACGGTCGTCCGCGTATCCCTTCACGCGCGCCTGGGCGTCCGCGAGGAACGCCACGAGGCCGGGCGGGGTGCTGCCGGACCAGCGCCGCGCCAGGTGGGCGCCGAGCTCGGGCTCACCACGCAGCGGGTCGGCCAGGCCCGCGCTGCACATCACCAGCGCGTCACCCGGGCGGCCTACGGAGGCCCGGAAGCGGAAGGGCGCGCGGGGCGGCGGAGGGGCCGGCTCGAACGGGCTCGGCGGGGCCGGTATGCCGAGGTCCATGGTGAGGCGGTCGCCCTCGGGGGTCTCCACAGGCAGCGAGCCGAAGCCGAGGACCGCCTCGCCGGTGGTGTCGTCCGGCGACACGTCCGGTTCGATGTCCTGCCACTCGCCGTCCCTCAGCCGGAACAGTCCGCCGCCGCCGACGCCGAAGAACACGCGGGTACGGCAGTCCGGGTGGGCGGGCAGCAGCAGGCAGCGCAGGCTCGCCGTGTACTCCTCCGGATCGACGCCCTGCTCGGCGGCGCTCGCCCGGAGCCTGCCGAGACTGCGGTCGGTCAGCCGGTGCAGACCCGACTTCAGGTCGCCGCGCCGGGCGGCCCGGATGTCCTCGGCCAGCCGCTGGTGACTGCGGCCCACGGCCCGCCCGATCCATTGGCACGCCTCGGCCGCCGCCCGGTGCGCGCCCGGGGTCGCCCGCGCTCCGGTCGCCATCGCTACGAGCACCAGCGCCTGCTCGCCCGTGCCGAACCGTGCGGTGAGCAGCGCGTCCCGGCGCGGCTCGCCCCGGTAGCGCGCCGAGTCCCCGCGCAGCGACACCGCCCTCAGCGTGCACACCCCGTACTGGGCCCCGTCCAGCACGGTGTCGGCGACCAGTTCACCCAGCTCGTCCGGATCGGCGGGCGGGAGCGCGGTGGGTTCGGGGGCGTAGGTGGGCGGTCCGGAGCCTACGTAGTCGGGGGCCGAGAGGAGTGGCGACGCCTGAACAGGGGTGGGCGTGGGGGCGGGAGTGGGATCAGGAGCTGGTGGGGCTTGCTCGGGAGCCGGTACGAGGGCGGGCTCCGGGGCGCGCTGCGCGGGCACGGAGGGCACCGCGGGCTCCGCAGGTTCCGCGGGCTGTATCGGCTCGGCGGGCTCGCCCGGCGCCTCCCGTGCCGTCATCGTGCTTTTCGCCGAGGCGAAGCGGTCGTCCACGGAGTCGGGCGCCGCCGTGGGGCCCGTGTCCTCGGTGGAGTCGTCGTACAGCTCCCGCCACCAGTCGTCCTCTTGGCTCGCGGGTCTGCCCCCCTGCTGGCTCATGCCCGTAATTGTCCACCGCACGGGCCGCGGGAAAACGGGGCATCGGGAAAATCCTGCCCAACGGCCCGCCTCGAACGCCGTACCGGGGGACGAGGTGAACAGCCGTACGAGCAACGGCCGGTACGGCGATGACGGGCCGCGGCGGGTTTGCGCCGTGGCCGGTTTCCGCCAGGCTGGCAGCGACAGGGCTGGACGAGACGCACGAGGCGGCGTACCGGGCCTGCTGTCCGTGGGCGCCGCCGATGTGCCGGATCTGGCGCGGCGCCTGACGCCGTCCGAGCAGGACACCGAGCGCGCGCTGCGCTGTCGCTCCTGCTGGCCGGGCTGGCCGCCGCGGCACGCGTGCGAGCGGGGCTGGGTGTCCCGCGAACCGGACCCCTGGCACCGGGCTGTCTCTGACCGGTCTTTGACCTGCGTCTTCACCCCCGCTCCGGCACTCTGGGCAGATGGGAGTGTGGGAACTCCTGCTGGTCGGCGTGGTGATCGTGCTCGGCCTGTGCGGAGTACTGGTGCCCGGTGTGCCGGGGTCGTGGCTCGTGTGGGCCGCGGTCCTGTGGTGGGCGCTGAAGGATCCGCGGCCGGTGGCCTGGTTCGTCCTGGTGGGGGCCACGGCGGTGCTGCTGCTGTCCCAGGTGGTGCGCTGGGCGCTGCCGCCGCGCCGGCTGCGCGCCAGCGGCGCCACCCCCCGGATGGGGGTGTACGCGGGCGTGGGGGCGTTCCTCGGCTTCTTCCTGCTGCCGGTGGTGGGCGCGGTGCCGGGCTTCATGACGGGGATCTATCTGCACGAGCGGCTGCGTCTCGGCCGGCACGGCGAGGCGATGGCCGGCCTGCGGACGGCGATGCGCTCGGGCGGCTCCAGCGTGCTGGCCGAACTGTTCGCCTGCCTGCTGATCGCGGGGGCGTGGCTCGGCGCGGTGCTGTGGGGCTGAACCACTGGCGCTGAAGCTGTGGGTGCTGAACTCTCAGCCTGCGAGCGCGAGACCGACGGCGTCGGCGACGGCGGCCATGCCCGCGTCGTTGAAGTGCAGGTGGTCCCCGGGGTCGTAGCCGGGCGCAATGCGCTGCGGGACGGCCGGGTCGCGTACGGCGGCGTCGGCGTCGACGACCGCGTCGAAGGCGCCGCCGGTGCGGATGAAGTCGTTGACCTGCTGCCGTACCGACTCACCGGCGGCCGTGTAGGCGGAGAAACCGCCGTACGGGGTGAGGGTGACGCCGACGACCCGGATGCCACGCGCGTGGGCGCGGGCGACGAGGGTGCGGTAGGCGCCGGCGAAGGCGGTGACGTCGGTGGCGGGCGGGGTGCCCTTGATGTCGTTGATGCCCTCCAGGACGACGAGGACCCGCACCCCGGCCCGGTCCAGGGCGTCGGCGTCCAGGCGGGCGAGGGCGCTCGTCCCGGTGTCGTCGCGCAGCAGCCGGTTCCCGGCGATGCCGGCGTTGAGGACGCCGAGCCGGTGCGCGTGCAGCAGCGCGGCGAGCCGGTCGGGCCATCGGGAGTTGGTGTCGGGGGTGGACCCGTTGCCGTCGGTGAGGGAGTCGCCGAAGGCGACGACGCTGCCGGCGGCGGTGCCCCGCACGTCGACGCCGGTGACGTAGTACCAGGACCTGGTGCGCCGCGTGTACGCGGTGCCGTCCTCGTCACCGGCGTGCCCGGCGCCGTCGAGGGCCACGTAGCTGGTCTGCAGGGCGCCGCGGTGGTAGGTGGCCCGACCGCAGTCGACGGCGCTGCGGACGGTGACGAGCAGGTCGGCGCCGTCCGGCACGGGCAGCGCCACCGGGTCGCTGACGGTGTCCTGGCCGGGCGGGACGGTGACGGTGGGCACTCCGCGGAAGCCGGCGGCGCGCATGCTGCCGGGCACGGCGTCCGCGCCGGCCACCCGCCTGAGCGCGACGGTGACGGCGTCGAGCCGCAGGGGCACGGTGCCGAGCCGGTTGCTGAGCCGCACGCGCAGGGCGGTGCCGCCGACACTGACGTGGACGACGTTGCGGATGGCGGCACCGGGCAGGCAGGCGGCGGTGCCGGTGGGGGCGGTCTCCCAGGTGCCGGTCCAGCGGGCCGGATCCGTGTACGGGGACGGTTCGGCCGGTGGGGTCGCGAGCGCCGTGACCATCAGTACAAGGAGCACCACCGAGAGCAGTCGCCCGACCCTGACCATGCCTGTGTCCGCCTTCCCGACCCCCCAAGGGCAGACGCTGGCACACCGGCGGCCCGAACCGCGCCCGCCGCACCATCGACGCCCCCACTCGGACCAACGGTGCGTCAGCGACGACAGCTCGCGGGAGTCGCCGGCCAAGGTGCTGCCACGCTGTCACCACGGCACGGCGCGCAAGGCCGGAGGACGGCCGGCTCGCGTCAGCCGCCGAGCGCGCCCTCCAGCGTCAGCAGCCACACCTTCCGGTCGAGGCCGCCCGCGTAGCCCGTCAGGGAGCCGTCCGCGCCGATCACCCGGTGACAGGGGCGGACGATGAGCAGCGGGTTGGCGCCGATCGCCCCGCCGACCGCCCGAACGGCGGCCCGGGAGGCGCCGACTCGCGTGGCGATCTCGCCGTAGGTGGTGGTGGCGCCGTACGGAACGGCGTCGAGGGCGCTCCACACGCGCTCCCGGAACTCGGTGCCCTGGGTGCGCAACGGCAGCTGGAACTCCTTGAGTTCACCGGCGAAGTAGGCGGCGAGCTGCTCCCTGGCCGCCCGGAACGGCCCGGGGTCGTGCGACCAGCCGTCCTGGACGGTCCGCCCGCCCTTCTGCCCGGGTACGGACAGCGAGGTCAGCGCGCCGTCCGCGTCGGCGGTGAGCAGCAGCGGCCCGACCGGTGCGTCCACACGTGCCCAGTAGATGGTCTCCATCACTCGCTCAACTCCCCCGCGACCCGCAGATGCTGGACCGCGTACGACCGCCAGGGCCGCCATGTGTCGGGTACGTCCACGCCGGGCGGCGCGACGTCGGGATCGCCGAGGGCGCGTACGCGCACCGCGGCGACGAGGGCCGGGTCCATGCCGGGCAGCGCGAGCAGCGCCGCCTGCGCCTCGTCCCGGTCGACCCCCGGGTCCAGCCGCACGGTCCCGTCGGCGAGGGCGGCCGACAGCGCGCCCAGCGGCCCGCCGGACTCGGCGCCGGCGCCGGCCCCGGCCCCGGCCTCGGCCTCGGCGAGGACGGCGGCCTCGGGGAACAGGTGCGTAAGGCTCCCGCAGGGCGCGTCGAGCGCCTTGCCGTACCGGCGTACGAGCCGCTCCAGGGCGTCCGTCGTCCCCACCAGGGCCCGTGCGACGGGCTCCAGCGGGTCGACGGCGCCGGGCGAGCGCAGTCCGGGCCGGGCGGCGACCAGCGGGGCGAGCCGCGGGTCGGCGGCGAGCCGCTCGTCCACCGCGTACGGGTCGGCGTCGAGGTCGAACAGCCGTCGCAGCCGCTGCACGGCGGTGGTCAGGTCCCGGGGATCGGTGAGGTGCAGGCGCGCCTCCAGCCAGCCGCCCGGATGCGTGCCACCGCCGCCCGACCTCGGCCCGCGGGCGCGCTCCTGGACGGCGGCGAGCGCGGTGCCGTACGGCAGCCGCAGCGTGCGCCGGTAGGTACGGGCACCGGGGATGCCGCTCACCTCCTCGACGCCGGGCACGGCCTCCCGCGCCAGCTGGTCGAAGACGGCGGCGGCCTGGTAGGGCCCGCGGTGGGCCAGCCGCAGCGGGACGCCCGCGCCCGGGGGGGCCCGGCGGACGCCCCTGCCGCGGGGCGCGGCGGTCCGCACCTCGGTCGGCGTGGCCGCGTACACCTCGCGGACGGTGTCGTTGAACTGCCGCACACTGGCGAACCCGGACGCGAACGCGATCTGCGTGATGGGCAGGTCGGTGGTCTCCAGCAGCGTCCGCGCGGTGTGGGCCCGCTGGGCGCGGGCGAGCGCGACGGGCCCGGCGCCGAGTTCCCCGGTCAGCTGCCGCTGCACCTGCCGGGCGCTGTACCCGAGCCGGGCCGCCAGCCCCGCGACGCCCTCCCGGTCGACCACGCCGTCCGCGATCAGCCGCATGGCCCGCCCGACGACGTCCGCGCGCACGTTCCACTCCGCCGACCCCGGCGCGGCGTCCGGCCGGCACCGCCGGCAGGCCCGGAACCCGGAGCCCTGCGCGGCGGCGGCCGTGGCGAAGAACCGCACGTTCCGCCGCTTCGGCGTCACCGCCGGGCAGCTGGGCCGGCAGTAGATGCCGGTGGTCTCGACGGCGAAGAAGAACGCCCCGTCGAACCGCCCGTCGCGGCTGCGCACGGCTTCGTACCTGCTGTCTTCCTCCATCACGTGTTCCAGTGTGGGGGTGGGCGGCAGAGACGGGCTAGCGGAAATCAGACGTGGAGCTGAGCTGCACCGTCAAGCACTGGCCGGCTCGTCCCCCAGCACAGGGCACCTACTGGAAACGACCTCGCTTGGCCTCCATCGCCGCCCTGCCGTCGGCTCCCTTCCGCTTCCAATCCCGCCGAAGCTCCGCACGGACCCTCGCATCGGTCTTGGCCACGATCCACTGGTTCTCCCGGACCAGCTTCCGGTAGCTCTCCAGTCGGCGCACCGGAAGCTCGCCGCTCTCCATGGCGGAGCGCACCGCGCAGCCGGGCTCGGTCTCGTGGGCGCAGTCGTGGAACCGGCACTGTTCGGCCAGTTCCTGGATCTCGGAGAAGGTCTGCCCGACCCCGCTCTCGGCATCGAAGAGGCCGACGCCGCGCAGACCGGGCGTGTCGATGAGGACGCCCCCGCCGGGCAGGGCGAGAAGGTTGCGGGTGGTCGTGGTGTGCCGTCCCTTCCCGTCGACGTCGCGTGCGGCCTGTACGTCCATGACGTCCTCGCCGACGAGGGCGTTGGCGAGAGTGGACTTGCCGGCGCCGGACTGCCCGAGCAGCACGGTCGTACCGGAGCCGACGAGGGCGCCGAGCACGTCGAGCCCGTCGTCGTGCAGGGCGCTGACCGTGACGACGGGCACGCCGGGCGCGACCGTCTCGACGTCCTGGACGAGGTGGGCGAGGGTGGCCGGGTCGGGCACGAGGTCGGCCTTGGTGAGGACGACCACGGGCTGCGCCCCGGACTCCCAGGCGAGGGCGAGGAAGCGTTCGACGCGGCCGAGGTCGAGTTCGACCGCGAGGGACACGGCGACGACGGCGTGGTCGACGTTGGCGGCGAGGATCTGCGCCTCGGACCGCTTGGAGGAGGTGGAGCGTACGAAGGCGGTGCGGCGCGGCAGATACGCGCGCACATAGCGGGGGTTGCCGCCGGGTTCGACGGCGACCCAGTCGCCGGTGCACACGACCCGCATCGGGTCGTGCGGGGTGACGAAGGCGGTGTCGGCGCGGACGACCCCGCCCGCGGTGACGACGTCGCACTGGCCGCGGTCGACGCGCACGACACGACCGGGCAGGAGACCCTGACCGTCGTACGGAGCGAAATCCGCCTCCCAACCCTCGTCCCAGCCGTACGGGACGAGAGGATGCGACGAGGACGAAGACGCCGAACGAGAAGAGAGATTCAAGGAGAACCCTTCACAAGGGCGGCCCCGGCTGCCCGCGCTCGCAGGCGCGGAAGAAGCAGAAAGGAGGTCAGCCGGAGGCCACGGGGGTGGAGTGGATGAACTTCTGGTTGCGGGCAGCGCCCACCACAGAGACAGCCATCGGTCACACCTCCCGTTCCTCACTCAGCCGACAGCGGCGGCCAACGGCCACCGCAAGAAGTGAAGCCATCCTAGAAGCGCGCGCATTCGGGCGCCACCGAATTCTCGCTCCGGCAAGATTTCGGGGGGGAGCAGGTTCCTGCTGGTCAGACGGGCTACGGGACTGCTCGCTCCCGTATCAAGGGGCGAGCGTGACTGGGCACCGGCTCACTCACTCACTCGGCTTGGTCCTCTTGCCGGGACCGGCGCGACGGCGGGAGCCGGCCGGTTCGCCAGATAGAAGGGTGCGGCGCGACCGAAACCCTCCTGGAGGTCGAAAGATTTACCCAAAACCTATTGACATTGGATATATCTGGCGCATTGTGATTACTAGGCCATAACACCGAAAGAGCCACAAAGTCGATGAGGACGTCTAACCGGTGGAGTGACTTGGACAGGATGTGGTTTAGGCCCCCGGCAAGCCGGCGCGATACCGAGGCGACAGTGACGACTGAAGCTTCAGGACACGTGCAGCACTACCGGGGACTGTTTTTTGGCCCTGGGAGCCTTCGCACGAGCCTGACTGTGGCGCGAAGGCTCCCTTACTCGTGCATTCGTCGGGGCCGAGGAAGCCCAAGGCTCGATCGCAATGGGTTCTCGTCCGGGACGTAGCGAACGGCGGGGCCGCCGAAGTAGCCCCGGACGATGTGTGGCTGTCGCTGGCGTCTGCGGAAGAACCGGCGGGTCTCGGCGGCAAGTTCGGCCTGATTCCGGGCCGGTGCTGTTTTGGCAGGCTGTGCTTGAGATCGGCGTTGACCAGCTGCGGTCGAAGTGGCCTGCGAGCCGGTCCAGGAAGCGGCACATCACCCCGGCGGTGAAGCTCTCGGTGAAGACCGCTCGACCGGATCACCGCCGACCGGGCGGTCGCCTACCGCATCCACCACGACACCGTGCGGGGCCGCTGGTATGTGACCGCCTCCTGGCAGAGAGCTTCTGTCCCCGTGCTGCCGCTGGAGGCGGCCCTGGCCCGGGGTGTGGTGGCGCTGGACATGAACGACGACCACCTCGCCGCCTGGCGTCTGGACGTGCACGGCAACCCGGTCGGCGAACCCCGGCGCTTCTCCTACGACCTGTCCGGCACCGCATCGCACCGCGACGCGCAGATCCGGCACGCCCTGACCCGGCTGCTGCACCACACCCGCCGTTGTGGCGCCGCGGCGGTCGCGATCGAGGACCTCGACTTCACCGACGGCACATCCCGGGAGAAGCACGGCCGCAACAAGCGCTTCCGCCGGCTCATCTCCCGTTTCCCGACCGCGCGGCTGAAGGCCCGGCTGACGGCGATGGCCGCCGAGCAGGACATCGCCGTCGTCGCGGTCGACCCCGCCTACACCAGCCGCTGGGGCGCCCAGCACTGGCAACGGCCCCTCACCACCAAGACCCGTACAACCACTCGCCACGACGCGGCAGCCGTGGCGATCGGACGACGCGCCCTCGGGCACCCGATCCGGCGACGGACGGCACCACCCCGTACCCACCAGAGCGATGGGCACGGGCATCGGACCGTCCAGGCCGGACCGGACACCCGACGGCGTGTGGGACCCCGCCCCGCATTCCCGACCCCGCACCAGATGCGTGCCGCCCGGTAGCGGAGCGAAAGCGGCGTCGACCGCGGCCAGTGCGACGTCGTCACCGCGGGCGGGGTCGTCCGCGCCGACACCGCCTCCGGCGGATGTCTGCCGGGTATCCGCCGGCTGTCTGCCGTGCAGGCCGGGAGCCTCACGGCAGATCAACTCACCGCCGGGTCACACCTCTGCCGTCTCTTCCGCGGGTGCGGTTTCGTTCGCCGGGAGGCTGTCCATGAAGGAGCTGACGGAGAAGACCGCGCGGCCGGGTCCGGGCGGGCCGTAACCGGGCGGGGAGGAGAGCCCGAAGTCGTCCATCGTCTGACGGTAGGCCTCCAGCAGCCGGATGTGGTACTCCAGCGGCGCGCCCTGCGGGTTGGCCTTGCCGAGCGGGGTGGTGGGCTCCGGGCACCAGGTGGTGAAGCGGGGCGTGATGCCGTGCGACATGAAGAAGCGCAGTCCCTCGGTGGTCGACGCGATCGCCTCGTCCACCGTCGTGAACCCGAACGGCTCGGCCATCTCCACGCCCGCCACGAAGTTGGGGATCACGTTGCGCGCGCCGAACACCTCGGCCGAGTCCAGGATGCGGCGGTGCCACTCGTCCCGGCCGACGTAACGCTCCTTGCCGGGGCAGTACAGCTCGAACAGCCGGCGGTCCCACACCTCGAAGTTGGGGTGGTAGATCTGCACGCCGTAGTCCTTGAAGCGCTGCACGTCCGCCTTGGGCAGCGCCTGCGCGACGACCTTGCCGATCCAACGGCCCGGGAAGCGCTCCTCGATGGCCTTGGCGTAGCGGCCGTAGAAGTCGGCCTCGTCACGCCCGCCGACCGTCTTGGTGATGGCACCGCCGGTGAGGGTGTAGGCCGTTGAGGCCTTCTGGGTGTCGTACCGGTCGATGATCTCCAGGGCCTCGAGGACCTCGTCGACGTCCTTGACTCCTGTATACGGTCGACCGGCGGCCTTGTGCTGGCGCCAGTTGTGGTTGATGTCGCAGTACTGGCACTCCTCCTTGGCGCCGAAGTACTGGCAGACCCGGAAGACGGTCAGATAGATCAGGTAGCCCCACTGGATGGTGGGGGCCACCTCCATCACGGACTTCCCGTTGGAGAGGGTGTGCCGGTAGTACTCCGGCATCGGCGGCACACCCACGTCGGCAATCCGCTTCCCGTCCAGATACAGCCCGAGCAGCCCCTCCTCATCGGCGGCGACCCGGTACGGCGAGGCGGGGTTCACCCGCACGGAGACGACGGTACGGCGCAGGTCGTACGGCCCGCCGGTGAGGATGATCTCCTCCGGCGGCCGGCGCAGCGCGGCCTCGCCCAGCTCGGGCAGGGTGCCGTGGTCGAAGGAGAAGATGAAGTAGGACTTCGGCTTGACGTCTCCGTCCTCGTTGTCACTCAGGGCGGATTGGTCGAAGGCGACGCCACCCCGGAGCAGGTCTTCCTTGAAGACGGCCTCCCGCGGTACGTGCGGAAAGCGCTCCATCAGATCCTCGACCAGCGCGGTGCGACTGCCCATCCGTACATCTCCTTCAGGCTCAGGCATACGGCTCTCACCGTATGCCCCCGCCTCCGGGTCAGCCGTGCCGGGTCCCCGCACGGCGCGCGATGTGCGCCGGTACGGCCGTCTCGGGCGGCAGCGCCGGGTCGGGCACGGGCGTTCCCCAGACGGCGGTGAGCGGCAGCACCCCGGCCCACAGACCGAGGGAGGCGTCGGGCCCGTCGCCGTCGTCGGGCGCGCCGGTGCGGATCTTGACGGAGGCCTCCTCCAGGGAGAGGGCGAGGAGGGTGGTGGCGGCGAGTTCCTTACGGCTGGGGCTGCGGGCGTACGACCACTGTCCCGGCGCCGAGTGCTCGGTGAGCCGGCGCAGCCCCTCCAGCTTCTCCGAGGGGTCGGTGACCTTGCGGGCGTCGCCGTGGATCATGGCGCTGCGGTAGTTCACGCCGTGCTCGAACACGGACCGCGCGAGCACGAGCCCGTCGACGTGCGTGACGGTCACACAGACCGGTACGTCCCCGGCAAGACTGCGGCTCGCCACGGACCCGTGCAGATAGAGCCACCGCTCGTCCCGCCCGTACACGGTGGGAACGACCACCGGCCGCCCGTCGATCACCACCCCCAGATGGCAGACGAACCCGGCATCGAGAATCGCCTCCAGCTCGGCCCGCTCCAGACTGCCCTGCTCGCGCAGGCGGCGGTGCCGGGTGCGGTCGGTCTGGGGAAGCTGGGCGGGGAGCGGCTGTGACGTCATGGGCGTGAAGCTACTGAAAGCGCAACCCAAGGGCCATCCATTTACCGAAACAGAGATCTGACGAGGTTAACTCAACGAAATCCGCATTCAGAGACACGGATGACTTTCTACAGCCCCTTTCGTAACTCCTTGTCGAAGGACCCCGCAGCCCATAGCCTGACGCAGTGCCAGCGCCGGTGCCCAGTGCCGCCCCGGCCTGGTCGGGTCTGGACGGACGGGACGAGACGGGACGGAATGGGATGGGATGGGATGGGTAGCTGCGTGAAACGCACGTCACGTGACATCCGCACCGCGAACCGCTACGAGGTGCTGCGCCAGATCATCGCCGAGTCTCCCACCTCCCGGCAGGAGCTGGCCGCCGCCACCGGGCTGAGCCTGGCCACGGTCGCCACGCTCATCGGCGAGCTGCTGGACCTGCGCCTGATCACCGAGGTCGGCTTCGAGGACTCGGCAGGAGGCCGCCCCCGGGGACTGGTCGCCGCCAACGCGTCGGGGGGCTCGTTGATCGGTGTCGACATCGCGGAGACGTACGTCCACGCCGAGCTGTTCGACCTGGCGCTGAACGTACTGGCCCGCGCGGACGAGGAGTTGCGGCCCGGGGTGAGCCGCCCGGAGCAGGTGGTCGGTCATGTGGCCGCCGCCGTGGGCTCGGTGGTCGCGCAGGCCGGGGCGGATGCGGCGCGCGTCCTGGGTGTCGGGGTGAGCGTGCCGGGCCAGGTGGACCGGGACTCCGGTGTCGTCGAGTTCGCCCCCAACTGGAACTGGCACGACGTGCCGTTGCTTGCTCTGCTCGCCGAACACATCGCGTATCCGCTGTACTTGGACAATCCGCTGCGTGCGTGCGCGGTCGCCGAGCTGTGGTTCGGGGCCGCCCGGGGCCGCGGGGACGCGGTGGTGGTCAACCTCGGCACGGGCGTCGGCGCCGGCCTGGCACTGGGCGGCGGGCTGCACCGGGGCGTGAGCAACAGCGCCGGCGAGTGGGGGCACACCACGCTCGTGCTGGACGGCCGGCTGTGCCATTGCGGCAACCATGGCTGCGTGGAGACGTACGTCGGCGCGCCCGGCATCATGCAGAACCTGTGCGAACTCAGCCCGCAGTCACCACTGTTGCACCCGGGCGACCAGACCGCCACCATCGACGCGGTCGCCCGCGCGGTCGCCGCCGGCGATCCGGTGGCACTCAAGGTGCTGCGCGACACCGCCCGTTACCTGGGCGCCGGTATCTCCGATCTGATCAACCTGCTCAACCCCGAGGTGGTCGTCCTCAACAGCTGGGTGGCGACCCGGCTGGGCGGGCCGCTGCTCGACGAGGTCCGGAAGGCCGTCGCCCGGCACGCGCTGCGCCGTCCGCTGGCCGCGACCGAGATCGTCCTCTCCCCCATCCCCACCGACCCGGTGTCCCTCGGTGCGGCCACGTTCGCGCTGGAGGGCGCGCTGCGGTCCGTCGGGCAGAGACAGGGCGCCGGCAAGCGCACCGTCCCCGCAAGGAGCCGTACCGCAGCGCATTCATGACGACGGAAGGGATACACCTCCCTTCAAGGGCTGAGCCAGGAGACCTATGTCTTTCCCCACCCGCACCGTCACCGCCTACATCGAGGACGTCTCACCGGGATCCGGGGCCCTGCCGCCCCGCGCCCGGTACGCATCCTCGGACGCCAAGTCCCTGTCCCTGAACGGCACCTGGCGTTTCCGGCTGTCGCAGACGGCCGACGCCGAGAACGACTCCTTCGCGGCGGAGGGGTACGACGCCGGCGACTGGGCGGAGCTCTCGGTCCCCGGCCACTGGGTCCTCCAGGGCGGTGGCCGTTTCGGATCCCCGATCTACACCAACCACCGCTACCCGTTCCCCGTCGACCCGCCGCGTGTGCCCACCGAGAACCCGACCGGCGACCATCTGCGCGTCTTCGACCTGCCCGCGAACTGGCCCGCGGACGGCGGTGCGGTGCTGCGCTTCGACGGGGTGGAGTCCTGCGCCCGGGTGTGGCTGAACGGCACGGAGCTGGGCGAGTTCAAGGGGTCGCGGCTGCCGCACGAGTTCGCGGTCGACCGTCTGCTGAAGACTGTAGGCAATGTACTGGCGGTCCGGGTCCACCAGTGGTCGGCGGGCTCGTACCTGGAGGACCAGGACCAGTGGTGGCTGCCCGGCATCTTCCGTGACGTGACCCTGCTGCACCGGCCGGAGGGCAGCGTCCTCGACCACTTCGTGCACGCCTCGTACGACCACACCACCGGCATCGGCACCCTGTGCGTCGACTCGGACGTGGCCGGCCGGGTGACCGTGCCGGACCTCGGCGTCGACATCGCCACGGGCGAGCGGGTGACGGTGCCGGTTCAGCCGTGGTCGGCGGAGTCGCCGCGGCTGTACGACGGTGTGCTGGCCACCGCGGGCGAGCGGGTGCCGCTGCGCATCGGCTTCAGGACGGTCGAACTCGCCGACGGCCTGATCAAGGTCAACGGCAGGCAGGTCCTGCTCAAGGGCGTCAACCGGCACGAGTGGCACCTGGTCAAGGGCCGCGCGCTGGATCTCGCGACCATGCGCGAGGACGTGCTGCTGATGAAACGGCACAACATCAACGCCGTCCGCACCTCCCACTACCCGCCCCACCCGGCCTTCCTCGACCTGTGCGACGAGCTGGGGCTGTGGGTGATCGACGAGTGCGACCTGGAGACCCACGGTTTCACCGAACAGGCCTGGCGGGACAACCCGGTGGACGACGACCGCTGGACCCCGGCGCTGCTCGACCGCGCCGCCCGCATGGTCGAGCGGGACAAGAACCACCCGTCGGTGGTGATCTGGTCCCTCGGCAACGAGGCGGGCACCGGCCGGGGCCTGACCGCCATGGCCGAGTGGATCCGTGGCCGGGACTCCTCGCGGCTCCTGCACTACGAGGGTGACCACAACTGCCGGGACACGGACGTGTATTCGCGGATGTACGCCGACCACGCCGAGGTCGAGCGGATCGGCCGCCGCCTGGACGGCGGCACCCATAAGCGCCGTCAACTCCCTTTCATCCTGTGCGAGTACGCCCACGCCATGGGCAACGGGCCCGGCGGACTAGTCGACTACCAGAGGCTGTTCGAGTCGTACGACCGGCTGCAGGGCGCCTTCGTCTGGGAGTGGATCGACCACGGCATCGAGGACGAGCGGTACGGCTACGCGTACGGCGGCGACTTCGGCGAGGAGCTGCACGACGGCAACTTCGTCTGCGACGGCCTGCTCTTCCCCGACCGCAGCCCCTCCCCCGGCCTCGTCGAGTACAAGAAGGTGATCGAGCCGGTCGACATCGACGGCGACGGCAGCGGCAGTACGGTCCGGATCACCAACAAGTACGACTTCGCCGACCTGTCGGCGCTCGCGTTCACCTGGTCGTACCAGGTCGACGGCGAAACGGTGGACTCCGGCGCGCTGGCGGTGCCCGCACTCGCCCCCGGCGAGTCGGCCGAGGTCAAGCTGCCTGAACCGCCGCCTGCCGCCCCGCCCGGGGAGGCCCACTGGACGGTGCAGGCCTTGCTCGCCGCCGACACCCCGTGGGCGCCGAAGGACCACGTCGTCGCCTGGGGTCAGTTCGCGGTGTCCGCCCGCCGGGCGCCGGGCGTGCCGGCGACCGCCGCGCCAACGAGTGCCGACGGGGTGATCACCCTCGGCCCGGCCACCTTCGACGCCCGCACCGGCGCGCTGCGCGCGATCGGCGGCGTGGAGGTCACCGGTCTGCGCCTGGACGTGTGGCGGGCCACCACCGACAACGACGACGGCGCCGCCTGGCAGACCGACGTCCGCCACGGCCTGCTGTGGCGCAAGCTCGGGCTGCACCGCATGCGGCACCGCCTGGACACGGTCGAGCCGGGCGCGGACGCGCTGACCGTATGCACGCGGGTGGCGCCGGCGGCCCGGGACGTGGGCCTGTCGACGGTATACCGCTGGACGGCGGACGGTGATCGTCTACAGCTGACCGTATCCGTGACGCCGGAGGGCGGCTGGACGGTGCCGCTGCCCCGGCTCGGCATCCGCTTCGGACTGGCCGCGGCCGACCATGTGCGGTGGTTCGGCGGCGGTCCCGGTGAGGCGTATCCCGACACCAGGACGGCGGCTGCGGTCGGCCGTTGGCGGTCGACTGTAGACGGTATGCAGACGCCGTACGTCCGTCCACAGGAGAACGGCGCCCGCATCGACGTCCGCTGGGCGGAGCTCGGCGGTCTGCGCATCGAGGGCGACCCGTTGTTCTTCCTCACCGCCCGCCGCTGGACCACCGAGCAGCTGGACGCGGCAACGCACCGCACCGACCTCGCCCCCGGCACCGCATCCGACAGCGGCTCCGCCGCAGGGGTGTGGGTCAACCTCGACCACGGCCAGCACGGCATCGGCTCCCAGTCGTGCGGACCCGGCCCGCTGCCTCGCTACTACCTGCGGGCCGAGCCGGCGCAGTTCTCCTTCGTCTTCTCGGCAACAAGGTACTCCTGGCCGCGAGTTACGCCCTGATGGCGGTGGGCGGCGCCGGCTTCGCGCTCGCGCCCAGGTCGAGTGACCTGGGCCGGGCCGGGTCAGGTACGACCCGCCCGGCGGATCGGGGTCAGGAGCGCGATGGCAGCGATCAGGACGCAGGTGCCGCCCGCTGCGAGGGCCGCCGGTGTGGTGCCGTGGGCTTCGGCCGTCCGGGTGAGCAGGGCGGCACCGACAGGGGCGGCGGAGTACTGGAGGGTCCAGAACGCGGAGGTGACCCGGCCGAGGAGGGGTTCGGGGGTGATCTCCTGACGCAGGGACATGGAACAGGTGCCGGCGATGGCGACGCAGCCCAGGAAGGCGGCGCTGAGCAGGCCGAGCGCGGGCAGCTCGCGTATCCGGCCGAGACCGGCGAAGGCGAGGCCGCAGACCGCCGTCGCGCCGATCCAGGTCGGTCCGAAGCCGAACCGGCGGCGGACGCGGGCGACGAGCAGGGAACCCACGATGGTGCCGACGGCGCCGGCGGCCATGACCGTACCGACGGTGCCGTCGTCGTGGCCGAGGTCGTACTTGAGGTGGTAGATGACGAGGTCGTTCAGGCCGAGGGTGAGGAAGCTGAAGAGGAAGAGCAGCACGGTCATCGAGCGCAGGACGGGGTGCGCGTACAGGAAGGCCACGCCGGTGCGGAAGTCCTGCCACAGGGTGGTGTCCTTGGGCGGTTGCCGGTCGTCGGCGGCGCGGGGGCGCAGTCGTACGAACGTCATGCAGACGGCCGAGACGGCGAAGCTCGCGGCGTCGACGGCGACGGCGGCGGCCGGTCCGGTCCAGGCGGCGACCAGGCCCGCGCACACCGGGCCGAGGACGCCGGCCGCGGCGGCGGTGGCGTTCAGCCGGCCGTTGGCCTCGGTGAGCCGACCGGTGTCGACGAGACCCCGGACGACGGTGACGTAGCTGACGGCGAAGAACATGCCGACGGCCTCGCACACGGGAAGGACCGCGTACAGCAGCCAGAGGCGGGGGCCGAAGGCCCACACGAGCGGGATCAGGCCGTACAGGACCATACGGATGACATCGCAGGTGATGAGGAGCCTGCGCCGGTCCACCCGGTCGACGACGGCTCCGGCGAAGACGGCGGCGAGGACGGAGGCCGCCGCGCCGACGGCGGTGAGCTGGCCCATGCGTGCCACGGATCCGGTGGCTTCGAGGGCGAGCAGGGGCAGGGCGATCAGGGAGAAGGAGTCGCCGAGGACGGAGAGGGTCTGCGCGACCCAGAAGACACCGAAGTCGCGCTGTCGCCACACGGGCCGTGAGGATCCGGAGGATCCACCGGGCGGCCGAATCTCTTCGCCGCGCCGCATCCCGCCCTTCGAGTCCTTCGGCTCCTTCGGCTCCTTCGAGCCAGTCGACTCCTTCGAGTTGGCCGAGTCCGTCCCGTCCGCCACTTTCTCCCCTCCCGCCCCGCTCGCGCCGGTCACTCTACGGCGACTCGGGGCTGCGCCCCATCGGTTCTTCAGGGCTGGCGAGTTCGCGACACCGTGGGAAGATATGCCTACATACCGCCCTATTTCTGGGGGTGTAGGCCATGGCCGTGCCGGAAGAGACCTGTGCCAGGAAAGAGCATCGGCCAGGGTTGCGGCGTGAGATCGGCTTCGTCGGGCTCATCTGGGCCTCGGAGGGGTCGATCATCGGATCCGGGTGGCTGTTCGGCGCGCAGGGGGCCCTGGCGGCGGCCGGGCCCGCGGCGATCATCTCGTGGGCCATCGGCGGCCTCGCGATCCTGATCCTGGCATTGGTGCACGCCGAGCTGGGCGGCATGTATCCGGTATCCGGCGGTACCGCCCGCTTCCCGCACTACGCGTTCGGCGGGGCCGCGGGCGCGTCGTTCGGCTGGTTCTCCTGGCTGCAGGCGGCCACGGTCGCACCCATCGAGGTGCTGGCGATGATCACGTACGCCCAGCACTACTCCTGGGCGAAGGGCTGGGAGAAGATCAAGGGCGGCGAACACGTGCTGACGCCACCGGGGATCGCCGTCGCGGTCGGCCTGATGGCGGTCATCACCGCGGTCAACTTCCTCAGCATCCGGCTGCTGGCCCGCACCAACAGCGCGGCGACCTGGTGGAAGGTCGGCATCCCGCTGCTGACCATCTTCGTGTTCGCCCTCGCGCAGTTCCACACGGCCAACTTCACGGCGGCCGAAGGCTTCAACCCCTACGGCGCCAAGGGCATCCTGTCCGCGGTGTCCACGAGCGGCATCATCTTCGCGCTGCTGGGCTTCGAGCAGGCCGACCAGCTCGCGGGCGAGAGCGCGCACCCCAAGCGGGACATTCCGCGGGCGGTGATCGGGTCGATCGTGCTCGGCATCGCCATCTACATGCTGCTCCAGATCACCTTCCTCGCCGCGCTGCCCGCCTCGCAGATCAGCGCCCACTGGGCGAACTCCGCGTTCACCGCCCTGAGTGGGCCGTTCGCGCAGCTGGCGACGCTGATCAGCCTGGGCTGGCTGGCCACGATCCTCTACCTCGACGCCGTCGTCTCGCCCGCCGGCACGGGCCTGATCTACATCACCGGCTCCTCCCGGGTGTCGTACGGCCTGAGCCGCAACGGCTATGTGCCGACGGTCTTCGAGACCACCAACCGGCGCGGTGTCCCCTGGGTCGGGCTGATCACGGCCTTCGTGATCGGCTGCATCTGCTTCCTGCCGTTCCCGAGCTGGCGTTCGCTGGTCGGGCTGATCACCAGCGCGAGCGTGCTCATGTACGCCGGCGCTCCGCTGTCCTTCGGCGTGTTCCGCCGCCGGCTGCCGGAGGCCGACCGCCCCTACCGGCTGCCCGGCGGCAGCTGGATGTCGCCGCTGGCCTTCGTCGTCGCCAACCTGCTGATCCTCTGGTCCGGTTGGACCACCGACTGGAAGCTCGGTGTCGCGATCCTCATCGGGTACGTCATCCTGGTCGCCAACCGGGTGTGCAGGTTGAACCCCATCCAGCCGCAGCTGGACCTGCGGGCCGCCCAGTGGCTGCCCGTCTACCTGGTCGGCATGGGCCTGATCGTCTACCTGAGCGACTTCGGTCCGCTGAAGCATCCGTGGTTCCCGCTGTGGTGGGACATCGGCGTCACCGCGGCCTTCAGCCTCGTCATCTACTACTGGGCCATGGCGGTCGCACTGCCGTCGCAGCAGATCCAGGCGATGATCGACAAGGTCGTCGTCCCGGAGGAGGAAGCGATCCCCTGAAGACCTCTGATGAAGGCCTCTGATGAAGGCCTCTGAAGATCCTCTGACGAGCCCCTCCCGCTTTCCTGTGCATCCAAGCTAATATCCTAGGACCACTAGGAAACGAGGAGGGAAGGCGCATGGCCCGAGCAGGCCTCACCGCCGACCGAGTCGTCGCTGCCGCCGCCGAACTCGCGGACGAGGCGGGCTTCGAGAAGGTCACCCTGTCGGCGCTGGCCCGCCGCTTCGGCGTGAAGGACGCGAGCCTGTACTCGCACGTCCGCAGTCTCCAGGACCTGCGCACCCGGCTCGCGTTCCACGCGGGCGCCGAGCTGATCGACCGGATCGCGGCGGCCGTGGCCGGCCGGGCGGGCAAGGACGCGCTGGCGGCGTACGCCAGCGCCTACCGGGCCTACGCCCTGGAGCATCCGGGCCGGTACGCGGCCACCCAGATCCGGATCGACCAGACCCTGGTCGCCGAGGCCCCCGCGCTGCGCCGCACCGCCGAGATCACGTACGGCATGCTGCGCGCGTACGGCCTCGCCGAACCCGATCTGACGGACGCCGTACGGCTGTTGCGCAGCACCTTCCACGGCTACTGCGCCCTGGAGTCGGCGGGCGGGTTCGGCGCGGCCCGGGACGTCCAGGCCTCCTGGGACAAGGCGATCGACGCCCTGCACCTCGCCCTTGAGCACTGGCCCAAGGAAGAGAAGGGCGAGGGGGGTACGAGCGATGACTGAACCGGCAGCGCACGACGTGTCGTACGACGTCATGGGCAGCGGTCCCGTGCTGCTGGTCGTGCCGGGCGGGGCCGGGCATCCCATGGGGCTCGGGCCCTTGACCGAGCGGCTGGTGGAACGGTTCACCGTGGTGACGTACGACCCGCTGGGCCTCGCCCACGGGCGGCTCGGCGAGCCCGTCGCCGACCAGCGGGTCGCGGACTGGAGCGACGGGGCCCACCGGGTGCTGGAGACGGTCCTGCCGCCGGGCGAGCCGGCGTTCGTGTTCGGGACCAGTGCCGGTGGCATCGCGGTCCTCGACCTCCTCGCCCGGCACCCGGAGCGGCTGGCGCACGTGGTCGCGCACGAGCCGCCGTGTGTGACCGTGCTGCCGGACGGTGCCAGGCTGCGGGCCGAGCTGATCGCGGGGCTCGACGGAGCCGAACGGCCGCCCGCCACGGGCGAGTCGGCGACTCCGATGGGGGTCTTCCTGCACCACGTCCTGCACCCGTTCACGACGTATGCGCCCGCCCGCACGGCACCCGCGGGCAGGCTCACGCTCGCCGCCGGTGCCAGCTCGCGCGGCCAACTCCTGCACCGCACCACCGAGTTCCTCGCCGGTCGGCTGGGCGGCGGCTTCGCGGAGTTCCCGGGCGGGCATCTCGGCGCCCTGGAACACCCGCTGGAATTCGCCGACTTGCTCTCCGAGACGCTGTGCTCCAGTGCGCGGACGTCGGCGTAGGAGGGCGAGCCGAGGCTGATGCGGCGCACCCCGAGGTCGGCCAGCTGGGGGACGCCGGGTCCGGCGGGCGCGTAGAGGATGTGGAGCGGGACTCCGGTGTGCCGGACGAGGGCGGCGATTCGGGCAGGATCGGTCACGGCAGGCTCTGGGGTCATGGGTCCATGCCGCACGACGCGGCAGGGTCGCCCCGCCGGGCCCGGGCCGACCCGGCGACAGCAGGCCCCGCTCGTTCTCGCCCCGCTTCGACTAGCGTCGTGACATGACCAGCGACACCTCTCCCAGCCTGGCCGACGCCCTCGCTGCCGGGACGGTCGTACTCGACGGCGGCATGTCGAACCAGTTGGAGTCGGCCGGGCACGATCTGAGCGACGCGCTGTGGTCGGCGCGGCTGCTCGCCGAGCGGCCCGAGGCGGTCAGCGAGGCGCACCTCGCCTATTTCATGGCGGGCGCGGACGTGGCCATCACGGCCAGCTACCAGGCCACCTTCGAGGGCTTCGCGCGGCGCGGCATCGGTCACGCGGAGGCGGCGCGGCTGCTCGCGCTGAGCGTGGAACTCGCCCGCGAGGCGGGCCGGCGAGCCCGGGCCGCGGGTGTCGTACGGCCGCTGTGGGTGGCGGCCTCCGTCGGCCCGTACGGGGCGATGCTCGCCGACGGTTCGGAGTACCGGGGGCGTTACGGGCTGAGCGTGGCCGAGCTGGAGCGGTTCCACCGGCCGCGGCTCGAGGTGCTGGCCGCTGCCGCGCCGGACGCCCTGGCCCTGGAGACGGTTCCGGACGCCGACGAGGCCTCCGCGCTGCTGCGGGCGGTACGCAGGCTGGGGGTGCCCGCGTGGCTTTCGTATACCGTCGACGGTCGGCACACTCGCGCCGGGCAGCCCCTGGAGGAAGCGTTCGGACTCGCCGCCGACGTGGACGAGGTGATCGCGGTCGGCGTGAACTGCTGCGCCCCACGGGATGTGGAGTACGCGGTGGAGACGGCGGCCCGGGTGACGGGCAAGCCCGTCGTCGTCTACCCCAACAGCGGTGAGGCCTGGGATGCGCGGGCGCGCACCTGGACCGGGCGCACCACGTTCGACGCCGAGCAGGTCAAGGCCTGGCGGGACACGGGCGCGCGGCTGATCGGCGGGTGCTGCAGGGTGGGGCCGGAGGCGATCACCGCTCTCGCGCAGACGCTGACGGCGGACTGAGCCCGCGCCGCCACCGACGTGAACCATCACACCGGCGCGCTGACGGTCGCCGCGCTGATGTGAGCGTCTCCGGTCTGCGGTACGCCGGTCAGCGCCGCAGGGACCGTGCCCCCACCGAGCGTCGCAGCCGGCGCATCGCCGCAGCGAGTTCGGCGCCGGGGGCACGCGGCTCGGATGCGGGTGATGCCGGTTCCGGGATGGTGTTGGCGGTCGACCACAGACTGAATTCGGCATCTCGTGGACCGTATGCGATATGCGGTACACCGTCGCCGAAGACCTGGACCGGATGGGAGGGATCCCAGGCCTGCCAGCCGGGGTCACCGGTCGTGACGAAGCGCACCCAGGCCTGGTGCATCGCCTCGCACAGCTCCTGGGGTGCGCCCTCACCGGCGAGTTTCGCCGCGTCCGGTTCCCCGCGGGTGTCGAAGACGAAGCCCAGCTCCAGGGCGTGGCAGGCGCCGAGGTCGGGCAGGCGGGACGGCCAGGCGAACTCGTAGAGGTACGAGGTGCCGGGGCGGGCGTCGGCGAGCCGGTGCAGCGGAACCCGGAGCAGGTGGTCGGTGACCATCTGGCCGACGATCTCGGCGGCGCCGGCGTCGGGGTGCAGGGCGCGGTAGCCCCGGGGTATCTCGTGACCGGCGTGGCAGCGGGCCATGGCTCCGGCGAGGGCGACGGGGCCGAGCCGGTCGACGTGTTCCAGCAGTCCGCCGGGGGCCAGCCAGAGCCGGTACTCGTCCCGGGTCCAGCCCATGAGCAGGTCGACGCCCCGGGCGGCCTCGCCGTCGACGAGGGCTTTGAGGGGGTCGCGGGGGACGAGGTCGCCGTCCACGACGATGCCGAAGGCGGGGCCGCCGAGCACGGGGCTGCTGAGCCGGCCGGCCTCGGCCTGGGTACGCAGCAGCAGTTCGGGGTCGACGGCGGCGAAGGCCGCGGCGGTGGCGGGGATCTTGAGCCGGGCCGCCATGCGGCGCACCATGCGCCGTACCTTGTCGCGTTCGATCGCCTCCGGTGGGCCGCTCTGCAGCACCGTGCGGCGGATCAGGCCCTGGCTCTGGGGTGCGGCGAGCAGGGCGCCGGTGCTGATGGCGCCGGCCGACTGCCCGGCCAGGGTGATCCGGTCCGGGTCGCCGCCGAAGGCGCCGATGGTCTCGTGCACCCAGCGCAGGGCGGCGAGCTGGTCGCGGAGCCCGGGGTTGGGGGGTGCGTCCGGGAACAGTCCGTAGCCTTCGACGCCCAGCCGGTAGTTGACCGAGACACAGACGACGCCGTCGCGGGCGAAGGTGCGGCCGTCGTAGACGGGCACGGCGGAGGAGCCCCTGGTCAGGCCGCCGCCGTGCAGCCAGACCAGGACGGGGAGCCGGGCGCCGGGGGCCGGTTCGGGGGTCCAGACGTTGAGGTTGAGGCAGTCGTCGCCGGGGACGACCGGGTCGGAGAGGTACTGGGCGAACGCCTCGGAGTACGGCGGTTTCGGCGCGGTCGGCCCGAAGGCGGCGGCGTCGCGCACTCCGTCCCAGGGCTCGGGGGGCTCGGGCGGCCGGAACCGCCGGGGGCCGAAGGGCGGGGCGGCGTACGGGATGCCCCGGAACACTGCGATGCCGTGCTCGTACCTGCCGCGTACGGCCCCGTGGGGGGTTCTGACCACGGGGCCCGTCTGGTCTGCCGTCATCGCCCACCAGCCCTTCGCCGTGCTCGTGCACCGTTCACTTCAGAGCATCACAGTCCGCGGCTGTATTCCGGTGCACGGAACCCTCGCTGGGCCGTTCGGGTGTGTGACGGTGTCCGTCCTTTCGGGCGCATGGTTGTGACCACCGCCCGCTCAAGATCGTTTACCGGGCATGCATCCCTGCATGAACCCCACCACACGCACCGCTGCGGCCCTTGGTGTGGCCGCGGTCGCCCTGGTCAGCGCGCTCGGTACGGTCCAGGCCGCGACCCGTACCGTCGCCCCCGCACAGCACCGCACCACCGTCTCCGCCCCCACGGACGAGCACGACCCGAAGGAGGACGTCGAACTGGACGAGAACGGTCGCCTCGATCTCGGCGAGGACTGACGCGAGAAGCGACCGGGCATCCCCCGCACGGGTGCCTGGCCGCCTGTCGTCCTGACGCATGCCGTCGTACCGCATGCCGTCGTACCGCATACCGTCCCAGTGGTGGTGTGCTCAGTCCTCCTCGTCCTCCTCGGCGGCGCCCACCAGGGCCTTCACCACCTCGACGGCGCTGCCGTCGTGGTCGCTTCCGGCCGTGCCGCGGCCGGTCTGGAGGTTGGCCGTACGGTCGACCTCCAGCATCGAGTCGGAATGCGAGTGGTCGATGACGGTGATCAGGCTCCCGCCCGCGACCGCCGGTACGGCACCGGCGCCGAGGAGCGCCGCCGCGAGCGCGGCGGCGGCCCCGAGCCGGGGTACGGCACCCGTCATACGCCCACGCCCTCGGGGGTGCGCCGCTCGGGGTCGATGTTGCGTTCCAGCAGGGTGGTGGAGGCCTTCACACCGATCCCGTTCGCGGGGTCCACGTGCGGCAGGCGGCCGTCGGCGGCCTTCAGTTCGGCGAGCGCCGAGTCCATCGCCTCGTGGGCGGCGAACAGGCACGGGGTGCTGTAGATGGCGACGTCCACGCCGAGGTCGGACAGTTGGCCGAGGGACAGGCGGGGCGACTTGCCGCCGGCGATCTGGTTGAAGAGCAGCGGTTTGTCCCCGACGACCTTGCGGATCCGCTCGATCCACTCGACGCTGCGCACGCCGTCGACCAGGACCACGTCGGCGTCGGTCGCGGCGAGGCGCTCGGCCCGGTGCAGGATGTCGTGCTCGTCGGTGGCGTCCGTACGGGCGACGACGACCAGGTCCTTGCGGGTGGCCAGCACCTTCTCCAGCTTCTCCAGGTACTCCTCCAGCGGCAGCACCTGCTTGCCGTCGGCGTGGCCGCAGCGGCGGGGCCGCTTCTGGTCCTCCAGGATCACCCCGGAGGCGCCGATGCGTTCGAGTCCTTCGACGACGTGACAGGCGACCTCGGGGTCGACGTACCCGTCGTCGATGTCGACGAGCAGGTGGTGGTTCGGGAACGCGCCCCGGAGTCGCTGGACGAAGGCCACCATGTCGGGCCAGGCGATGAATCCGATGTCCGGCAGTCCGTAGTACGAGGCCGCGAAGCCGAAGCCCGAGACGAACATCCCGTCGTAGTGCTTGGCGGCGATCGACGCCGAGTACATGTCGTACACGCCGATCAGTGGTGTGGTTCCGGGGCTTGCGATCTGGTCGCGCAGCTTCTTGCCGTAAGTCAAGGTCCGGCTCCTCTGTGGGTGGGTGACGCGGGGCGAAGGGGGGCCGCCGCATCTCGACGCCCTTTGCCAAGTCAAGAGCATCTCTAGATACGCACATGACCTTCTCCATACGCCAGCTTTACTCACTCCGATGGGCGATGGGATTCACCGCAGAAACGTCACTCACAGAGCCGTCCTGCCCAGGCGGGCGGATGATCGGCGGAGTGCCGGACTCCCTTGAACCGCGCGGCCGATGACCGTAGCCTCCCCCGGAATGAAGGCCATTCCCGCACTTCTGGACCATCTCGTCCTCGCCACGCCCGACCTGTCGGCGACGGTGACGGAGTTCGCCCGGCGGACCGGGGTCACGCCCGCACCCGGAGGGGTGCACGTCGGGCTGGGCACACGGAACCATCTGGTGGGGCTGGGCGGCCGGAGCTATCTGGAGATCATCGGCCCGGACCCGGAGCAGCCGGAGCCCGTGGAGCTGCGGCCCTTCGGCGTCGACCGGCTGGCCGAGCCGCGCACGGTGACCTGGGCGATCAGCCCGCCCGACCTGGACGCGGCAATCGAGGCCGCTCTGGTGCGGGGCTACGACCCCGGCCCGGTGCACCCGATGAGCCGGCGCACACCCGACGGCACCCTGCTGCGCTGGCGGCTCACCGACGGCGGCACCGCGCACCCCTCAGGTCTGGTCCCGTTCCTCATCGACTGGGGCGAGTCCCGGCACCCGGCCGCCTCGGGGCTGCCGGTCACCCCGCTGCTGGAGGTGACGGCGACGGCTCCCGACCCGGACGAGATCCGCGGGCCGCTCTCGGCCCTCGGCACCGAACTCGCCCTGGCACCGGGCCCGTCCGCGCTCTCCTTCACCGTGGACACGCCGAACGGACCGGTGACCTTCCGCTGAACCCCTGCGGGACCTGGGCGGGTCAGCCCTCAGACCCGCGGGCGGTCGGTGATCCAGTGGGCGGCGAGGAGGCCGGAGGCCGCGGTGAGGGCCGCGGCGGCCAGGACGGTGGCGTCGAGGCCGAAGGCATCGGCGAGAACGCCGGCCACCAGGGCGCCGACGGCATAGCCGATGTCACGCCAGAACCGGTATGTGCCAAGGGCGTTGGCGCGCCAGGCGGGGTGGGCGTGGCCGGAGACGGAGGCGATGAGGGCGGGGTAGACCATCGCGGTGCCCAGACCGAGCGCGACGGCGGACAGCAGGCCCGCCGCCAGCGGGGTGTCCAGCAGGGCGAGGGCGAGGACGAATCCGCCGGCCTGGACGAGCATGCCGGTGACGATCAGCGGCTTGCGGCCGATGCGGTCGGCGAGGTGCCCGGTGGGGATCTGGCCGATGCCCCACAGGATCGGGTAGAGGCCCTTGATCAGGCCGACGGCGGCGAGTCCCAGGCCGTGGTCGGTGAAGAGCAGCGGGAAGACACCCCAAGTGAGGCCGTCATTCAGGTTGTTGACGAGTCCGGCCTGGCTCGCGCCGCGCAGGGAGCGGTCGCGCCAGGAGGTCCGGGCGAACACGGCGGCCGGTCCGGTGCTCTCACCGGCGGGCAACGGATCGGGGTGCTGGGCGAGTTCGAGGGCGACATGGGCGGCGGTGTCGCGCACGACCAGGGCGAGGGCGAGTCCGGCGGCGACGAAGACGATACCGATGAGTTCGGGCAGGGGGCGCAGACCGTGGGTGGCGGCGAGGTAGCCGGTGAGCAGGGCGGTGGCGCCGACCGCGGTGTAACCGGCGGCTTCGTTCAGGCCGGTGGCCAGTCCCCGGCGGGCGGGGCCGACGATGTCGATCTTCATGTTGACGGTCATCGACCAGGTGAGGCCCTGGTTGAGGCCGAGCAGTACGTTCGCCGCGACGATCCAGCCCCAGGACGGCGCCCAGGCGAGCGCGAAAGGCACCGGTACGCCGATCAGCCAGCCGGCCACGAGGAGTTGCTTGCGGCGGAAGCGGGCCGTGAGCGCACCGGCGGCGAGGTTGGTGAGCGCCTTGGTCAGGCCGAAGGCGACGATGAAGGAGAAGACGGCCAGGTCGCTGGTGAGGCCGAAGGTGTGGCTGCCGATCAGCGGGACGGTGGTGCGTTCCAGACCGACGAGTCCACCGACACAGATGTTGACGACGACGAGCAGGGTGAACTGCAGCCAGTTCTCCCGCAGTCCGAGCCGGACGGGCCGGGCCGGGCTGCTGGTCATGGTGCTCATCGGGCCTCGCCCTCGGTGAGGTGCCGGCCGTGGGCGGCGGCGTACTGGCCGGGGCTGCCGTTCAGGACGGTCAGGCCGGTGTGGCCCGCGCGTTCCAGGACGCTGGCGGCGGTCATGGCGCGCTCGCCGTGCCCGCAGGCGACGACCGCTGCGCGGGGGACGTCGGCCACGTGGGCGGCGAGGGCGCCGAGTTCGAGGTGGAGGGCGCCGGGGACGTGCCCGGCGACGTACTCCGCCTCCTGCCGGACGTCGACGTAGGGGACGTCCGGCGCCTGGTCGGGGGTGACGAACGCGGTGGCCGTCTCGGGCAGGCCGGCCTGCCGCCAGGCGGTCATGCCGCCCGCGAGGCGTCCGGCGAGCCGCTCGTAGCCGATCTTGTACGCCTGCCAGACCAGCTCGGCGAGGTCCTGGTCCGCGCCGGTGACGAAGGCGAGCGGGGCGTCGTCGGGCAGGAGCCAGCCCAGCCAGGTGGCGAACTGGTCGCGCAGCGGTATGGAGAGGGAGCCCGGGATGTGGCCCCGGGCGTAGTCGGCGGCGGGGCGGACGTCGACGACGTGACCGCCGCCGGCGAGCAGTGCGCCGACCTCGGCGATGGTGAGCGCGGGCAGGTCCGGTGCGCCGGTCAGGACGGCGGGGCCGCGGCGGTTGAGCTCGGCGAGCCGGTCGAAGTACGCGGGGTAGGTGCCGAGGCTCGCGGTCAGCTGCCGGACGAAGGTGTCCTCGTCGGGTGCGGCGAGCAGCGGGTTGGCGCGCTTCTCGGTCCCGATCGTGGTGGTGCGCGCGCTGCCGGGCGGGGCCGAGCAGAACGAGCCCGCTCCGTGGGTGGGCCACACGGCGGTCTCGTCCGGGAGCAGGGCGAGCCGCCGCAGGGACCGGTACTGGGCGCGGGCCAGTTCCTCGGTGCACGCCGGGCCGAGGAGGTCGGTGCGGGCGGCGGAGTTCACGATCAGCGAGCCGCCGGTGAACACCCCGAGCTGCCGGTCGCCGTCCAGGAGCAGGAAGGACAGGTGCTCGTCGGTGTGCCCCGGGGTGGCGAGGGCGCGCAGCGTGAGCCCGCCCAGGTCCACCTCGTCGCCGTCGGTGAGGCCCTGGTGGTCGAAGGCGCGGCGGCCGGCAGCGGAGGCGAGCACGGTGGCCCCGTGGTCGTGGCCGAGCTGGACGGCGCCGGAGAGGAAGTCGGCGTGCAGGTGGGTGTCGGCCGCGTACGCGACGGTCAGGCCGCTTCGCTCCGCGGCAGCGTGCAGGGTGCGCAGGTCACGGCCGGCATCCACCGCCAGGGCGCGACCGTCGCCCAGGTCGACGAGGTAGGCGCTGTTGCCCAGTCCCTGGTCGATCAGCGGAATCAGATGATCGTCGGCGAAGCCCACGGCGGTCCTCCAGGATCCGAAGAGGTGCGGTGAACGGGTGTGTGGTCACGACGTCCCCCTTCCCTTACGATATTCCATGGATTTATGGAGGATGTCATGCCGGAGACCACGACCACCCCCTCGAAGGCTCAGCTCTACGACGCCTTCGCGGCCAGCGGCAAGGCGCTGGCCAGCGGAAAGCGCCTGGAACTGCTCGATCTGCTCGCCCAGGGCGAGCGGTCCGTGGACTCCCTCGCGAAGGCGGCCGGGCTGAACCTGACGACCGCGTCGGCCCACCTGCAGACGCTCAAGCAGGCCGGGTTCGTCGCGACCCGCCGCGAGGGGGTGCGCATCCACTACCGGCTCGCCGGTGACGACGTGGCCCAGCTGTTCGCGCTGCTGCGCAAGGTCGCCGAGCGCCACCAGTCCGCCGTACCCGCCGCCCGGGACGCCTACCTCGGCGAGGACGGCGCGCCCGAGGTCACCCGCAGGGAACTGCGCGCCCGGGTCGCGGCCGGGGACGTGGTGGTGCTGGACGTGCGGCCGGCGGAGGAGTACCTGGCCGGACACATCCCCGGCGCCGTCTCCATCCCGGTCGAGGAACTCGCCGACCGCATCAACGAGTTGCCCGAGGACTCGGAGATCGTCGTGTACTGCCGCGGCGAGTACTGCGTCCTCGCCTATGACGCGGTCCGCCTGCTGACCGACCGGGGCCGGCGCGCGATCCGGCTCGACGACGGGATGCTCGAATGGCGCTTGGCCGAGCTGCCGGTCGACGCGGGGGGCCTGGGGTGACCGAGCGGTACGGCCTGCCCCCGAAGCCGATCAACAACCTTGCGCCGCAGGGGCGTTGACGGTCGGCGTCCCCGAGACCGCAGTCCGGCTCGCCCGGTCCCTCCGCTCCCCGCCGGTACGCGTCCGCACCAGAACGGCAGGGCGTCGCCGCTGCCCTTGACGCCGCCTGACCTCCGCACCCGGCCCGACTCGCCCTCCCTCCCCCGGCCCGGCGCCGGATACCTTCGCCACCTCGACTCCGGCCACCTCGACGGAAAGAGCCCGCTCGTGACGAGTACCGCCCCTGCCACCGCCTCCGGCATATCCGCGCAGCCCGAGGCCCAGCGCCGCGTCCTGGCCGTTCTGGTCGCCTCCCAGATCCTGAGCGGGGCCGGGCTCGCGGCGGGTGTCACCGTCGGCGCCCTGCTCGCGCAGGACATGCTCGGCTCCACCGATCTCGCGGGCCTGCCCAGCGCCCTGTTCACCGCCGGTTCCGCTCTGTCCGCCGTCGCCGTGGGCCGGCTGTCCCAGGCCCGGGGCCGCCGCCCGGGCCTGGCCGCCGGGTACCTGACCGGCGCCGTCGGCAGCGCCGGCGTGATCGCCGCCGCCGTCGCCGACAACCCGGTCCTGCTGTTCATCGCCCTGTTCGTCTACGGCGCCGGTACGGCGACCAACCTCCAGGCCCGTTACGCCGGAGCCGACCTCGCCACTCCCGCCCACCGAGCCCGCGCCCTGTCCACGGTGCTGGTCGCCACCACCCTCGGCGGCGTCGTCGGCCCCAACCTCGCCGCCCCCACCGGCGACCTCGCCGACAGCCTCGGCATCCCGACCCTGGCCGGGCCGTTCCTCCTCTCCGGCACCGCCTACGCGCTGGCCGCCCTCGTCCTGGCCGTCTGGCTGCGCCCCGATCCCCTGCTGCTCGCCCGCGAGCTCGACGACCGGCGGCAGGCGGCAGCCGCCGCGGCGAAGGACATGGACGACACCGGGGTGGCGGCCCCGGCACCGGCGCGCGGTCCGGGGCTGATGCCGGGCGCGCTGACGATGATCCTCACCCAGCTCGTCATGGTCTCGATCATGACGATGACCCCCATACACCTGCACGACCACGGTCACGGCACCGCAGCCTCCGGCCTGGTCATCGCCATCCATGTCGGCGCGATGTACCTGCCCTCGCCGCTGACCGGGTGGCTCGTCGACAGATACGGCCGCATCGCCGTCGCCTCCGCCTCCGGCGTCACCCTTCTCGCAGCCGGGATCACCGCCGCCGCGGCGCCCGCGGACTCCGTCGGCCTGCTCGCCCTCGCGCTCGCCCTGCTCGGCCTCGGCTGGAACCTCGGCCTCATCTCCGGCACCGCCATGATCACCGATGCCGTACCGCTCGCCACCCGCGCCAGGACCCAGGGCATGGTCGACGTCTCCATCGCCATCGCCGGCGCCACGGGCGGCCTGGCCTCGGGTGTCGTCGTCTCCGCCGCCGGCTACCCCGTCCTCGCCCTCACCGGCGGCGTCCTCGCCCTCGGCATCCTGCCCGCCATCGCCGCCACCGCGAGCAGCCGGTGAACCAGCCCGACCTCACCGTCGACGGCACCGGTCTGCTCTGCGTCACCCTGCTGCTGCGCCTGCGCAAGGAGATCGACAGCGCACCGCCGGGCACACTCGTGCACGTCATCGCCACCGACCCCGCCGCCCCGCTCGACCTGCCGGCCTGGTGCCACATGACCGGACACGACTACCTCGGCCCCGTGCCGGGCGACGACCGGCCCGCCTTCGCACTCCGCCTGGCCGGCGGAGCACGCCGAACCCGCGCCGACGCTCCCTGGCACACGGAGAGCCCCTGACAGGACGTACCAGTGCGGTGTCCGATTCCTTCAAGACCCGGAATCCCTCCCCCGCCTACGGTGACGCCATGACCGCACGATTCGCCGTGATCGGCGTGGTGGCCTCCGATCTGGCCGCCTCGCTCGCCTTCTACCGTCGCCTCGGACTGGCCTTCCCCGCCGGGGCCGAGGAACAGCCGCATGTCGAGGCCGAGTTGCCCGGTGGGCTGGTGCTCGCGCTGGACACCGAGCAGACCGTCAGGTCGTTCCACCCCGGCTGGCGTCCGCCCGCCGGCGGGGGCCGGGTGGGGCTCGCGTTCCGCTGCGACTCGCCCGCCGTGGTCGACGCCCTGTACGAGGACCTGGTGGGCGCCGGGTACCACGGAGAGCTGAAGCCGTGGGACGCCTTCTGGGGGCAGCGGTACGCCACCGTGCACGACCCCGACGGCAACGGCGTCGACCTGTTCGCACCCCTACCCGCCGAGTAGCTCCCCGAGCGTCCGCCCCGCCAGCTCCCGTACGTCACGGGAGAGGTGGGGCTGGTCGGCGTATCCGGCGCGGATCGCGGTCTCGGCGTACGGCACCCCCGAGCGGGCCAGGTCCAGCGCCCGTCGCAGGCGCAGGATGCGGGCCAGTGTCTTGGGGCCGTAGCCGAATGCCGTCAGGCAGCGGCGGTGCAACTGGCGGGCGCCTATGCCGAGTTCGTCGGCGGTCGCGGACACCGGGCGGCCCTCGTCCAGGCACTCGACCAGGCGTCGCAGCAGCTGGTCGGGGGGCGGGGAGAGCGCCGCCCGGTCCAGGGCGATGTCCTCCAGTGCCGTCGCGGGGTCGGGCGCCGCCTCGATACGGTCGCGCAGCCGCCGGACCCGGGCGGCGGGCCACAGGTCGGCCAGCTCCACCCGGCTGTCGCGCAGCTCGTGCGCGGGTACGCCGAGCAGGGCGGGCGCGGTGCCGGGAAAGAATCGGACACCCGCCCAGAAGCGGGGCGGGCCCTCGGGGACGTACGCGCGGGTGTCGGGGCCGGCGACCAGCAGCCGCCCCTCGCTCCACAGCAGGTCCATGCAGCCGTCGGGCAGCACGGGCCGGGCGGCCAGGTCCTCCGGAGTGCGGCGCCACACCACCGCTCCGTCCAGCCGCGCCGCCCACTCCTCGTACACGGGAGTCAGGCTACGGCGTCACTTGTCCTGGTGGGTCGGCTCCCCATGGTTCTTATGGGCGTGGTGGGTGCTCCGCACATGGGCGCGGAGGCGGGCCGTGACGTCCTCGGGGGGCAGGAAGCGGGACCAGCGCTCGGGGAACTCGGAGGGCATGTCGGGGTCGTCGGGGTCGGCCTCGCGGGCCGCGGCGGCGCGGGCGACGTACTCGACGACCTGGGCCTCGCGCAGCCGCTCGTTCGCCTCGCGGGCGGCGGCCGTGGCGGCGGCGGGCCAGACCCGGTCGATGGCGGCGTTCACCGCCGCGCCGACGAGCACGGCGAAGGCCGACACGCCGATCCAGAGGAGGACGGCGACGGCGGCGGCCAGGGAGCCGTAGATCGTCGCTCCCTCGATGGTGTTGGTGAGGTAGATGCGGAGCAGGAAGCTGCCCAGGACCCACATGGCCAGGGCGACCAGGGCGCCCGGCACGTCCTCGATCCAGGGGGAGCGGACGGGGACCGACACGTGGTAGAGGGTCGTCAGGAAGGCGACCGACAGGACGATGACCACCGGCCAGTACAGGACCTGGACCAGCGTCGCCGACCACGGCACGATCCGCACCACGGCGTCCGGCCCCGCCACCATCAGCGGCAGCGCCACCGAGCCGATCAGCAGGGCCACGATGAACAGCAGGAACGACATCATCCGCGTCTTGACGATGCCCCGGACGCCGTCGAGCCCGTACATGACGGTGATGGTGTCGATGAAGACGTTCACCGCGCGCGAGCCGGACCACAGCGCGAACAGGAAGCCTATGGAGATGACGTCGGGCCGGCCGCCCTTCATCACGTCGTGCAGGATCGGCTGGGCGATCTCCCGGACGCCCCTGTCGGAGAGCACGGTGCGGGAGGCTTCGAGGAGGTTGCTCTCCAGGCTCTGGATGGTGTCGGCGCCGGTCCAGGCGTCGACGTAGGCGAGCAGGCCGATGAGGCTGAGCAGCAGTGGGGGCACGGACAGCAGCGTGAAGAACGCCGCCTCGGCCGCCAGGCCCAGGATGCGGTACTCCATGCAGGAATTGGCGGTGTCCTTGAGCAACAGCCAGGCGGTCCTGCGCTTGGAGACGTTCCGGTAGAGGGCTCTGGCCCGATGGAGCCGACCGGCCGGCGTGTCGGGGGTTTCACTTGCTGGCTGCACGAACCAACCGTATCCGCCGCGGAGGACCGTCCTCACCTTCCGGGGCAGGTGATGGGCGTCCGGCGCGCCCGCGCGCGGGCTGTGCCACTCTGGAGGCCGCGCATCGGTTCCGACCCGGGTAGGTTCGCAGTCATGGCAGGCAACCCCACCCATATCGTGACGAACCAGCCGCCCCCGCTCACCGGATACGACGTGTTCGGCGCCGACCGGGCCCTGGTGGAGGCGGTCGAGCGGCACACCGACCCCGCCGTGCTGGACGAGGTGCGCGCGGAGCTGTCCACGCTGGGCCTCGCCTCGGGTTCGGCGCAGCTGCAGGAGTGGGGGACGCAGGCGAACGAGTTTCCGCCCCGGCTGCGCACGCACGACCGGTACGGCCACCGGATCGACGAGGTCGAGTTCCACCCGGCCTGGCACCGGCTGCTCGGCAAGGGCGTGTCGGCGGGGCTGACCGGAGCGTGGAACCGGCCGGCCGGGCATGTGCGCCGGGCGGCCGGGTTCCTGGTCTGGACGCAGGTGGAGGCGGGCAACTGCTGTCCGCTGTCGATGACCCACGCGGCCGTGCCCGCGCTGCGCACCGACCCGGCGCTCGCCGCCGAGTGGGAGCCCCGCCTGACGTCCACCGTCTATGACCGGGCGCTGCGGCCCGCCGCGCAGAAGCCCGGGGCCCTTTTCGGCATGGGCATGACCGAGAAGCAGGGCGGCAGCGACGTACGGGCGAACACCACCGAGGCCCGCCCGCTCGCCGAGGACGGCACCTACGCGCTGACCGGGCACAAGTGGTTCTGCTCGGCGCCCATGTCCGACGCCTTCCTGGTCCTGGCGCAGGCCCCGGAGGGCCTGACCTGTTTCCTGGTGCCGCGCGTCCTCGCCGACGGCAACCGCAACGTCTTCCTCATCCAGCGCCTCAAGGACAAACTGGGCAACCGGTCCAACGCCTCCGCCGAGGTCGAGTTCGACGGCACCTGGGCGCGCCGGGTCGGCGAGGAGGGGCGCGGGGTGCGCACCATCATCGAGATGGTCGCCGCGACCCGCCTGGACTGCGCGCTCGGCTCGGCGGGCCTGATGCGGCAGGCGGTGGCCCAGGCGATCCACCACTGCGCCCACCGGGAGGCCTTCGGCGGGAAGCTGATCGACAAGCCGCTGATGCGCAACGTCCTCGCCGACCTCGCGCTGGAGTCCGAGGCGGCGACCGCGCTCACGCTCCGGCTCGCGGCGGCCTACGACGACGGCGGCGAGCAGGAGCGGGCCTTCCTGCGGCTGGCGGTGCCGGCCGCCAAGTACTGGATCACCAAGCGGTGCGCGCCGGTGGCGGTCGAGGCCGCCGAGTGCCTGGGCGGCAACGGGTACGTCGAGGAGTCGGGGCTGCCCCGGCTGGTGCGCGAGTCCCCGCTGAACTCCGTCTGGGAGGGCGCCGGGAACGTCCAGGCCCTCGACGTGCTGCGGGTACTGCGGCGCGAGCCCGGCGCGCTGGACGCCTGCCTCACGGAGCTCGGCCGCGCCCACGGCGCCGACCACCGCCTCGACCGCGCCGTGAAGGACCTGTTCACCGAACTGGCCGACCTGGACAACATCGAGGGCCGGGCCCGCCGCCTGGTGGAACGCCTGGCCCTGGCCCTCCAGGGCTCACTCCTGGTCCGCCACGCCCCACCCGAGGTGGCCGACGCCTTCTGCGCCTCCCGCCTGGGCACCGACCGAGGCGCATCCTTCGGCACCCTCCCGACGGGCCTGGACCTGAAGTCGGTGGTGAACCGGGCACGCCCTGTGACCTGAGACGCAGGGGACCACGACTTCCTCAGGGGCGCGGGGCCCTGCTGAATTTGCGGCTCCGCCGCGGGGCGCGACAAGCCACAACGCACCCGCAGCCGCCGACGCACCGCAAGCGGCAACCCCGGAGTGCGCCGGCCGAACCCCCGGCGGGCCCGGCAGGGGTGATGCTGCGCCGACACGGCACCACCCCCGCCTCTTCGGCCCCGTTGAAGGCCGCGAACGCCGCCCGCAGGGCAGCGCCGGGGGCAAGTCTCGGCCACTGTCCGGCGGTTCACCAGGGTTGCAGAGGGTTGCAACTTGTTGGTGATGGTGCGCGGAGTATGTGCCTCCGGCCTATCCATGACGGCAGTATGTGAGGCACAGTCGGACCGGAAACCGCCGCCCGGACTGCTTGACAGGAATGTTCGACGGACCCTCCGGGAGGACCCCCGTGGTGAACCCGCCGATGAACGTGGCGCGCCTGGCCGCCGTGGACGCGGCGCAGGCGGCACGGCTGCTGAGTGAGGTGCGCGAGGCCACGCTCGCCGGACAGCGTGCGCGCATCGCGCCCCGGCCCGTGATCGGGCAGTCCTGGGGGCGGATGCTGCGCAGCGGGGTCGACCCCGACCACGACTTCCGGTCGGGGCTGCTCTCCTTCGACGAGGTGCGGCGCAGGCGCGAGGAGTCGCCGCTGCGGCACGTCCTGCCGGTGCTGCGCGAGGGTCTGCTTTCGGTCGCGGACGTCACCGAGCACATCATGGTCATCGCGGACGCGGACGGGCGTGTGCTGTGGCGGGAGGGCTCCCCCTCGGTGCTCCGCAAGGCCGACCGCCTCGGCTTCGAACTGGGCGCGGACTGGCGGGAAGACGTCGTCGGCACCAACGGCGTCGGCACCCCCGCGGTCGTACGACGGCCCGTGCAGGTGTTCGCCGCCGAGCACTTCGTGCGCTCGCACGCCACCTGGACGTGTACGGGCGCCCCGATCACCGACCCGAGGGACGGCAGCCTGCTCGGCGTGGTCGACGTCAGCGGCCCGCTGGAGACCATGCATCCGGCGACCCTCGCCTGGGTGGACTCGGTGGCCAAGCTCGCCGAGGCCCGGCTGCGCGAGCTCCACCTGGACTCGCTGGAGCGGCTGCGCGCGGTGGCGGCGCCGGTGCTGGCCCGGCTGTCCGGGCGGGCGCTGGCCGTGGACCGGGACGGCTGGGCGGCGGCGGTGACGGGGATGCCGTACGTGCGGCGCGTCACGCTGCCCAAGTCCCTTGTGCCGGGCCGCCGGTGGCTGCCCGCTGTCGGCTCCTGCGCCGTGGAACCGCTGGCCGACGGCTGGCTGCTGCGGGCCGTCGAGGACCCGGCGCCGTCCGCGGCCACGCGGATCGTGCTCGACCTCGGCCGGGCGGGCCGCTGTTCGCTGACGGTGACCGGCTCGGCCGGTTCCTGGTCCTGTGAACTGAGTCCCCGGCATGCCGAGTTGCTGTATCTGCTGAGTGAGCACCGCTCCGGCCGGAGCGCTGCGGGCCTCGCCGAAGACGTGTTCGGCGATCCCTCGCGCACGGTCACCGTGCGGGCGGAGATGTCGCGGATCCGACGGTATCTGGGGGCTCTTCTACGGCATCGGCCGTATCGTTTCTGCGAGGACGTGGAGGTCACGCTCCTGCTGCCCGACGACCCCCGTGACCTGCTCCCCCAGTCGACGGCGCCGGCGGTGGCCCGCATGCGGGCCGCACGCCCGTGAGGGCGCTGCCCGCATATGCCACGTCGTATGCCCCTTCTTGATATGTCTCCCGTATTGGCCCGGCGCGCCTCCCACTGCCGTAGCATCGCTTGTGGGCCTCCCCATCTGCTCCTTGGTCAACGTAGGGATCACCAGGCGCAGTTGGCCCGCTCGGGAGGAGACAATGAGACATCGCGGCAGACACCGCCGGCGCAGGCGCGGTGCGGCCCTGCGCGCGGTCCTGGCCGGAACAGGGCTGGCGCTCACCGCGGCGGCCACCCTGATCACCGCCTCACAGGCCACGGTCACCGAGAACCCGGGCGCGCTGGCGCCGCTCACCTCCCGGGCGCAGACCGCCCCGCTGCGGCTCCAGGAGCGGCTGACCCCTGCCCGCACGCTGAACCGGCTCTCCGCCGAGATGGGTCGGCCGGTCGGCGTCAGCGCCGTGCTGAGCGGCGCCGGGCACCGGCTGCGCGAGGCCCACCACTGCTCCTCCGGCGACCGCGCGACCCTGCCCGTCGCCCCGGCCGCCACCCGCGCCTACTGCTGGGACCGGGCCGATGCCGCCGGTGCCTGGCGGCCCGCCGCGGTGACCACCTCCGGGGACGCCGACGACGACGGCGTCTGGGGCGCCCACCGGGTGATCCTCACCGGCTGGACCCACCGCACCGACACCGGCCCGGCCGCCCAGCGCGGCCTCGCGAGGGTCGCCTTCGTCGATGCCGACGACCCCGCCCGTCTCACCTACCGCTCGGCGCTGCTGGTGGTGCCCGTCGACGGCGGCCGGAACTACCGGGGTCTGGTCTCCGGCATCTCCGGCATGGTCTGGTACCAGGACAAGCTGCTGGTCACCACCACGACCGGCAGCGCCGACGCGCTCTATGTCTACGACCTCGACCGCATCCAGCGCGCCACCGTGGCCGCGCCCGCGATCGGCCGGGTGCCCGGCGGCTGGTCCGCCGCCGGCTACCGGTACGTGCTGCCCGCGGTCGGCTCCTACCGCTTCACCGCCGGCCGCTGCGAGCGCTCCGGCCCGCCCTGCCCCGGCGCGCTCGCGCTGGACCGCGGCACGGTCCCCGACTCCCTGGTCGCCGGTGAGTGGACCGCCCCCGGCGGCGAGCGGCACGCCCGGCTGTGGCGGTACGCGTTCAGTACGGACCCGGCGCGCGGCGGGCTGCTCGCCACCGATTCCGCCGGTCGGGCCCAGGCGGTGGAGGCGTACCGGACCCGGACGGCCGGGATCCGGGGCGTGCTGTCGTACCGGCCGACCGGGGCGGACCGCCCGTCCTGGTATGTGGGACACCTGCCCGGGTCCCGGGACGGACACAGCGGGCTGTGGCGGCAGGACACGAAGGGCGCCGAGGTGGCGCGCTGCGGCTCGGACACCCCGCACCGCTGCTGGGCCGAGTCCCCCGGCTCGCTGTCCTACTGGCCGGAGACGGGCGAGGTGTGGTCGCTCTCCGACCGGATGCTGTTCGCGGTGCCGCTGGCGGAGCTGGACCGCGCACTGCGGTGAGCGGTCCGGGGGTGGGCCCCAGGACGTGACGCCGGCGATCGACAGACCGGTCGGCGGGATGATTCCCTGACCGGCATGAGCAGCGTCCCCGTCACCACGTGGTCCCTGGAGCAGACGTCCCCGGCCGGCCTCCTGCCTGCCGCCGCGCCCGAGGGCGACTTCCGGATCGTCCGCGCCGAGGTCCCCTCCCCCGAGTTCAGCCGCTTCCTCTACGCCTCGGTCGGCGGCGACATCCGCTGGACCGACCGGCTGGGCTGGACGTACGCCGAGTGGCAGGAGCACCTGGAGCGGCCCGGTGTGGAGACCTGGGTGGCCTACGACCGGGGCACCCCGGCCGGGTACGTCGAGCTGGACCCGCAGGACGAGGGCGTCGTCGAGATCGTCTACTTCGGGCTGATCCCGGCCTTCCGCGGGCGCCGCATCGGCGGGCACCTGCTGTCGTACGGCACCCGGCGCGCCTGGGACCTGGCCGAGCGCTGGCCGGACCGGACGCCGACCAAGCGGGTGTGGCTGCACACGTGCAGCAAGGATGGCGAGTTCGCGATGGACAACTACCTGCGGCGCGGCTTCACGCTGTTCGACACCAAGGTCGAGGAGGAGCCGGAGGTCGCCGCTCCGGGACCGTGGCCCGGCGCGTACCGGGCCTGAACTGCCGCGACAAGCCGTCCCGCAGAGTATGTGACCGACGACACCCTTGTCCCATTCTTCGGGACAAGGGTGTCCGCATGATGGACAAAGCTGGACTGTGTCCAGATCGCCATGCCACGCTTCCGTCATGCCTGGAACTGGAATTGCCTTGGTGAGTCGGCGGCACGTCGACCTCGGCCGCATGTCCAGCGCCATCTGTCCGGCGAGCTGATCGCCCCAGCACCGCCGCACCTCCCCGAACCTGATCCCTGCTGCGCAAGGATGCGCACGCATGCCCGCATGCGCTTATATGCGCAGGTCAGAGCCGATTCCGCCGGTCCCGAAGGACGTAGAAGCATGGCCGCCACCCCACAGAACCCCGCTGGCTCCGCGCCCCGCCGCAAGGTGAGCCGTCACCGTGGCGAGGGTCAGTGGGCCGTGGGGCACCTGACCCCGCTCAACGGCAACGAGCAGTTCAAGAAGGACGACGACGGTCTCAATGTGCGGACACGCATTGAGACGATCTACTCCAAGCGCGGTTTCGACTCCATCGACCCCAACGACCTGCGCGGCCGGATGCGCTGGTGGGGTCTGTACACCCAGCGCCGCCCCGGGATCGACGGCGGCAAGACCGCGATCCTGGAGCCGGAGGAGCTGGACGACAGCTACTTCATGCTCCGGGTGCGGATCGACGGCGGGCGGCTGACCACCCGCCAGCTGCGGGTCATCGGCGAGATCTCGCAGGAGTTCGCGCGCGGCACCGCCGACATCACCGACCGGCAGAACATCCAGCTGCACTGGATCCGGATCGAGGACGTGCCGGAGATCTGGAACCGCCTCGAAGCCGTCGGGCTGTCCACGACCGAGGCGTGCGGCGACACTCCGCGTGTGATCATCGGCTCGCCGGTCGCCGGCATCGCCGAGGACGAGATCATCGACGGCACGCCCGCGATCGAGGAGATCCAGCGCCGGGTCATCGGCAACAAGGACTTCTCCAACCTGCCGCGCAAGTTCAAGTCCGCGATCTCCGGCTCGCCGCTGCTGGACGTGGCGCACGAGATCAACGACGTCGCGTTCGTGGGCGTCGAACACCCCGAGCACGGGCCCGGCTTCGACCTGTGGGTCGGCGGCGGCCTGTCCACCAACCCCAAGATCGGTGTCCGGCTCGGCGCCTGGGTGCCGCTGGACGAGGTCCCCGACGTCTTCGAGGGCGTCATCTCCATCTTCCGTGACTACGGCTACCGCCGCCTGCGCACCCGCGCCCGGCTGAAGTTCCTGGTCGCCGACTGGGGCGCGGAGAAGTTCCGGCAGGTGCTGGAGGACGAGTACCTCCAGCGCAAGCTCGTCGACGGTCCGGCGCCGGCACAGCCGGTGGAGCGCTGGCGCGACCACGTCGGTGTGCACCGGCAGCAGGACGGCCGTTACTACGTCGGGTTCGCCCCGCGCGTCGGCCGGGTCGACGGCACGCTCCTCACCAAGATCGCCGAACTGGCGGAGGCGCACGGCTCCGGCCGGGTGCGCACCACCGTCGAGCAGAAGATGCTGGTGCTCGACGTCGAGGAGGCGCAGGTCGAGTCCCTGTCGGCCGGCCTGGAGGCCCTCGACCTCACGGTCAGCCCCTCCCCGTTCCGGCGCGGCACCATGGCCTGCACCGGCATCGAGTTCTGCAAGCTCGCCATCGTCGAGACGAAGGCGCGCGGCATGTCCCTGATCGACGAACTGGAGCGCCGGATCCCGGACTTCGACGAGCCGATCACCATCAACATCAACGGCTGCCCGAACGCCTGCGCCCGTATCCAGGTCGCGGACATCGGCCTCAAGGGCCAGCTGGTCCTCGACGACCAGGGCGAGCAGGTCGAGGGCTTCCAGGTGCACCTGGGCGGCGCGCTCGGCCTGGAGGCGGGCTTCGGCCGCAAGGTGCGCGGTCTGAAGGTGACGTCGGAGGAACTGCCCGACTACATCGAGCGGGTCCTCAAGCGCTACCAGGCCGAGCGCGAGGACGGCGAGCGGTTCGCGACCTGGGCCGCACGTGCCAGCGAGGAGGCCCTCTCATGAGCGAACGGGCCGCACCGTTCTACTGCCCCTACTGCGGCGACGAGGACCTGCGTCCCAGCGAGCAGGGCCACGGTGCCTGGGAATGCGGGTCGTGCAACCGCGCATTCCAGCTGAAGTTCCTGGGGCTGCTGTCCCGGGGGCTGCAGCGAGCCGACAACGGAGGGGACGACCGGATATGACGACAGCTCAGCAAGAGCGCACGAACGACGAGTTGAAGGCGCTCGCCGAGCAGGCGGGGCGTGACCTGGAGGACGCCTCCGCGCTGGAGATCCTCCGGTGGGCGGCCGACACCTTCGGCGCGAAGTTCTGCGTCACCTCCTCGATGGAGGACGCCGTGGTCGCCCATCTGGCCTCCCGCGTGCGCAAAGGCGAGGCCGCCGTGGATGTCGTCTTCCTCGACACCGGCTACCACTTCCCGGAGACCATCGGCACCCGGGACGCCGTGGAGGCCGTGATGGACGTCAACGTCATCACGCTCACCCCGCGGCAGACGGTCGCCGAGCAGGACGCGGAGTACGGCCCGAAGCTGCACGACCGCGACCCCGACCTGTGCTGCAAGCTGCGCAAGGTCCAGCCCCTGGAGGAAGGCCTCAAGGGCTACCAGGCGTGGGCGACCGGTCTGCGCCGCGACGAGTCCCCGACCCGGGCGAACACCCCGGTGGTCGGCTGGGACGAGAAGCGGCAGAAGGTCAAGATCTCCCCGATCGCCCGCTGGACCCAGGACGACGTGGACGCCTATGTCGTCGAACACGGCGTCCTGACCAACCCGTTGCTGATGGACGGCTACGCCTCCATCGGCTGCGCCCCGTGCACCCGCCGCGTCCTGGAGGGCGAGGACGCGCGCGCCGGCCGCTGGGCCGGGCGCGCCAAGACCGAGTGCGGGCTGCACGGATGACGACTTCAACCGACAAGCAGGAGAACCACGTGACGACCGGAGCCACCGTCTGGCTCACGGGTCTGCCGAGCGCCGGCAAGACCACCATCGCGTACGAGCTGGCCGGCCGGCTGCGCGAGGAGGGCCACCTCGTCGAGGTGCTCGACGGCGACGAGATCCGCGAGTTCATCTCGGCGGGCCTCGGCTTCAGCCGCGAGGACCGGCACACCAACGTGCAGCGCATCGGCTTCGTCGCCGAACTGCTGGCCCGTAACGGCGTGAAGGCGCTCGTCCCGGTGATCGCGCCCTACGCGGACAGCCGCGACGCGGTCCGCAAGCGGCACGAGGGCAACGCGACGCCGTACCTGGAGATCCACGTGGCGACGCCGGTCGAGGTGTGCTCGGTGCGCGATGTGAAGGGGCTGTACGCCAAGCAGGCCGCGGGCGAGCTGACCGGGCTCACCGGGGTCGACGACCCGTACGAGGAGCCGGAGACACCCGATCTGCGGATCGAGTCCCAGAACCAGACGGTTCAGGAGTCCGCGGCGTCCGTGCACGCACTGCTGAGCGAGAGGGGACTGGCATGACCACGGTCGCCGAGATCGAGGACGGCACGGACAGCCCGTACGCCCTCTCCCACCTGGACGCGCTGGAGTCCGAGGCGGTGCACATCTTCCGCGAGGTGGCGGGCGAGTTCGAGAACCCGGTGATCCTGTTCTCCGGGGGCAAGGACTCCATCGTCATGCTGCACCTCGCGCTGAAGGCCTTCGCCCCGGCCGCGATCCCGTTCACGCTGCTCCATGTGGACACGGGACACAACTTCCCCGAGGTGCTGGAGTACCGGGACCGTGTGGTCGCCGCACATGGGCTGCGCCTCCATGTGGCCTCCGTACAGGACTACATCGACCGCGGTGTGCTCAAGGAGCGCCCCGACGGCACCCGTAACCCGCTGCAGACGCTTCCGCTGACGGAGAAGATCCAGAGCGCGAAGTTCGACGCGGTCTTCGGCGGCGGGCGCCGCGACGAGGAGAAGGCCCGCGCCAAGGAGCGCGTGTTCTCCCTGCGCGACGAGTTCTCCCAGTGGGACCCGCGCCGCCAGCGCCCCGAGCTGTGGAACCTGTACAACGGCCGGCACGCGCCCGGTGAGCACGTCCGCGTGTTCCCGCTGTCCAACTGGACCGAGCTGGACGTCTGGCAGTACATCGACCGCGAGGGCATCGAGCTGCCGGAGATCTACTTCGCGCACGAACGCGAGGTGTTCCAGCGCAGCGGCATGTGGCTGACCGCGGGCGAGTGGGGCGGCCCGAAGGACGGCGAGAGGGTGGAGAAGCGGCTCGTCCGCTACCGGACCGTCGGTGACATGTCCTGCACGGGTGCCGTCGACTCCGACGCGACCACGCTGGACGCCGTGATCGCCGAGATCGCCGCCTCCCGGCTCACCGAGCGCGGCGCCACCCGCGCCGACGACAAGCTCTCCGAGGCCGCGATGGAAGACCGCAAGCGCGAGGGGTACTTCTAAGCATGAGCACGACCACCGCCGAGGCTCTCTCGGCCACCACCCTGCTGCGGTTCGCCACCGCCGGCTCCGTCGACGACGGCAAGTCCACGCTCGTCGGACGGCTGCTGCACGACTCCAAGTCGGTCCTCGCCGACCAGCTGGAGGCCGTGGAACGCGCGTCGGCCGGCCGCGGCCAGGAGGGCCCGGACCTCGCGCTGCTCACCGACGGTCTGCGGGCCGAGCGCGAGCAGGGCATCACGATCGACGTGGCCTACCGCTACTTCGCCACCCCGCGGCGCCGGTTCATCCTGGCCGACACCCCGGGCCATGTGCAGTACACGCGGAACATGGTCACCGGCGCCTCCACCGCCGAGCTGACGGTGATCCTGGTCGACGCCCGCAACGGTGTCGTCGAGCAGACCCGCCGGCACGCGGCGATCGCCGCGCTGCTGCGCGTGCCGCACGTGGTGCTCGCCGTGAACAAGATGGACCTGGTCGACTACCGGGAGCCGGTGTTCGCGGCGATCGCCGAGGAGTTCACGGCGTACGCCACCGAGCTGGGCGTCCCGGAGGTCACCGCGATCCCGATCTCGGCGCTGGCCGGTGACAACGTGGTGGAGCCGTCCGCGAACATGGATTGGTACGGCGGCCCGACGGTCCTGGAGCACCTGGAGACCGTGCCGGTCACGCACGACCTGGCGCAGTGTCACAACCGGCTGCCCGTGCAGTACGTGATCCGGCCGCAGACCGCCGAGCACCCTGACTACCGGGGCTACGCGGGCCAGATCGCGGCCGGTACCTTCCGGGTCGGCCAGGAGGTCACGATCCTGCCCTCCGGGCGGACCACGAAGATCTCCGCCATCGACCTGCTGGGCAAGCCGGTCGACGTGGCTTGGACGACGCAGTCGGTGACCGTCCTGCTTCAGGACGACATCGACGTCTCGCGCGGCGACCTGATCGTGCCGACCAAGGACGCACTGGCCACCACGCAGGACGTGGAGGCGACCGTCTGCCACGTCGCCGACCAGCCGCTCACCGTCGGGCACCGGGTGCTGCTCAAGCACGGCACCCGCACGGTCAAGGCGATCGTCCGCGACATCCCCTCCCGCCTCACGCTCGACGACCTGTCCCTGCACCCGCACCCGGGTCAGCTCGTCGCCAACGACATCGGCCGGGTGAAGCTCCGCACCGCGGAGCCGCTGCCGGTCGACTCCTACGCCGACTCGCGCCGCACGGGCTCCTTCATCCTGATCGACCCCGCCGACGGCACCACGCTCACCGCGGGCATGGTCGGCGAGTCGTTCGCGTCGCCCGAACCGGTCAAGGACCCGGCTGACGACGACGGTTGGGACTTCTGATCGTGAACTCCTCCGATTTCTACTCCATGTTCGCGAAGGAGGGCGGCCGTGTCGGCAGCGGCGCCCTCGGCAGCGGACAGGGCGGAGTCGCGCGATGTGTGCGCTGACGTACGCGCACCGCATGCGCGCCCTCACCCCCCACCGCTGTAAACGAAGACCTGCCGACCTCCCGGCCACGACCTGAGAGACCGTGACCGCCGGGCCAACGAGAGGAACACCTCCCGTGCCTGCCAACCGCTCAATGCTCCTCAACCGCGGCATAGCCGCGATCGTTGCTCTCCCCCTGCTCGCCCTGGCCGCCTGCAGCTACGGCTCCAAGGCCGACGACAAGCAGACCACCAAGGTCGCCGCCGGAGCCAAGAAGATCGACGGGCTCGACTCCGTCAAGATCGGCTACTTCGGCAACCTCACCCACGCCACCGCGCTGGTCGGCAACCAGAAGGGCTTCTTCCAGAAGGAACTGGGCGCCACCCGGGCCAAGTACCAGGTCTTCAACGCCGGCCCGTCCGAGATCGAGGCGCTGAACGCCGGTTCCATCGACATCGGCTGGATCGGCCCGTCCCCGTCGATCAACGGCTACACCAAGTCGGACGGCAAGAGCCTGCGCATCATCGGCGGCTCGGCCTCCGGCGGCGTGAAGCTGGTCGTCAACCCGAAGAAGATCAAGTCCCTCAAGGACGTCAAGGGCAAGAAGATCGCCACCCCGCAGCTCGGCAACACGCAGGACGTCGCGTTCCTCAACTGGGCGGCCGAGCAGGGCTGGAAGATCGACGCGCAGAGCGGCCAGGGTGACGTGTCGGTCGTCCGGACCGACAACAAGGTGACCCCGGACGCCTACAAGGCCGGTTCCGTCGACGGCGCCTGGGTGCCGGAGCCGACCGCGTCCAAGCTGGTCGCCGCGGGCGGCAAGGTGCTGCTGGACGAGGCCTCGCTGTGGCCGGACAAGAAGTTCGTGATCACGAACATCATCGTGCGGCAGGCCTTCCTCAAGGACCACCCGAAGGCCGTCGAGGCGGTCCTGAAGGCCTCCGTCGAGACCAACAAGTGGATCAACGCCAACCCGGACGAGGCGAAGGCCGCGGCGAACAAGCAGCTGGGCCTCGACTCCGGCAAGGAACTGCCCGCGAACGTCCTGGACCCGGCGTGGAAGTCGATCCAGATCACCGACGACCCGCTGGCCGCGACTCTCAACACCGAGGCGCAGCATGCGGTGAAGGCCGGTCTGCTGGAAAACCCCAAGCTGGACGGCATCTATGACCTCACCCTCCTGAACAAGGTCCTCAAGGCCGAGGGCGTGCCCGCCGCCAGCGACGCCGGTCTCGGCGTCAAGTAACCCCCGTAGCCGAAGAGTTCCCAGGAGGTGACGACCATGGCCACGACCTTCGCCACGGCCGATCAGGCCATCGGACAGGCGGCACGCATCGAGCGCGTCTCGAAGTCCTTCGCGGGACCGGGCGGGCAGCAGCTCGTCCTGGACGACATCAGCCTCGATGTCGCTCCGGGCGAGTTCGTCACCCTCCTGGGGGCCTCGGGCTGCGGCAAGTCGACCCTGCTGAACCTGGTGGCGGGGCTGGACAAGCCCTCCGCCGGCAGCATCACGACCAACGGGCGTCCGGCTCTGATGTTCCAGGAGCACGCCCTGTTCCCGTGGCTGACCGCGGGCAAGAACATCGAACTCGCCCTGAAGTTGCGGGGGGTTCCGAAGAACGAGCGGCGCGACAAGGCCGAGGAGCTGCTCGACCTCGTACGGCTCAAGGGCTCGTACAGGAAGCGGGTGCACGAGCTGTCCGGCGGTATGCGCCAGCGCGTCGCCATGGCCCGCGCGCTCGCCCAGGACAGCCAGCTGCTCCTGATGGACGAGCCGTTCGCCGCGCTGGACGCGATCACCCGTGACCTGCTGCACGACGAACTGACCCGGATCTGGGCCGAGACGGGCCTGTCGGTGCTGTTCGTCACGCACAACGTGCGCGAGGCGGTGCGGCTCGCGCAGCGGGTCGTGCTGCTGTCCTCCCGGCCGGGCCGGGTGGCCCGCGAGTGGGAGGTGGACATTCCGCAGCCGCGGCGCATCGAGGACGCGCCGGTGGCCGAACTGTCCCTTGAGATCACCGAAGTACTGCGTGGGGAGATCCGCCGTCATGGCCAGCACTGACACGACGAAGGCCGTCCTTCAGGACGCCGCGAGCGTCGAGGCGGGCCTGGACGCTCTGGAGTCCGGGCCCGTCGCCCGGACCCCACTGCGGCGGACGCTCGTCGACAAGGTTCTGCCGCCCGTCGTCGCCACCTTGGTGGTACTGGCCGGCTGGCAGGCCCTGATCACGTTCAAGATCGTCGACGATCCGACGAAGCTGCCCTCCCCCTCCGACGTCGCAGGCGAGTTCAAGAACGCCTGGCTGGAAGGCAAGCTGCTCGACTACATCTGGACCAGCGTCTCGCGCGGCCTGCTGGGCTTCCTGTTCGCGCTGGCCATCGGCACCCCACTGGGTCTGGTGGTGGCCCGGGTGAAGTTCGTGCGCGCGGCCATCGGTCCGGTGCTGTCGGGCCTGCAGTCGCTGCCGTCGGTGGCGTGGGTGCCGCCGGCGGTGATCTGGCTGGGCCTGAACAACTCGATGATGTACGCGGTGATCCTGCTGGGTGCCGTGCCCTCCATCGCCAACGGGCTGGTCTCCGGCATCGACCAGGTGCCGCCGCTGTTCCTGCGGGCGGGCCGCACGATGGGCGCCTCGGGCCTGAAGGGCGCCTGGCACATCGTGCTGCCGGCCGCGCTGCCCGGCTATCTGGCGGGCCTGAAGCAGGGCTGGGCCTTCTCCTGGCGTTCGCTGATGGCGGCGGAGATCATCGCGTCCTCGCCGGACCTGGGCGTGGGCCTCGGCGCCCTGCTGGAGAACGGCCGCAACGCCAGCTCCATGTCGATGGTGTTCGAGGCGATCTTCCTGATCCTGTTCGTCGGCATCGCCATCGACCTGCTGATCTTCAGTCCGCTGGAGCGCTGGGTCCTGCGCAGCCGCGGCCTGCTGGTGAAGAGCTGAGTCCCGTGCACGGCAAGCCGGTTCACCCCGTCCTGGTGGTCATCGCCCACGGCAGCCGCGATCCGCGGCATGCGGCGACCGTCCACGCCCTCGTGGAGCGCGTGCGGTCGCTGCGGCCGGGGCTGCGTGTGGAGACCGGCTTCCTGGACTTCAACGTGCCCTCCGTGCAGGGCGTGTTGGAGTCGCTGGCGGCGGAGGGCATACGGGACGTCGTCGCCCTGCCGCTGCTGCTGACGCGGGCGTTCCATGCCAAGGCCGACATCCCCGCCGTGCTGCGGGAGGCGCCGGCGCGGCTGCGGATCCGGCAGGCGGAGGTGCTCGGCCCGTCCCCGCTGCTGCTGGCGGCGCTGGAACGGCGTCTGTACGAGGCGGGGTTGACGCCCGCCGACAAGTCCTCGACCGGGGTCGTGCTGGCCTCGGCGGGGTCCTCCGACCCGGAGGCGATCGCAGTGATCGCCGATATCGCGCGGGAGTGGTGGCACGCCGGTTGGTGCGCCGTGCGACCTGCGTTCGCCTCCGCTTCCCTTCCGCGCACCGAGGACGCGGTGCGCGAGCTGCGCGCCCTCGGCTGCGAGCGGGTCGCCGTCGCGCCGTATGTGCTGGCCCCGGGCTTCCTGCCGGACCGCATCGCGCGGGGCGCGGCCGAGGCGGACGTCCTCGCGGATGTGCTCGGCCCGGCTCCGGAGGTGGCCCGGGTGCTGCTGGAACGCTACGACGAGGCGGCGGTGCCGGTCCGGCCGGCGCTCGGCACGCTGGGCGCGCTCGGCGCCTGACGGCAGCGCCCGGCGCCTGCCGGGCCGGGAGCGCCCTGCCGGGTCACAGGTCCAGTAGGTGCGTGAACTGCTGGACGTAGGCGAGGCTGCCGGTGCCGGCCGAGGCGCTGATGCTGATGGCCTCCAGCGCCAGGCGGATACGGCCGCGGTTGGGCGGCCCGCCGTCCTCGGCGGCCAGTTCCAGCTCGCCCTTGATCGTCTCGCCGTAGCCGGCGAGGCCCGGGTACTCGGCGCGCAGGGTCTGCAAGAGCCGGTCCGCGAGTTCTACGAGGCCTTCCGGATCGAGGCCGCGGTAGCCGCGGTTGCCATAGCCGCCAGGGCCATGGGCGGGCCCGTAGCTGTATGCGCTCATGTCCTTTTTCTCACTCTTGGTCCGAGGGGTGGCCGGGCCGCAGACGTTGCCGATGTCGTGGGTGCGGGCGCGGATGACCGGTGCGGTGTTGTCGTAGGCGGTGGTGAGGGTGAACCGTGCGTCGTGGCCGTGCAGAAGAGGCCGAAAACAGCCACCCATCCGGGTGAACCATGCCCGTTGACCGCGCACTACTCAACCCCCTCCAGCGGTCCGGTGGGCTCTACCCTAGGGACAACACCCGTGGTTTGTCCTGGGGTTCGAGAGAGGCCCACCGATCCGGGGGGCAGCGGGGTTGTTCCGGCCGACCGCGGTCCCGGCGCTCCCCTGTGACGCCGGGACCGCGGTCGGCTCTTGGTTCTGCGCCGCTTCCGGCATCCGTGTCACACGCAAGGGCAGGCCAGGGCGCCGGATGGTCGTAAACAGGCCAACCTCTCCGAATCCGTGGGCGGTTCGGTCGAAGCGGTTCAGTCGAAGCGGTTCAGTCGAAGCGCAGGGCTCCCGTGCGGGTGCGCTTGAGTTCGAAGAAGTCGGGGTGGCGGGCCAGCACCCGGAAGCTGTCGAAGAGTTCGGCGGCCTCGGCGCCGCGCGGGATGGCGCGCAGGACGGGCCCGAACCACACGGTGCCGTCGACGTGGATCGTGGGCGTGCCGACGTACCCGTCCGAGTCCGGCTCGAACCCGGCCTCGTGGCTGCGGCGGACCGCGTCGTCGTACGACGGGTCGTGGGCGGCGTCCGCCAGATCGGCGTGGAGCCCGAGTTCGGCCAGGGCCTCGGTGATCACCACGTCGAAGTCCTTGATGCCCCGGTCGTGGATCCGGGTCCCGAACGCGGTGTACAGCTCGCGCAGCACCTTGTCGCCGTGCCGTTCGGCGGCGGCCACGGCGACCCGCACCGGGCCGATCGAGCGGTCCACCAAGTCCCTGTACCAGTCGGGGAGTTCGTTGCCGATGTTGTGCAGGAACAGGCTCATGGGCCGGAAGCGGAGGTCGAGCGGGCGCTCGCGCTCGACCTCCAGGATCCAGCGGGAGGTGATCCAGGCGAAGGGGCAGGCGGGGTCGAAGAAGAAGTCGACCCGGGTCGGGTGGCCGGTCTCGGTATGCGTCGGGGACTGCGTCGTCATGGGGACGACGGTAGTCCGGGGATGGCGCAAGATCCCGGCCCAATCGGCATCTGTCTCACTGGCCCACTTGTGGTGCCCGCCGATGCCCGCCGCTGATGCCCGCTGAAGATCAACCGCTCCGCCGGACCGCCTCATCGGCCATCCGGACCAGCTCCGGGACCGGCAGGGAACCCGCCGCCCGGCGCTCGCGCGCGAACTGGTTGGCGAGCTGCTGCAGCAGTTCGTTCAGCGGGGCCGGTACGCCGTGCCGCCGCCCGAGCAGGACGATCTCGCCGTTGAGGTAGTCCGCCTCGATGGTGCCTGTGCCCCGGGCGAGGGACTGCCAGGAGGAGCCGCCGCCGCGCGGGGCACCACCGAGCGGCACCAGGGTCACCTTGCCACCGCGCGCCGCCTGCTGTTCCGCCGCGCTCGCGCGGGCGATCCCGGCGGCGTCGAGCACGGCCTCCCCCTCGGCGCGCACGCGGGCGAGCAGGGCGTGCGCCGCCTCGTCGGCGGCGGGACCGCACACCGCTTCGAAGGCCGTGCCGAGGTTCCAGAGCAGCTTGGCGTACTGCCAGCGGGCGATGTCCGGCACGACCGGCGCCTCGAAGTGGGAGGCCTCCAGGTCGGCGGCGATCCGGCGGGCGGTGTCGTCGGTGCCGTGCGGGAGCCGGCCGAGGTGCAGGACCCCGGTGAGCGGGGTGCCGGCGGCGGAGACGACGCCGGGCTCCACGAACGTCGAGGGCAGCCAGACGCAGACGCCGTACACGTGCCGGAAGCGGCGCAGCGCCAGCCGTCCGCTCTCCACGCCGTTCTGCAGGCAGACCAGCGGCAGCCGCTCCCAGGCTCGCGCCCCGGCCGTCTCCGTGCCCGTCTCCGTGCCGCCGTCCGCCACGGGCACATCGGCCCAGGCCTCCAGAGCGGCCACGGTGTCCTGGGTCTTCACGGCCAGCACGAGGACGTCGTCGGCGCGCAGCGTGCCGAGTCCGCCGGGTCCGTCCACGACGGGCAGCCGGTACGTCAGCTCGCCCTCCGGCACCCGCAGCCGCAGCCCGTGCTCGCCGAGCGCGGCCTGGTGCCGGCCGCGCGCGACGAGCACGACCTCGTGCCCGGCCTGGGCCAGCCGTCCGCCGACGGTGCCGCCGACCGCCCCCGCCCCGATGATGATGTAGCGCATATGACAGAGCCTCGCACACGGATGTGCGACGCCCGTTGCCCGACCCGCCAACGCCCCTCAGGGCAGCGCTCACTTGACCTTGAGCGGGCCGCGGACCGTCACGCTCCCGGAGCCCGTCACTGCGTCGGGGCGGTCAGCTCCACCAGCTTGACCACGGTGTTCCAGTTCCGGCTGGTGGCGATCAGCCCCTTGGTGATCCGCGGCCGGGCCAGCGCCTCGCCGAGCTTGGAGCGGCCGAGGCCGTCGGGGGCGTAGAGGTACAGGCAGCGGTCGCCGAGGCGGAACTCCTCGGGAAGGTGGGCGGCTTGGTCGAGCTCCGCGAAGCGGTCCGGGGTGACCGGTGCGGAGAAGTAGGTGACGTGCAGCTGCTTGGCCTCCAGTTCGGCGGCCGGGAACGGGCAGTTGTCCGCCACGGCCTTCAAGTAGGCGTGGTCGCGCACGAGCACGTCGACCGTGAAGCCGAACCGAGCCTCGATCGCCTGGGCCAACTCGGCCGCCAGGGACTGCTCGTCGCCCCGGCCGACGGTGAAGACGGCCTGGCCGCTCTGCAGATGGGTCCGTACGCCGTCGAGGCCGAGGCCCGTCATGAGCGTGCGCAGGTCGGCCATCGGGAGCTTCTTGCTGCCACCGACGTTGATTCCGCGCAGCAGCGCCGCATAGGTCGTCACCCGCCCACCATAGAGCGGCCGTCGTGCCCCGTGGGGGCGGGCACGACGGCCGCGGGCCCGTGTGGTGCTCCGGGCTGCGCGAAACTCTGGCCGATCATCCGCCCCGGATCAACCTCTTCACGCACCTGTGACTTGTTCAACAAGTTTTCGTAATCACAAAGTGGATCTCTGTCGGCGGAACGGACACCCGAGGGCACCGACCCTGAGCGTCGTCCCCGAGCCCGCCCCCGACAACCGCAGATAGGTGTAAGGGGCCACTGTCATACCCACAGATGAGAGTTCGGGCCTGCACTTCACCGAGCAGCACGACGTGAAATCCTTATCCGGCTCATACGGTCGTACCGGAGTGAGTAGGGCGTGGCGGCAGGGGGCCGTCACCGCACACGAGGGGGAATACCCGACATGGGGAACGGAGAGGTGCGGGCGCGTGGTCTGGCGGCCCGCGCCGGCGGCTGGAGCGCCCGGCACCGCTGGGCCGCCGTCGGCATCTGGGTCTTGTTCGTCGTCCTGGCCATGGGGCTCGGCCAGGCGGCAGGCCGGGTCGACGTCGACGAGGCCGACCAGCTCAAGGGCGAGACGCACACCGCCGCGAGGATCCTGGACGACGCGGGGATCAAGGAGCCGGCCGCGGAGACCGTGCTCGTCCAGTCCAAGGACGGCTCCGCACCGGCCACGAGCGCCGAGTTCCGGACCGCCGTCGGCGAGATCGTCAAGGCCGTCGACGCCACCGGCAAGGTCACCTCGGTGACGTCGCCGTACGACGCGCACACCATCTCCCGGGACGGGCGCAGCGCGCTGGTTCAGTTCGACATCCGCGGTGACGTCAAGACGGCCTCCGACCGCGTCGGACCGGTGCTGGACGCGGTCTCCGGGGTGCAGAAGAAGCACAACTCGCTGCGGATCGAGGAGATCGGCGGCGCCAGCATGGCCAAGCAGTACAAGGACGCGTTCGGCAACGACTTCCAGAAGGCCGAGCTCTCGGCGGTGCCGGTGGCCCTCGGCATCCTGCTGATCGCGTTCGGCGCGCTGGTGGCCGCGCTGCTGCCGGTGGCCCTCGCGATCACCGCGATCATGGCGACGATGGGCCTGATGGGCATCGTCAGCCATCTGCAGCCGATGAGCGACACGGCCAACTCCGTGATGCTGCTGGTCGGTATGGCCGTCGGCGTCGACTACTGCCTGTTCTATCTGCGCCGCGAGCGCGAGGAGCGGGCCGCCGGGCGGGACGCGGGGACCGCACTGCGGATCGCCGCCGCCACCAGCGGCCGGGCGGTCGTCGTCTCCGGTGTCACGGTGTGCGTGGCGATGGCGGGCATGCTGTTCACCGGGCTCGCCGGGTTCGAGGCGATGGGCCTGGCCTCGCTGATGGTGGTCGCCGTGGCCATGGTCGGGTCGGTGACGGTGCTGCCCGCGCTGCTGTCGCTGCTCGGCGAGCGCGTCGAGAAGGGGCGTATCCCGTTCCTGAGCCGCCTGCGCCGGTCCGGCACGAACGGCGACAGCCGGTTCTGGACGGCCGTGCTGCGCTGGGTGCTGGCCAAGCCGCTGGTCTCCGTGCTCGTGGCGGGCGGTGCGCTGCTGGCGATCGCCGCGCCCGCGCTGGGCATGAAGACCCAGCAGCTCACGCTGGACCAGGAGTTCGGCAACTCGCTGTCGATCGTGAAGACGTACAACCGGGTCAACGACGCCTTCCCGGGCGGCAGCGAGCCGGCTCAGGTCGTCGTGCGGGCCAAGGACATCAACGCGCCCGAGGTGCGGCGGGCGCTCGCCGACTTCAAGACGCAGGCGATCGCGTCGGGCGCCTCGCGCGGCCCGGTCACCATCAAGCTGCACGACGCGCAGAACGTGGCCGTGGTGGACGTTCCGCTGGTCGGCGGCTCCGACATGGACCGCGCGGTCAAGAGCCTCGACAAGCTGCGCGACGAGGTCCGGCCCGCGACCCTCGGCAAGGTCGACGGCGTCGACGCGCCGGTCACCGGACAGGTCGCCGGCAACCACGACTTCAACGACCAGCTGCTCGGCTCCGTCCTCCCGGTCTTCGCCTTCGTGGTCGTCTTCGCCTTCCTGCTGATGCTGCTCTCGTTCCGCTCGCTCACCGTCGCGATCACGTCGATCCTGCTCAACCTGCTGTCGGTGGCCGCCGCCTACGGCATCCTCGTCGCCGTCTTCCAGCACGGCTGGGGCGCCTCGCTGGTGGGCGCGGAGGGCGTCGGCGCGGTCGTTACCTGGCTGCCGCTGTTCCTCTTCGTGATCCTGTTCGGGCTGTCCATGGACTACCACGTGTTCGTGGTCTCCCGGATCCGCGAGGCCCGGGTACGCGGGCGCAGCACCCGGGACGCGATCCAGCACGGCGTGGTCACCACGGCGGGGGTCGTCACCAGCGCCGCCGTCATCATGGTCGCCGTGTTCGCGATCTTCGGCACGCTGTCCATGCAGTCCATGAAGCAGATGGGCGTGGGCCTGGCCGCCGCGGTCCTGATCGACGCGACCGTCATCCGCGGTGTGCTGCTGCCGGCCGTGATGGCGCTGCTCGGCGAGCGCAACTGGTACCTGCCGAAGTGGATGAACCGCCTGCCGGACCTCACCCACGACGAGTCGCCCGAGGCGATCGCCGCCCCGGCGCACGGGGAGGGTGAGCGGCTGACGGTCTGATTCCGTCGGCGCCGGTCCAGGGCCTGTTGACACCGCGTGGTGTCAACAGGCCCTTCCTTCTGCGTGTGGTCCGACCTGGGCGAATGCGAGACTGACCGGAGACCGTGGATCGGACACGGTCGGCACTGGCGCGGGACGGACGAGGGTACGGAGGCGGACGATGGACGAGGCGCGGGCGCGGGACATACTGGCCGCGGCGGGGGTGCTGCCGGGCCGAGCCGGGGACGCGGAGCTCCTTGCCCTCGGTGAGAACGCGGTGTTCGCCGCCGGCGGCCTGGCGGTGAAGGTGGGCCGCGACGCCGAGCTGCTGGAGCGGGCCCGGCGCGAGCTGGACATCGCCGGCTGGCTGGCCGAGGCGGGTGTACCGGCGGTGCGGGCGGCCGAGCCGAAGCCGCGGCTCGTGGAGGGGCATCCGGTGACCGTGTGGCACCGGCTGCCCGATCCCGTGCGGCCGGCCGAGCCGCGGGATCTGGCCGAGCTGCTGCGTATCGTGCACGCACTGCCTTCCCCTCCCTTCGAGCTGCCGCCCCGCGAGCTGCTGGGCGGTGTGGAGCGCTGGCTGCGGCTCGCGGGCGAGGCGATCGACCCCGAGGACGCGGCGTATCTGCGGGCACGCCGGGACGGCTTCGCGGCTGCCGCCGCCGCGCTGACGCCCCGTCTGACGCCGGGGCCGATCCACGGCGACGCGCTGCCGCGCAATGTGCACGTGGGGCCGGACGGGCCGGTCCTGGTCGACCTGGAGACCTTCTCCGCCGACCTGCGCGAGCACGATCTGGTGGTCATGGCGCTCTCCCGCGACCGGTATGGGCTGGCCGGCGAGGCGTACGACTCCTTCACCGGGGCGTACGGCTGGGACGTGCGGGAGTGGGAGGGCTGTTCGGTGCTGCGCGGGGCTCGCGAGACGGCCAGCTGTGCGTGGGTTGCGCAGCATGCGGCGAGCAGTCCGAAGGCGTTGGCCGAGTTCCGTCGTCGGGTGGCGTCGCTGCGGGACGGGGACGAGACGGTGCGGTGGTATCCGTTCTGAGGCTGCTGCGCAGGCAGGCCGGTGAGCCTAGGCAGGCCGGCTGTCCGCCAACTCCCGCAGTGGCCACACCCCGTCCACGACAGCTTCCGGATCTCCCTTGCGGCGCAGGAAGTCCTGGAAGTCTGCTGCCCATTGCGCGTACCACTCGATCTGGCGGTGGTGCAGTTCCGCCGGGCCGAGGGCTGCGATCTTCGGGTGGCGATCGGCTATCGCGTGGGCCAGGCGGGCCGCGGCGAGGGCGTCGGCCGAGGCGTTGTGGGCGGAGTCGAGGGTGATGCCGTACTCGGCGCAGACCGCCTGCAGGTTCCGCTTGCCGCGGCGGTAGCGGTCGACCCGGCGGTCGATCGTGTACGGGTCGATGACCGGGGCCGGGGCCTGGCCGCCGAGCCGGTCGCAGAGGGACGGCAGGGCGTGGCGGCGCAGTTCGGCGGAGAGCAGGGTGAGGTCGAAGGCCGCGTTGTAGGCGACGACCGGAACGCCCGTCTTCCAGTACCCGGTGAGGACGTCCGCGATGGCGTCGGCGACCTCGTCGGCCGGTCTGCCCTCGGCCGTCGCGCGTTCGTTGCTGATGCCGTGCACGGCCACCGCGTCGGCCGGGATCTCCACGCCCGGATCCGCCAGCCATTCCCGGCGTCCGACGGGCTCCCCGGCCCTGACCTCGATCACCGCGCCGGTGACGATGCGCGCCTCGCGCGGATCGGTGCCCGTCGTCTCCAGGTCGAAGCCGATCAGCAGCTCCCGGTGCCAGCCCATGGGCGGCCCCCCTTCTTGGTGGTGCTTTCCCCCAGTGGGCTCCACCCTCGCACGCGGCACTGACAATCAGAGCACCGCGTTCCGCTTAATGGGTGGAACGGTTCAGGACACCGGGCGCGAATCCGCCCAAGTCAGCTCGAATTCCTCGCGGTATGTCGGGAAGAGCCCGGCTTCGCCCACGTCGTCCGACTTGACCAGCCGGCTGCCGTTGCGCAGCACCAGCACCGGCGATTCCATCCCGCGCGCCCCGCGCAGATAGGACTGCACCACCCCGACGCCGTCGGCACCGTCGCCGTCCACCAGGTAGGCGGTGAAGCGGGGCGTCTCGTCGTAGACCTGGATCTCGAAGGCGCCCGGATCGCGCAGCCGGGACCGCACCCGGCGCATGTGCAGGATGTTCATCTCCACCGAGCGGCCCAGTTCGCCCCGCTTCATCCCGAGTTCGCGTTCGCGGCGCTTCACCGCGCTGGAGGCGGGGTTCAGGAAGAGCAGCCGCACCCGGCAGCCGGCCTCGGCGAGGCGGACCAGGCGCCGGCCGGAGAAGTTCTGCACCAGCAGGTTGAGGCCTATGCCGATGGCGTCCAGGCGGCGGGCGCCGCCGAAGATGTCCTCGGCCGGGAAGCGGCGCAGCAGCCGTACCCGGTCGGAGTGCACGGCGACGACATCGGCGTACCGGTCGCCGACGAGGTCCTCGACGGCGTCGACGGGCAGCCGCCGCGCGGAGGGGACGTCGCCGCCCGCGCCGAGCATCTCCAGCAGCCGGGCCGAGGCCCGCTCGGCCTGGTTCAGCACGGCCTCGGACAGAGCCCGGTTGCGGGAGACGACGTTGCGGGTCACCTCCAGCTCGTCCAGGGCGAGTTCGAGGTCCCGGCGTTCGTCGAAGTACGGCTCGAAGCACGGCCAGTGCTGCACCATCAGCTCGCGCAGCTGGGGCAGGGTGAGGAAGCTGAGCACGTTGTCGTCGGCCGGGTCGAGCAAGTAGCCCTTGCGGCGGCTGACTTCGCGGACGGCGACCGCGCGCTGCACCCACTCCTGGCCGGCCGGTCCGGCTGCCGCGATCACCCACTCGTCCCCGTGGACGGGTTCGTAGACGGGGCGCAGCACAGCGGCCACGACCGCGCGCAGCCGCTGTTCGACGAGGTTCAGCCAGATGTAGGCCCGGCCCGCCCGCTGGGCGCGGGTGCGCACCTCGAGCCAGGCGTCGGCGCCCCAGTCCAGTTCCGGCCCGATGGATCCGGCGCCCATCGGCCGGGCCAGGGACACCGCGCCGGGCGGGACGTCTGTGGAGTTCCCCTCGTGGCCCTCGTCACCAGGGGGCAGCTCCAGCCCTCCCGAGCCCACCCGCGCACCGCCTTCCGCCCCCCTGGGCCTTCCCCGTCCCAACGATCAAGGAAGGGTACTCCGGGAGCGGTCGGCGATGCAGCCGGATGGGCAGGTCGGTTTCCCGGCCCGTTTTCTCAACTACGCGGCCGCCAGTGGCCGTTCTGCCACGCGAGCGCGTCCGGAGTGAGCGGATTCATAGCCGTGACGTCCCTCGGGACGATGGCGAAGCCCTGCCAGTGGACGGGCATGGGCTGCTGGTCCTCGTCCCGGGGAATGTGGTGGAAGCCCACGTTCATCCAGACCACCGGGTGCGTCAGGGTCTGGCCGTTGACCCACTTGTCGACGGTGAGCGGGTGACCCTGGGCGCAGCCCGGGTTGTTGCTGGCGAACTTCTCGCACTTGTCGTACTCGGTGAAGTACAGGTCGTGCCGGGTGAAGCCACGGCCCGGGTACTTGGTGGTGGGGCCGGGGACGATCTCGTACGAACGGGCGTGGCCGTCCTTGTTCTTGCCAGTCGCGCTGACCATCCGCCACCAGCGGTAGGTCTTGTAGTCGCCCGCGAGTTCCTTGGTGACCCGGGTGTGGGTGGTCTTGGTGGACGGGGCCTGCTGACGTCCCACCGGCGGGGTGACCGCGGAGTCGTACTGCTCGATCCTGTTCTTGGGGGAGCCGTCCAGACCGAAGTCCAGCCGCCAGAAAACGTTGTGGCTGTGGGCGGTCGCGTAGGCGTGGGCGCCCTTGCCGATGGGCCAGCCGCGTCCGTCGCCCGCGTCGTAGTCGTACGGGGAGAGGCTGCCGGTGGCGCCGACGTTCATGTTGACGGCGCCGTCGTCCTGGAAGCGCCACTCGGTGATGTACTCGTACCAGCCGACCTTGTTGACCGTGTAGACGAGCAGGTCCTTGCCCTGTGCCTGGTAGACCTTGTTCGTGTCCTCGTCGAGCTTGCGGTAGGCGTGGCCGCGCGAACGCGTGGTCGTGCACAGGCCCTTGACGTTCGGCCCCTGTTGGCCGTTGGGCACCCGGACGGACTTGATGGTGCCGCCGGGGCATTCGCCCGGGAGGAGGTTCATCAGGCCGTCCGCGAAGCCCTGGCCGGTGAGGTCGTCGTACTCGACGCTGCCGTCGTCGTAGGGGACGTCGATCTGGGCGAGGCGGGCGCTGTTGAGGACCTTGATCGGCTTGGGCTCGCCCTTGGGCTGGTAGGAGACGTTCTCCAGGACGAGGCCGGCCTTGCTGTCGTAGCGCCAGCACATCCGCCAGGTGGTGCCGGTGGAGAGCTTCTGCTCGATCCGGTAGGCGGCACTGCAGGCGGGTGCGGGCGCGGTGGTGGCCGCGGTGGCGGTCCTGGGCTGGGCGGTGGCCGGGCCCGCGCCGGTGGTGAACCCGGCGGCCAGAGCGGCCACGCCGAGGCCGACGGCCGCGCGGCTGCGGGCGCGGCTCAGGCTGTTTGCGCGCATGGCGAGGTGACTCCCTTACGGAGAAAGCAAGTTGGAAAGGCGCGGAAGGCTGCCGCTCAGGGCCGTTCGAGCTGCCCGACCTTGCGGGCGCTCAGGTCCACGACGAGCCAGCGGGTGTCGATCCACGGGCCGTTCTTGACCTTCACGAACAGCCGCGCGCAGCGGTGCCGGCCGCACTTGTCGAGCAGCGCGGGCTGCCCGCCCGGAGTCGCCCGGTAGACCGCGCCGCCCAGCACCAGCTGGTTCGGGGAGGTCAGCTCGTGGCCGGTGGCGTCCTTGTAGTCCGCCTTGAGACCCGCGGCCAGCGGGTCGGCGATCAGCAGCCGGGCCGCCTCGGTGTTCTCGGCGGGGCTCAGCGGCGGCTGGACGCCGCGGCTGACCTGGGTCGACTCGACCTTTCCGGAGTCCAGGTCGACCGTCTTGGTGACGAGCGAGTCGTCGCGGTAGTCGTAGAAGGTCACGTCCGCGCGGCGCGGCGCGTTCGGGTCGTCCAGTTCGTCGGCCTCGGGGTCGGCGAGGTCGGCGGTGAGCCGCTGCGGACCACGGCCCCCGGTGACGTTCTGGCCCGTGTGCGGCAGCTGCCCGCCCAGGGCGATCTTCTCGACCCGCCGCATCTCGTCGTCGGTCAGCGGGTCCAGGCCCTTGCCCTTCTTCCCCTCGGCGGGCGCCTGCTCCACGACGCCCGGCCGGACCGCGCCCGGCCCCTGGCCCGCCTGCCGCGCGGCCTGTGTGCCCTTCCCGCCCCCTCCTGTGTCGTCCGCTCCTGCCGTGCCCGGCAGGGTGATCGCGACCATGGCGGCGGTCCCCGCCACCGCCAGGGCCGTACCGGCCACCACCTTGCCCAGATGGCGGCGCACTATCTCGCGCACATCTTCCCCCTACTCCCCCAACATCCCCGGAAGTACGTGTTGCCCCACTGGTTCGGCACACGGCAGGTACAGCGGTCGTCCGTGTGCACTGGTCGGCCGGTAAGAGGGACGTAAGCCGCGGGAGGTTGCCTCGATTTCGGGAAGACACAGACCTTTCGGGGAAACGCAGACCTTCGGGGAAACACAGACCTTCGGGGAAACGCAGAACTCAGGGGAGGCGCAGAACTCCGGGGAGGCGCAGAACTTTCGGGGAGACTCGGAGCCAACGCGGCCCCGGCGGGGCGGCACACCTGGAAGAGTCGTGTCCATGCAGGTCTGGCCTGGCGAGGCGTATCCGCTCGGCGCCACCTACGACGGCGCCGGAACCAACTTCGCGGTCTTCACGGAGGCCGCGAACCGAGTAGAGCTGTGTCTGCTGCACGACGACGGCTCCGAGACGGCGGTGGAGCTGCGCGAGAGCGACGCCTTCGTGCGGCACGCGTACCTGCCGGGCGTGATGCCCGGTCAGCCGTACGGATTCCGGGCACACGGCCCGTACGACCCCGGGCGCGGGCAGCGCTGCAACTCCGCGAAACTGCTGCTCGACCCGTACGCGAAGGCGATCAGCGGCTCCGTGCGGTGGGGCGAGGAGGTGTACGGCTACCACTTCGACGCCCCCGAGCGGCGCAACGACCTCGACTCGGCGCCGCACACCATGACCTCGGTGGTGATCAACCCGTACTTCGACTGGGGCGACGACCGGCCGCCACGCACCGAGTACCACCACACGGTGATCTACGAAGCCCACGTCAAGGGCCTGACCATGCGTCACCCGGGGCTGCCGGAGGAGCTGCGTGGCACGTACGCGGCGCTCGCGCACCCGGCGATCATCGAACACCTGACCAAGCTGGGCGTGACCGCGCTGGAGCTGATGCCCGTCCACCAGTTCGTGAACGACCACCGGCTGGTCGACATGGGCCTGAACAACTACTGGGGCTACAACACCATCGGTTTCTTCGCCCCGCACAACGCGTACGCCTCCTGGGGCGACCGCGGCCAGCAGGTCCTGGAGTTCAAGTCGGCGGTCCGGGCGCTGCACGAGGCCGGCATCGAGGTCATCCTGGACGTCGTCTACAACCACACCGCCGAGGGCAACCATCTGGGCCCGACGCTGTCCTTCAAGGGCCTCGACAACCCGTGCTACTACCGGCTCGCGGGCGACCCCCGCTACTACATGGACACCACGGGCACCGGGAACTCGCTGCTCATGCGGTCCCCGCACGTCCTCCAGCTGATCATGGACTCGCTGCGGTACTGGGTGACCGAGATGCACGTCGACGGGTTCCGCTTCGACCTCGCTGCCACGCTGGCCCGGCAGTTCCACGAGGTGGACCGGCTGTCGTCGTTCTTCGACCTGGTGCAGCAGGACCCGGTGGTCTCCCAGGTGAAGCTGATCGCCGAGCCGTGGGACGTCGGCGAGGGCGGCTACCAGGTGGGCAACTTCCCGCCGCTGTGGACCGAGTGGAACGGCAAGTACCGCGACACGGTGCGGGACCTGTGGCGGGGCGAGCCGCGCGCCCTCGCGGAGTTCGCGTCCCGCCTGACGGGCTCGTCCGACCTCTACCAGGACGACGGGCGCCGCCCGCTGGCCTCCATCAACTTCGTGACCTGCCACGACGGCTTCACGCTGCGCGACCTCGTGTCGTACAACGACAAGCACAACCGGGCCAACGGCGAGGACAACCGGGACGGCGAGAGCCACAACCGGTCCTGGAACTGCGGCGCGGAGGGCGAGACCGACGACCCGGACGTGCTCGGGCTGCGCGCCCGGCAGATGCGGAACTTCGTCGCCACGCTGATGCTGTCGCAGGGCGTGCCGATGATCAGTCACGGCGACGAGTACGCGCGCACCCAGGGCGGCAACAACAACGCCTACTGCCAGGACAACGAGGTCTCGTGGCTGGACTGGCCCGAGGATCCCCGTGAACGGCCGGAGGAACCCGGCGAACTGCTGGAGTTCATGCGTGCGATGGTCTGGCTGCGCCGGGACCATCCGGTATTCCGCCGGCGCCGCTTCTTCCACGGACGGCCGGTGGAGGGCACCCACGACGAGCTGTCCGACATCGCCTGGTTCACGCCCGAGGGCGGCGAGATGACCCAGCGGGACTGGGACTCGGCGCGGGCGTCCGCGCTGACGGTGTTCCTGAACGGCAACGCGATCTCCGAACCGGGCCCGCGCGGGGAGCGCATCACCGACGACTCCTTCCTGCTCATGTTCAACGCCTCCCCGGACCCGCTGGACTTCCTGGTGCCCGTCGACCACGGCCGGCAGTGGCAGGTGGTCGTCGACACGGCCCGCCCGGAGGGGGTACCGCCGGGCGCGGGAGCGAAGGTCGGGGCCGGTGACCGGATCGCGTTGCCGGACCGCAGCCTCACGGTGTTGCAGCGGCCCACCTAGCGGGAGCTGCCCGTGCCGGGGGCGCGGGTCCGGGCAGGGAGCGATGACACGAAAGGGGGCGTACTGGGTACGTAGGTCTGCATGACTTCTGCGCGACCCGGACCGGGGGTGCCCACGGCCACCTACCGGCTGCAGCTCCAGCCCGCGTTCCCGTTCGCCGCCGCGGCGGCGGCCGTACCGTATCTGGCGTCGCTCGGCGTCTCGCACCTGCACCTGTCCCCCGTGCTGGAGGCCGTCCCCGGCTCCGCCCACGGCTACGACGTCGTCGACCACGCGCGCGTGCGCGAGGAACTGGGCGGCGAGGAGGGACTGCGCGCGCTGGCGCGCACCGCGCGGGAGCACGGCCTGGGCCTGGTGGTGGACATCGTGCCGAACCACATGGCGATGGCCCCCCGGCACAACCACGCCCTGCGGGAGGTGCTGCGGGAGGGCCCCGGGTCGCCGTACGCGCGGTGGTTCGACATCGACTGGGAGGCGCAGGGCGGACGGGTGCTGCTGCCCGTCCTCGGCGGTCCCCTCGGCTCGGAACTGGACCACCTCGTGGTCGACGGAGACGTCCTGCGCTACCACGACCACGTCTTCCCGCTCCGCGCGGGCACCGAGGGCCTGCCGCTGCCCCGGCTGCTGGACGCGCAGTGGTACCGCCCGGTGTGGTGGCGGCTGGCCCGGACCGAGCTGAACTACCGGCGTTTCTTCAGCATCTCGGAGCTGATCGGGGTGCGGGCCGAAGACCCGGAGGTGTTCGCCGCCACCCACGCCAAGATCCTCCAGCTGCTGGCGGAGGGCGTGGTGGACGGGCTGCGCGTCGACCATCCCGACGGGCTCGCCGACCCCGACGGCTATCTGGCGCGGCTGCACGCGGCGACCGGCGGACGCTGGACGGTCGTGGAGAAGATCCTCGCCGACGGCGAGCACCTGCCGGCCTCCTGGCCCGTCGCGGGCACCACCGGCTACGACGCCCTGCGCCACGTCGACGGGCTGTTCACGGACCCGGACGGGGCCGGTGAACTCCTCGCCGCGTACCGGAGGTTCGCGGCCCCGCAGACGGACCGGGGCGGCGACTGGGAGGCCACGGTGCGGCGCGCGGCCTACAAGGTGCTCACGCACGAGCTGGCCGCGGAGACGGACCGGCTCACCCGGGTGGCGGCCCGGCTGTGCGCGGCCTCGCCGGACCTCGCGCTGCGCGACCGCGCGCCCTGGGCGCTGCGCACGGCGCTGGAAGAGCTGCTGGTGCGGCTGCGGGTGTACCGGCCGTACGCCTCCGGCGACGCCTCGGCCGTCGTCACCGAGGAGGCGGCCGAGCAGGCCCGGTTCGCCTTCGTGGTGCCCGAGGAGGACGGGGCCGTGGACGTCGTACGCCGGCTGCTGACCGAGGCGCCCGGCGCGGCGCCGGACGAGGACCGGGCGGCCCGGGAGGAGTTCCGCGCGCGGTTCGCGCAGACGGCGTCGGCGCTCCGCGCCAAGTCGGTGGAGGACACCGCGTTCTACCGCTATGTGCCGCTGCTGTCGGCGACCGAGGTGGGCGGCGATCCGGGCCGCCCGGGCGTGTCCCCGGAGGACTTCCACGCGTACTGCGCGCGCGTGCAGCGCGACTGGCCGCTGACCGGGACGGTCGTCTCCACGCACGACACCAAGCGCAGCGCCGACGTACGGGCGGCGCTGGCCGTGCTCACCGAGTGCCCCGGCCGCTGGGCGGAGCTGCTCGCGGAGGTGACGCTGCCCGAGGAGGGCGTGCCGGACGGGCAGGTGGCGTGGGCGGCCTGGCAGACGGTGTTCGGGCTGGGTCCCGCGGCGGCGGAACGGGTGCGCGGGGCGCTGCTGAAGCATGTGCGCGAGGCGGGCCTGTACACCAGCTGGACGGAGCAGGAGCCGCCCTACGAGGAGGCGGTGGCGGCCTTCGTGGCGGCGGGGCCGTGCGGGCCGCCCGGCGAGCGTGTGGCGGCCTTCCGGGAGGCGCTGGAGCCGCACATCCGGGCCAACGTGCTGGGCACCGCGCTGGTCCAGCTCACGATGCCGGGGGTGCCGGACGTGTACCAGGGCACGGAGGGCGAGTACCGGGCGCTGGTCGACCCGGACAACCGGCGGCCCGTGGCGTTCCCGCCCGCCGCGCCCGGCGAGAAGGACGCGCTGACGGCCGCGGCGCTGCGGCTGCGCGCCCGTCGGCCCGGCGCCTTCGGCGCTACGGCGACGTACGCGCCGCTGCCCGCCGAAGGCCCGGCGGCACGGCACTGCGCGGCCTTCGTGCGCTCCGGTGAGGCGGTCACGGCGGTGACCCGGCTGTCGCTGCGGCTCGCCGAGGCGGGCGGCTGGCGGGAGACCCGGCTGCCGCTGCCGCCGGGGCGGTGGGCGGACGCCCTGACCCCGGGGCGGGAGTTCACGGGGTACGCGCGCGTGGCGGACCTGTTCGGGGGGCTGCCGGTGGCGCTGCTGGAGCGGGTCGGGGACGCCTGAGTCAGGCGGATCGCCTGACGTCCGGGTACGCGCGCGTGGGTGACGCGCCGAGGGTGGGCCAGGTGGCGCACAGGAGGTCCACGAAAGCCTCGGCGGCTCCGGTGGGCGCCGCGCGCGCGTAGACGCTCAGGGGGCGTTTCCAGGGCGGGTCGGGGGTGAGCACCACGCAGTCCTCGCCGACCGCGCCGCGCACGATGTGGGCGGGCGCGGCGCACACCCCGACCCCGGCGGCGGCCATGCGCACGGCGGTGGAGGTGTGCTCGGTCCACACGGCGGTGCGCGGCCTGAACCCGGCCTTCCCGCAGGCCCAGTCGAGGAAGCGCTCACCGTGGACGACGGGTTCCATGGCGCAGCGGATCCAGGAGCGGTCGGCGAGTTCCGGGAGCGTCACCGTCGTACGGCCCGCGAGCCGGTCGTCGAACGGCACCACGAGGACGACCTCCTCCTCGCCGATCGGGACGACGGTGCCGGGCGGGTCGGCGGGCTCGGGTCCGACCGCGAGGTCGGCGGTGCCGCACTCCACGGCGTCCTCCAGGGCCTCGGTGGTGGCGTACTCGTGCAGGCGCAGCAGGACCTGGGGGTGGGTCGCCTGCCAGCGGGCGAAGACGTCGGGCATGGCGCCGACGGCGATGGAGTGCAGGGCCGCGACGTGCAGTTCGCCGCCCTCGGCGCCGGCGGAGGCGCGGGCCGCGCGGCGGGCCTGGGCGGCGCTGCGGACGGCGAGTTCGGCGTGCGGCAGGAAGGCACGGCCCATGGGAGTGAGGCGTACGCCGCGCGGGAGGCGCTCCAGCAGGGCGCCGCCGACCGACTTCTCCAGGGCCTTGATCTGGTGCGAGAGCGCGGGCTGCGTGACGTGCAGGGCGTCCGCCGCGCGCGTGAAGGACGCCTCGTGGACGACCGTCACGAAGTACTCCATCTGCCGCAGGCTCAACTCCCCGTCCTCCCCGTCCTCCCCGGAATCCCATAAAGACCCTGCATGGATTCCACAAGAACATTGCCTTGGACTCATGGCAAGGGGCGGGCGGAGGGTGGGGACATGACCATGAACACAGCGGACGTCATCGTGATCGGCGGCGGCACGGGCGGGTACAGCACCGCCCTGCGCGCCGCGTCCCTCGGCCTGGACGTCGTACTCGTGGAGCGCGACAAGGTCGGCGGAACCTGTCTGCACCGGGGCTGCATCCCGAGCAAGGCGATGCTGCACGCCGCCGAACTCGTGGACGGCATCGCGGAGGCGCGCGAGCGCTGGGGCGTGAAGGCCACGCTGGACTCGGTCGACTGGGGAGCCCTGGTGGCCACGCGGGACGACATCGTGGCGCGCAATCACAAGGGCGTGGAGGCGCATCTCGCGCACGCGGGCGTGCGGGTGCTGCGGAGCGGCGCACGGCTGACGGGGGCGCGCACGGTGCGGGTGGAAGGGGTGCGCACGGGCTCCACGCCGGGCGCGCGCGGCGAGTCTGTGCTCGGCGTGCACGACCTCACCGCGCGCCGTGGCATCGTCCTCGCGACCGGCTCGCGCCCGCGCACGCTCCCGGGGCTCGCGCCGGACGGGCGTCGCGTGGTGACCAGCGACGACGCGCTGTTCGCGCCCGGGCTCCCCGCGTCCGTGCTGGTGCTCGGCGGGGGCGCGATCGGCGTCGAGTACGCCTCCTTCCACCGCTCCATGGGCGCCGAGGTCACCCTGGTGGAGGCCGCCGACCGGATCGTGCCGCTGGAGGACGCCGATGTGAGCCGGCACCTGACGCGCGGCCTGAAAAAGCGCGGCGTCGACGTGCAGGCGGGCGCGCGGCTGCTGGACGCGGAGGTGCTGGAGAACGGCGTACGCGCGCGTGTGCGCACCGCGCGGGGCGAGACCCGGACGGTGGAGGCGGAGCGGCTGCTGGTGGCCGTCGGCCGCGCGCCGGTGACCGAGGGCCTGGACCTGGCCGCGGCCGGCCTGACGACGGACGAGCGGGGCTTCGTCGCACCGGCGGACTGGAACCGGCTGGAGACGGCCGTGCCCGGCATCCATGTCGTCGGCGATCTGCTGCCGCCGCCGTCCCTGGGCCTCGCCCACGCCTCGTTCGCCGAGGGCCTGCTGGTGGCGGAGACGCTGGCCGGGGTGCCGTCGGCGCCGGTCGACTACGCTGCCGTGCCCCGGGTGACCTACTCCTCGCCGCAGACCGCGGCGGTGGGCCTGGGCGAGGCGGAGGCACGCGCGCGCGGGCACGAGGTCGACGTCAACACGATGCCGCTGACCGCCGTCGCCAAGGGGATGGTGCACGGGCAGGGCGGCATGGTGAAGGTCGTCACCGAGGCCGGCGGCGGGCAGGTGCTCGGCGTGCACCTGGTCGGCCCGAACGTGTCGGAGATGATCGCGGAGAGCCAGCTGATCGTCGGCTGGGACGCCCAGCCGTCCGATGTGGCCCGGCATGTGCACGCCCACCCGACGCTGTCGGAGGCGGTGGGCGAGGTGTTCCTGACGCTCGCGGGACGCGGGCTGCACCAGCAGTGAACCCGTGGCGCACATCGGCCTGGCCGGCCGCCGTGGCATTGCGCCCGGGCGCCCCTCGGAGCCTCCCCCGCAGCGTGCTTGACAGTTCCCCCAGGCCGTGCGGCACTGGGAGGGCGAAGCCGGGCGGACTAGTCGGGGGTGAGTCTTCTGCCGGAGCTGCGCTACCCCAGCGTTCCCGAACTGGTCGCCTCCGCACGGGCGTTGGCTGCTCAGGAGCCCGCGCTGTGCGCGCTCAGACAGGTGGGCGCCTCCCGGGCCGGCCGCCCCCTGTACCTGCTGTCCGTGGGGCACGCGAGGCGGGCCGTGCTGGTGGTGGCGGGCGCCCATGCCAATGAGCCGACCGGCGGCTCCACACTCCGGGCACTGGCCGAACGGGTGCTGGCCGAACGGGAGTTGCGGGCGGACACCTCCTGGCACTTCCTGCTCTGCGCCGACCCGGACGGCGCGAGCCTGCATGTGACCCCGGCGCCCCGCAGCCTGCTCGACTACCACCTCGGCTTCTACCGGCCGACGGGCGCGGAGCAGCCGGAGTGGTCGCCCTCGGTCCTGCCGCCGGACCGGCTGCCGCCCGAGACACGGGCGCTGACGGGGGTCATCGACGAACTGCGCCCGTACCTCCAGGCGACCCTGCACGGCACCGATCTCGGCGGCAGCTGGGTGCAGTTGACGAAGGACGTGCCCGGCCTCGCCGAGCCGTTCGCCAAGTCCGCGGCGGAGCTGCACATTCCGGTGGAGACGGGCGCGTCGGACGCCGCGGGCTGGCCCGCCTCCGGCCCCGGGGTGCATGTGATGCCCGGCCCCGAGTCGGGCGTCGCCTACCCGAGCATGCCGGACGACGCCCGGCACAGCACCTGGTACCACGCGCACCGGTACGGCGGTCTGACGGCCGTGGTGGAGGTGCCGATGTGGGCCAGCGACCTGGTGGACGACCCGGCGCCGCATCCGGCCCCGGCGGCGGCGATACGGCGCCTCGCGCAGCGCCTGCTGCGGGACTCGCTGGAGGTGGAGCGGGCGCTCGTCGAGGCGCTGCCCCGGCTGGACGGTGCGGACGGGCCGCTGCTGCGGGCCACGCGGTGGGCCCTGGACCTGATCCCGGGCCTGGCGCAGGACTGGATCCAGACGCCGCCGGCCGACACGACGATGGCCTACGTCGGCAGCGTGGACGCGTTCGGGCGGCGGTTGCCGCTGCGCGCGGCGGCGATGCTGCTGCGGGTGCTGCGGGCGGCGGACGACCGTGCGGCGCCCGGGCTCGAACAGCTCGTCGCCACCTGGTGCGATGCCTTCGCGGAGCGCTTCCGGGCCCGCTGGGTGCCCTTGCAGCACCAGGTGGAGCACCAGTCCCGGACGGTCCTGGTCGCGGCGCAGCACGCGCGGGACCGGGCGGCGTGAGCCATCCGGACCCACACGCGCCCGGCCGCCAGTGGTCCGGGTCAGCCGTCCAGGGCGAAGACCGATCCCGTCCGCGCGTTCATGACGCACCTGCTGGAGAACGTCTCCCGGTAGACGACCTGCCGTCCGTTCCACTGCCCGCGCGCCTCGGCGGTCACGGGGGCGTAGATCATCGGGCAGAAGACGTCCTTGGCGGGGATGCGGGCGATGTTGCCGCCCGCCGCCGCGAGTGCGCCGCAGGCCTTGGCCGCCCGCGCGTGACGACTCTGCGGCGGGTCGCACAGCAGCAGGGCGCCGCGCGTGTCACCGGACTGTGCGTCGCCGCGGGTGACCGTGAAGTAGAGCCAGTTGCCGGGGACGTCGTCGCGGGCCGCCGCCCGGGCCGGTCCCGCGGCGAGGAGAGAGGCGGCGGCCAGCAGGGCGCCGGCCGCCGCTGTCGCTCGGGTGATGTAGGTCATGGCCGTTGCATCGGCACGGCGGCACGCGTTCCCCAGTCCGGCTCACCCGAACGGGACGCCCCCTCCGCGGGCGGGCTCAGCTCGCCGAGAGCCGGAACGCCATCCGTCCGAAGCCGACCTGGTCGCCCTCGCGGACGACGACGGCGCCGATCACCCGGCGGCCGTTGACGGTGGTGCCGTTGGTCGAGCCGAGGTCCCTGAGCACCCAGACGCCGCCCTGGAGGCTGAGTTCGGCGTGCACGCGGGAGACCGTCTCGTGGTTCAGGCGCAGCCCGTTCGCCGGGTCGCGGCCTATGCGCAGCCGCTGGGCGCCCGCCGGCTGGGGCAGCAGCAGCTTGGGCAGCCGTTCGGCCTGCCAGGCCCGGCGCAGCCGCACGGTGAAGCCGGAGACGGCCTCGACGGTGCCGAAGACGGCGCGCGCGAGACGGTTCTTCTCGCGGGGCAGGTCGGAGATGAGGGCGGCGAGTTCGTCCGCGCGGCGGGCAGCGAGCGCCAGCTCCATGCGGCGTACGAACGTGTCGTGCGACAGCCGGCCCATGGCGACGCCGTCACGCAGCACCTGCAGCGCCTTGTCGCGCTCCGCGTCGGACAGCCTCGCGGGGTACGTGGAGAACTCGAAAGACGACGTCACGCAGGTGATTGTCGGTCAGTGAACCCCGGGTGTCCAGAAAACGGAAAAGTGCGCCCACGCGCGCGTACGTTCACGACACCTGCCGGGAAAGGGCGGAATTCCGAAGCGTACGGATCGTGTTCGCGGCACGATGGAGGGGCTTGACATCACGTGTGGGCAGACGAAGGGGAACCGTCCGTGCAGTTCGAGGTGTGGGCACCGAAGGCAGACCGAGTGACGCTCCAGTGCGACGGCGCCACCCGCGCGTTGGAGCGCGATCCGGGGCGCAGTGGCTGGTGGACGGGGGAGGCGGAGGCGCGGGACGGTACCCGGTACGGGTTCGCGCTGGACGACGGCCCGGTGCTGCCCGACCCGCGCTCGCGCCGCCAGCCGGACGGCCCCGACGGCCTGAGCGCCGTGGTGGACCACGGGCGCTACGCCTGGCGTACGGCGTGGCCGGGGAGCGCGCTGCCGGGCGCGGTGCTCTACGAGCTGCACGTGGGCACGTACACCCGCGAGGGCACCCTGGACGCGGCTGCCGCCCGCCTCGAACACCTTGCGGAACTGGGTGTCACCCACATGGAGTTGATGCCCCTGAGCCCGTTCCCGGGGCGGCAGGGCTGGGGGTACGACGGGGTGTCGCCGTGGGCGGTGCACGAGCCGTACGGCGGCCCCGAGGCACTGAAGCGGTTCGTCGACCGGGCCCATGAACTCGGCCTGGGCGTCGTCCTGGACGTCGTGCACAACCATCTGGGCCCGTCGGGCAACCATCTGCCCGCGTTCGGGCCGTACTTCACGGACACGCACCACACACCCTGGGGCGCGGCGGTGAACCTGGACGCGCCCGGCTCGGACGAGGTGCGCGCGTACTACGTGGGCAGCGCGCTGGCGTGGCTGCGGGACTACCGGCTGGACGGGCTGCGGCTGGACGCGGTGCACGCGCTGCACGACACGCGCGCGTGCCACTTCCTGGAGGAGCTGTCGGCGGCCGTGGACGGCCTCGCCGGGGAGCTGGGACGGCCGCTGTTCCTGATCGCCGAGTCCGACCTGAACGACCCGCGGTACATCACCCCGCGCGCGGAGCACGGGCTCGGCGTGCACGCGCAGTGGAACGACGACTTCCACCACGCCCTGCACACCGCGCTCACCGGCGAGTCCCAGGGCTACTACGCCGACTTCGCGCGCGCCCCGCTCGCCGCGCTCGCCAAGACCCTCACCGGCGGCTACTTCCACGACGGGACGTACTCCAGCTTCCGGGGCCGCCGCCACGGCCGCCCGCTGGACCGCGCGCGGGTCTCCGCGCACCGGCTGCTCGGCTACGCGCAGACCCACGACCAGGTCGGCAACCGGGCCCAGGGAGACCGGCTTTCGGCGCTCCTCTCCCCCGGTCTGCTGGCCTGCTCGGCCACGCTCACGCTGACCGCGCCGTTCACGCCGATGCTGTTCATGGGCGAGGAGTGGGCGGCGGGCACGCCGTGGCAGTACTTCACCGACCACACGGACCCGCAGCTGGCCGATGCCGTACGGCAGGGCAGGCGGCGGGAGTTCGCGGCACACGGCTGGGCCGAGGAGGACGTACCCGACCCGCAGGACCCGGCGACCCGGGACCGCTCCTGCCTGGACTGGTCGGAACCGGAGACCGAGCCCCACGCGCGCGTGCTGGCCTGGTACCGGCAACTGCTCGCGCTGCGCCGGACGCAGCCGGACCTCACCGATCCCGACCTGGCCGACACGAAGGTGGCGTACGACGAGGAGGGGCGCTGGCTGGCCCTGCGGCGCGGGGACGTCCGGGTGGCGGTGAACCTGGGCAAGGAGCCCGCGGCGATCCCGCTGGGCACCGACCGGGTGGAGGTGCTCGCCGCCTGGGACCCGGTGGCGGCGCCGGGCCCGGACGGGCTGCTCCAGGTGCCCGGGGAGTCGTGCGTGGTGCTGATCCAGCCGTAGGGCCCTCAAGGCCCTGAGCCGGGCCCTGCGGTGCCTGCTCGGCGTCCTAGAACTCGGTCACCCGCTCCAGCAGGATCGGCTCCCAGGCCCGCCGCAGCTGGGTCCGCAGCAGCGCCAGGGAGCCGCCCGCGCGGCCGTCGATCTGGTCGGTGAGGCGGATGACGGTGTCGCAGCGGGCGAGCCACAGGCCACGCAGACAGGGGCGGGCGCCGTAGCCGGCCAGGGTGGCGGCGCGGACGGCCGCCGGGGAGCCTACGGCGACGGCGAGCCCGGCGATGTCCTCGGCGGGATCGCCGAGGGCCGCCGCGGTCCAGTCCAGGACGCCGCGCACCCGCCCGTCTGCGCTGACCACCACGTGCTCGCCGGTCAGGCCGTGGTGGGTGAGGACGGCGGTGCCGGGCTGGGCGGCCAGCTGGGCCGCGCCGGGCGGGGTGAGCTGGTGCAGCCGGGCCGCGTCGAACTCGTCGGCGGCATCGAGCCGTTCGGCCGCGTGCACGGCCATTCTGCGCAGCGCCTCCAGGGAGCGCGGGGCGGTGCGCGGCACGCCGAGCGTCTCGGCCTGCCGTACGGGTACCGAGCGCAAGCCGGTGAGCAGGCCCGCGAGGTCGGCCTCGCCGACGGCGGAGACGTCGTGCGCGTCGGCCGTGCCGCCGGGCACCAGGGTGTCGAGGGTGTAGGCGAGCCCGGGTGCCCAGTCACCGTGCGCGACGCTGGTCGGGACGGCGACGGGCACGTGCGGGCGCACCAGGTCGCGCAGGCGCAGTTCGCGGCGGCGCAGTGCGGCGGCCTCGCGGTCGGGGGCGAGGCGCAGCACATGGCGGGAGCCGACCCACCAGGTGTGCTCACGGCCCGCCGCGACGGGCCGCACGTCTGGCTCCTGTGTGCCGCTCTCCCCGAGCAGCGGGCGAACCAGTCTGCGGACGGTGTCCGCGGTGGGAGTCGGTGCCTGGGTCATGGGTCGCGCGTTCGCCGTTCCGGAATGTCGTCGAGGTGGCTCTTGAGCCGCTATAGGCCCTCCAGCCTCTTTGTGGCTTCTCAGTCCACTATGACCATCTCACGGGTGGTGTTGTTGAACCGGCGTCCGCCGTCCTCGGTCACGGTGACGATGTCCTCGATGCGCACCCCGAAGCGGCCGGGCAGATAGATGCCGGGCTCCACGGAGAAGCACATGCCGGGCACGAGGGGCTGCTCCTCGCCCTCGATCATGTACGGCGGCTCATGCGTGGTGACGCCGATGCCGTGCCCGGTGCGGTGGATGAAGTACTCGCCGTACCCGGCGTCGGTGATCACCGCGCGGGCGGCGCGGTCGACCTCCTGGCAGGCGACGCCCGGCCGTACGGCGTTGAACCCCGCCTCCTGGGCGGCGCGCACGATGTCATGGACGGTGCGCTCCTCCGCGGACGGCCCGCCGACGTGCACCGTGCGGGTGGTGTCGGAGCCGTAGCCGTCCTTGAGGCCGCCGAAGTCGAGGACGACCATGTCGCCGTGCTGGATGACGCGGTCGCCGACCTCGTGGTGCGGGTTGGCGCCGTTGGGGCCCGAGCCGACGATGGTGAAGTCGACCTGGGAGTGCCCGAAGCGGCGCAGCAGGTCCGCGAGGTCGTGGCCGACGTCGGACTCGCGGCGTCCGGCGAAGGGAACTTTCCGGATCTCCTCGAACGCCTGGTCGGCAGCAGCTCCGGCGGCGGCCAGGAGTTCCAGTTCGGCGGCGTCCTTGACCGCGCGCAGCATGGGCAGGGCGTCGGTGAGGGCGGCATAGGAGGTGCCGGGCAGGGCCCGCTGGAGGCCGAGCAGGTGCATGGCCCAGGTGTTGTCGCTGATGCCGAACCGGCCGTCGCGGTCGAGGAGGGCGGCGGTGACGGCGTAGGGGTCCTTGCCGTCGGTCCAGTCGCGCAGGGTGAGCGCGGAGGCGCCGGCCGCGTGCTCGGCGTCCGGGGCCTCCAGGGTGGGCACGACGAGGACGGGGTCGTGCCCGGGGGTGAGGACCAGCACGGTGAGCCGTTCGGTGACCGCGGTGGGCGTGTATCCGGTCAGCCACACCATGTCCGGTCCCGGCGCCACGAGCAGGCCCGCGAGGCCCGCGTCGGCCGCGGAGCGCGCGGCACGCTCCATTCGGGCGCGGTAGTCGTCGGCGGTGAAGGGCGCGTGACCGGTCATCCGGGCCTCCGAGCGCGGGTCGGGAACGGCATGGGGCCATCATGGCGCGTGCGGCGGAGGGTGACCAACGGGATATCGCCGGGGCTCAGGTCACCACGGCCAGAACCGCCGTCAGCTGCTGGTAGCCACCACTGTGGTGGCGGACGGTGAGGGTCACCGCCGTGCCGGGGCGGGCACGGGCGACGGCCCGGGCGAGGTCGGCGGCCGAGTCGACGCGCGTGCTGCCGAGCTGCAGCAGGACGTCCCCGCGGACCAGGCCGGCCGTGAAGCCGGGGCCGGGCACGTGGACGCCCACCACCAGGGCGCCGGCCTTCTCCGCGTCGACGGCCTCCAGGCCCAGCGTGGCCGCGGGCGTCGCCCGGGCGGTGCCGGGAGCCGTGGCCCTGGTGGGCAGCGCGTGCGGCGGGGTGTGGCGTTGCAGGTCGGCGAGCCTGCCGAGCCCGATGACCGTGGCGCCGACGGTGCCGACGCCGACGCCGGAGAGCACCAGGACGGTGCCGATGAAAAGGCCGAACAGCAGGGTCCTGAGCCGCCGGCCGCGCCTGCGCGTCGCGTGCGGGCGCCGGACGGGGACGGGGACGCCGCCCTCCCTGCGGTCCTGGCCGGGCATGGGCTTGGGACGCAACACAGTGTGTTCCATGGTTCGCTCACCTCCAGCTGGTGCTCTACCCGGGGCGCCCGGCCGTGACGAGACACGAACGAGTGAGACTGGACGGAGGGTGGCGGAGGGTAGCCATGACGACGGGGGCTCAGCCGCCGGTCAGCCGGCGCACCAGTTCCGCCGCGGCTCCGGCGGGCGTGCCGCCGTACACGAGTTCCGTGCGGTGCACCAGGCGCGGTGCGGTGAGCGGGACGGCGACCGTGCCCGGGACCCCGGTGGCCGTGGTGTGCGGCAGCAGGGTGAGGCCGTGCCCGGCCGCGGCGAGGGCGGTGAGGGTGCGCACGTCGGTGCCCTCGTAGCGCAGTCCGGGGCGGAAGGCGCCGCCGCCGTTGGCCGCGCGCAGGTGGGCGAGCGGGAGGGTCACGTCGGGGGCGTCCAGCCAGCGGGCGTCGGCGAGGTCGCCGAGCCGCAGACCCGGCCGGGCGGCGAGGGGGTGTCCGGCGGGCAGCAGCACACTGACGGGTTCCTCGGCGACGCCGTGCGTGGTCAGCGGCGCCACGTCGGGCAGCCGCAGCGGATCGCTGGGCGCGGCCGGCCCGTCGACGAGTCCGAGGTCGGCGGTGCCGGTGGCGACGGCGGCCGGGATCTCGTCGCGGGCGAGGACGCGCAGGGTCACCCCGGCCCGCGGGAGGGCGGCGAGGACGTGTGCGGCGAGCGCGGTCGGGGTGGTGGCGAGGGTGAGGCCGTGGGCCGGTGCGGCGGCCATGCGGACGACGTCGGCGCGGGCCGCGTCCAGGCGCAGCAGCAGCGGCCCCGCGTGCTCCAGGAGCCGCTCTCCGGCTGCCGTGGGCGTGACCGGCCGCCGGGTCAGCAGCGGTGCGCCCAGGTCCTGTTCGAGCGCGGCGATGTGCTGGGAGACCGCGGACTGGGTGTAGCCCAGCTCGCGCGCGGCCTCCGAGAAGGAGGCGAGGCGGGCGACGGTGACGTACGTGCGCAGCAGGTGCGGGTCCATGCGGACGAGGATCCCATGTGCATCAGCAACGCTTATCGACGGAGCGGGAATCATCGTTGGACGTGAACGCGGGGGCCCGCGGAGGATGAGGGCCATGACGAACACCGCCACCATCGCTCTGGTCGGGGACCGCTCCCCGAACGTCGTTTCGCACACCCGGATCCCGCTGCTGCTGGACGCCCTCGCCGAACGCGACCGCCTCGTGCTGGACGCCTACTGGATCCCGAGCGAGGACGCGGAGGCGGAGGGCGCGGTACGCGGCTTCGACGCCGTGTGGGTGCCGCCGGGCAGTCCGTACCGCAGCGAGGCAGGAGTGCTCGCGGCCGTCCGGACCGCGCGGGAGGAGGGCATCCCGTTCCTGGGCACGTGCGCCGGCTTCCAGCACGCGCTGCTGGAGTACGCCCGGAACGTGTGCGGGCTGACCCGGGCAGCGCACGCCGAGAACGACCCCGGTGCCGAGGACCCGCTCATCGAGGCGCTCGCCTGTTCACTGGTGGGCCACGAGGCCGCGGTGGTCCTCGAACCGGGTTCGCTCGCGGAGTCCGTCATCGGCTCGGCGCGCACGGTCGAGCGGTACTTCTGCGCTTACGGCCCCGCACGCCACCTCGACACACTGAGCGCACACGGGCTGCGGTTCTCCGGGCACGACGAGGACGGGCAGGTCCGGGTCGCCGAACTGCCGGGCCACCCCTTCTTCCTGGCCACGCTGTTCCAGCCGGAGCTGGCCGGCGACGGCTCGCGCCCGCACCCTGTCGTACGGGCACTGGCGCGAGCCGCGGCCGGGCATGCGGCGGCCCGGGCGGTTCAGGCCGTGTGACCTACTTCCGGTCAGCCGAGTGCCGGCACCGGCACGGCGGGTGCGCGGTCGGGCAGGAAGCCGTGCGAGCGCCGGCCGAGCCACTCGGCCTTGTAACGGTCGACGTTGCGGTGCCAGTTCAGTATGCCCGCCAGCCAGTTCTGCAGATCGGCGACGTAGCCGGCCATGGCGGTGCGGGCCTCGGCCGACAGCGCGAAGTCGTCGTAGAGGACCGGCAGTTCGTTGGCGATGACGTGCTCGAACTGCTCCATGCGCTGGGTCATCAGATCGTGGACGACGGCGAGCGCGGCCGGGTAGTCCACGCCGAAGAAGTTCTGCACGACGAGGATGGCGTTGTGGATCTCGCCCTCGTACTCGATCTCCTTCTGGTACGAGAAGACGTCGTTGAGCAGGCAGGCGTAGTCCATCGCGGCGTTCTCCAGGGAGCGCACCGGCCCGCTGCGGTACACCTCGGGCGGGATCGCCGGGCCCTGGCCCATCCGGGCGAGGCTCAGGGTGAGGTCGGAACCGAAGGTCGAGCGCCGCATCTCCAGGTAGTCCACGGGGTCGGGGACACGGTTGTGCAGCTGGTTGGAGAGTTCCCACACCCAGCTCTCGGTCATGGTGTCCACGGCCGCCTTCAGGGTGCGCCGCTGTTCGGCGCTCATCCCGGCGGTCGTGCGCGCCCACAGGTCGATCAGCCCGCGTTCCATGGCGTTGGCGGGGGCGGGGGGCGGCTCGCCCTCGACGGGCATGCACCGGGACAGCCGCTCGGTGGTCAGCCGGGCGGCGGCGAGGTCGCGCCGGTGGCCGTACACCAGCGGGTAGTAGTCGTCGCCGTAGGTCCCCCAGGCGAGCCACTGCGCGCTGAGGCCGAGGGCCTCGGGGGTGGCGTCCGGGTCCAGACCGGCGGAGCAGAGCGCGAGGTCGGCGGCGGCGAGCTTGTCCTCGTCCCAGACGCCCTCCTGGAGGATGCCGATCCGGTGCGACCACACCAGGAGGTTCGCGCGGGCGTCGTCGAGGTGGCGGCTCAGCTCCAGCCTGAAGGGCATGTGGAAGTCGGGCAGCCGGGAGGGGCCGACCTTCTGGTACGGCACGTGGGAGTGGGCGCGCAGTCGCTCCTGCGCGGCTGTGGCGAGCAGCGCGCCGATGCCGGCGGCGGACAGTCCGGGGCCGCTCGGGATCTGCCAGGGCGAGCTCGCGCGGGCGCCCTGGTTCATGTAGCGGCTGGAGCGCAGGTGCCATTCGTGGCCGCCGGACTGCCAGTCCTGAAGTCCCTTGGTGTAGGCGGCGACCGCCGCGACCTCGGCCGGGCCTAGGCCCTTCTCCACGGCGACGGCGGGCACTTCGGTGAGCGCGGTGTGCTCGAACTGGTGCAGCCGGGAGGTGAGGACGTCGTTGACGGTGTCGGCGGCCTCCTGCGTGGTGCAGCCGAAGAACTTCTCCAGGACGAGCACGCCGTTGCTGTTCTCGCCCTCGTCCTCGACCTCGCGCTGGTAGGAGAACAGGTCGTTGCGCAGGTGGACGGCGTCGGAGAACGTCTCCATGAGCACCCGGAGCGGCCGGGTGCCGGCGACGGCTGCGGGCACCTCGGCGGTGGCGTACTCCACGAGCCCCGCCGACCAGGGGGCGCCGCCCACCTTGCGGCGCATCTCGATGTACTCGACCGGGTTGGCGATCCGGCCCTCGTTGATGTTGGACAGCTCCCACAGGGACTCGTTGAGCAGGTGCTCGGTGGCGACGGCGAACCGGCGGCGCCAGTCCACGGACATCGCCGGCACCGTGCGCTGCCACAGGTCCTTCAATCCCGCCTCGACGGGGTTCTCCGGTTCCGGTACGGGAGTTGCGAGGTCCAGTGGCATGAACAGCGGGAGGCGGTCGAGGTGAGCCTTGCCGGCGGCGCGGTCCTGGGTGCGCTTGAACATGTCGAGGAAGTGGTCGTCGAAGAAGAACACCCACACGTACCAGTCGGTGATCAGCGAGAGGGCGGGTCCGGCGCAGTCGGGGTGGGTGTAGGAGCACAGGAGTCCGTAGTCGTGCGCTTCGAGGTCGGCCTGGTCCCAGATCCCGGAGCCCTCCAGCATGCCCATCTCGCGCGCCCACGCCGTCGAGTGGGCGCGAGCCTCGTCCAGATGCGGGTTGAGCCGCGCGGGATACGGCATGTAGAAGTGCGGGAGTTCGAACGGCTGCGTCATGGCCGGGGCCCTACCCGTGCCCTCGGACACCCATCCTCGACGCGGGACATGATCACACCATTGCGTGAACCGGGAGCGAAACCGGGAACTCCCGCCTGGATGTGTGACGTTGACGCACACAGCCGCGCTCGTGCCCTCCCCCGCGTTCTTGCCCTCCTCCGCGCTCTTGCCGAGCCCCCGCGCGCGGGCCAACGTATGCGCATGACCTCCTTCGTGCTGCCCCATGAGGTGCACGGCGACGGCGCCCACAAGGTGTTCGCCGTGCACGGCTGGTTCGCCGACCGGACCGCCTACGCCGCCGTACTGCCGGACCTCGACCGCACCGCCTTCACCTACGCGCTGGTCGACCTGCGCGGCTACGGCGAGGCCCGGGACACGGCGGGCTCGTTCACGACGGCCGAGGCGGCCGTGGACCTGGTGGAGCTGGCCGACCGGCTGGGCTGGGAGCGGTTCTCGGTGATCGGGCACTCCATGGGCGGCGCGGTGGCGCAGCGGCTGCTCCGCCTCGCCCCGCACCGGCTGCGCCGGATCGTGGGCGTCTCCCCCGTGCCCGCCTCGGGGATGCCGTTGGCCGGCGAGCAGGCCGCGCTGTTCACGGACGCGGCGCACCGGCCGGAGAACCGGCGCGCGATCATCGACTTCACCACCGGGAACCGCCGGCCCGCCGCCTGGCTCGACCGGATGGTCGCGCGCTCGCTGGAGCGCAGCGACGCGAAGGCGTTCCGGGCCTGGCTCGACTCCTGGGCGGGCGACGACTTCCGCTCCGACGTCGAGGGCAGCGAGGTCCCGGCGCTGGCCGTGGCCGGTGAACTGGATCCGGCGCTGTCGCCGGCGGTCATGCGGCAGACCTGGCTGTCCTGGTACCCGCGCGCGCAGCTCAGCGCGCTGCCCGGCGCCGGGCACTACGCCATGGACGAGACCCCGCTGGAGCTGATCCGCACCGTGGAGGACTTCCTGCGTGCGGACGAGGCGGACGAGGCGGCCTTGGGCGAGCAGGCGTGAACGTGCGCGAGGTCCCGCCGGTGCCGGACGTCTTCGACCCGCGCCGGTACGCGGCCGGGGTGCCGTACGCCGACTACCGCGTGCTGCGCGACCACCATCCGGTGGCCTGGCAGGAGGAGCCAGAGGTGCTGGGCTGGCCGGCCGGGCCCGGGTTCTGGGCGGTGACCCGGCACACCGACGTCGTACGCGTGCTCAAGGACTCGGCGACATACTCCTCGTACCTGGGTGCGACCCAGATCCGGGACCCCGATCCGGACGATCTGCCGTTCATCCGGCGCATGATGCTCAATCAGGATCCGCCACACCACGGGCGGTTGCGGCGCCTGGTGAGCCGGGCGTTCACGCCCGGCCGCATCGACCGGTTCGCGGACGTCGCGCGCGAGCGGGCGCGCACGCTGCTGGCGGGGGCGCTCGCTCAGGCACGCGCGGGCGACGGCACGGCCGATCTGGTGGCCGCCGTCACCGACGAGTACGCCCTGCTCAACCTGACCGACCTGCTGGGCGTTCCGGACAGCGACCGGCGGCTGCTGCTGGACTGGACGCACCGGGTCATCGGCTACCAGGATCCGGACGAGGCCGGTACCCCGGTGCTGGACGAGGCGGGCAAGCCGGTCAACCCGCGTTCGCCGGCGATGTTGGCCGATATGTTCGCCTACGCCCGACAGTTGACTGTATACAAACGACAGTATCCCGCCGACGACATCATGACGACCCTCGCCCAGGACCCCGAACTCGCCGAGGCCGAGCTGGAGATGTTCTTCTTCCTGCTCACGATCGCCGGCAACGACACTGTGCGCAGCGCGGCGCCCGGCGGGCTGCTGGCACTGGCGGAGCACCCGGAGGCGTACGAGCTGCTGCACGCCGGCAAGGTCGGCCTACCGTCCGCGGTCGACGAGCTGCTGCGCTGGCATCCGCCGGTGCTGACCTTCCGCCGTACGGCCGAGCGTGACACCGAGCTGGCGGGGCAGCGGATCCGGGCGGGCGACAAAGTGGTGGTGTTCCACGCCTCCGCCAACCGGGACGAGCGCGTGTTCACCGACCCCGGCCGGCTCGACCTCGCCCGCACACCCAACCCGCACGTCTCCTTCGGCGACGGTCCGCATGTCTGCCTGGGCGCGCACTTCGCCCGGCTGCAACTGCGGCTGCTCTATGAGGAGGCGCTACGCGTGCTGCCCGCACCACGGCTCGCCGGGCCGCCCGGACGGCTCGTGTCGAACTTCATCAACGGCCTCAAGTCACTGCCCCTGCACCTCGCTTGACGGGCTCACCTGGATCAGAGCGTGCGTGCCCGAGGTACGCCAGCCCTGTCCTTCCGCCGCGGCCAGGGCGGCCTCGGTGTCCGCGGACAGGCCGGTGACGACGTCGGACTTCAGGGTGCGCAGGGCGACGACCGGGCCGGGGAAGTAGGCGGTCGCCCACTGGAAGGAGGTGGTGGGCGGCCACATCCGGTCGCCCACCAGGCGGCGGTAGTTGAGGTCGCCCTTGACGACGGTCAGGGCGGCCGAGCCGAACTCGGCGCGCAGGTCGTCGGGCAACTCGGCGTACGGCAGCGGGGCGCAGGAGAAGGGGTGGGCGCGCACGGTGAGGCGGCCGTCGGCCGTCGCCGCCCAGAGAGAGCGCCCGTAATCGGCGGCGGCGCCGGGCGCGGCGCGGATCCGGTGCAGGGCGTCGATCACGTCGGCGGTCGTGGCGTCGGAGACGTAGTACGGGTACGGCTTGATGTGCAGCACCGCGCGCGCGATCCGCCCCTCGGCGAGGAGGTGGGCGATCAGGAGCAGGTCGGGGATGAGTTCCCGGCCCGCGTTGTCCGCGACGAGGCAGAGCGTGCCGGTGCCGGCGGGCGGCAGCAGCGACCACAGGGTCTCGCTGTCGTCGGCGACCAGTCCGGGGACCGGCTCCCCCGCCTCGGCACCGGCGGCGGAGAGCCGGAAGCCGAGGTCCGCGCGGTTGCCCCACAGCGAGCCGTGCAGCAGGGCGCGGGCGCGCTCCCGCTCCGGGCGGTCCCGCAGTTCGTCGAGCGCGGCGAGTTCCTCGTCGGTCTCCGGGGCGTCGAGTTCGGCGCGTTTGAACGGGCGGAAGGGGTCGATGCCCTGCCAGGCGCCCGGCCCGAAGTACCCCACGGCGTCCAGCAGCCGGCGGTAGAAGTAGCTCTCGGACCACAGCCAGGGCACGTCGAACCAGGACCGTCCGACGTAGCCGTCCAGGCCCCAGTCGCGCCAGTGATCCCGGTCGGGCTCGTCGGCGGCAAGGGGCTCGATCACGCCGTCGGTGCAGCTTTCGAGCAGCGCGTCGAGCGCGCCGTGCTGCGTGGGGCCGTACGGGAAGGCGTCCCTCACCTGCCGGATGATCGCGGGGTGCCGCTCGGCCAGCACGCTGTGCGGGAAGGAGCCGGGCTCGTTGCCGAAGATCTCGGGTGCTAGGAGGGCGTCGGGCATGCCGTCACCGTATCGCGCGAGTCAGGCGGCTCTGGTCTCCCGCTCCAGCTGCGTGGCGAGCGTCAGATAGCGGGGGCGGCGGGGCACCGGGACCACACCGCGGATCATCAGATGCCACATCTCGGCAACCCTGCGGGGCAGCCGGCCGACCGGCTCGATGGTGCGGACGGCGACGCGGGTGCCGATGAAGAAGCAGACGAGGGAATGGGCGACGGCGCCCGCGTCGATGTCGGAGTGCACGTCGGCCTCCTTCACGGCGACCCTCAGTTTCCGCGTGGCGAATTCCAGCCACTCGATGAAGGGATGCGTCAGGTCCGGCTTCATGGCGATGTCCGCGGCGGCCAGGCGGAGTCCGGCGCGCGGCACCGGGTCGTCCACGGCGAGCCGGGCGATCCCGAAGGTGGTGCGCATCAGGGACTCCAGCGCGGAGCAGCCACGGCACTCGGCCTCGGCCACCACCCGCTGCGCGGCTTCGGCGTGCAGCTGCAGGATGGCGCGCGCCAGGTCCTCCTTGGCCGCGAAGTGGAAGTACAGGGCGCCCTTGGTGATCTTCGCGTGGCCGACGATGTCGCTCAGGCTGGTGGATTCGTAGCCGTGCCGGTCGAACAGATCGGCGGCGGCCGTGATGATCGTTGCCCGGGTCTGCTCAGCGCGCAACTGCCTCGCCATGATCGGACCCCTCCTTGCGACATCAACCGACGGGACATGCGGTTTGTTTTAACCCCTCGCATACGATAACTCACCGAACGGCAGGAGGGGTTCCCGGCGTCGGAATCCGTGACAACGATGCACCCGTGGCGTACGCGACACCGGCTCACGAGCAAAGATCCACAAGTGGACGGCGCCAGAACCCGCTTCCGCCTCAGGACTTGACCGATACCGGAAGCCCCCGGGCGGCAGCGCTCCGCATCCGTGAGGGCCTCTGCGCAGGGCCGAGAATCCCCTCCCCGACGGACCTCAGGCGATCACTAAACCAACTTACCAGTCGGTTTCTCTCGACCCCGGCCACAGAACGCTGCAAAATGCACAATAACGCTCCAGAACAGCAGGACGCCGGACACGAACTGATCGTGTCCGGCGTGGTGTTCTGTCAGCTCACGAGCTGGACGCTGCTGTTACGGCACTCAGTTGACGTAGACCCGAGCGCCGCCGGTGGTGACGGGTGCGTACTTGGCACTGAAGTAGGCGCTGGCGAAGCACAGCGACGAACCCGAGGTCTTGTTGAACTGCTGGCTGGAGAAGGTGATGCTGCCGTCGGCGTTGCCGGCAGTGCCGTTCAGGCCCGACCCCTGGTAGACGCAGGTGACGGTGCCCAGCAGAGTGCGCAGCGAGACCGTGGCCTGGATGCTGGAGCCGGCGGGCGGCGTGACCTTGAGGGTGCCGTCTGAGGCGACCGTCGCGCCATAGGGCAGGTGGTCGATCGTGATGCCGTTGACGCCGGTCACGCCGGTCACGTTACTCGCGCACGAGGCGGGGTCGAAGGTGTGCGCGGTGACCGACTCGGTGGCGGTGCCGGGCGCCGTCGGGTTGCTGGTGACGGTCGCGGTGAACTGGGACTTGGTGCACTTGATGCCGCTGGTGCCGGTCGGGCTGGAGTAGAACGTGGCCGAGGTGCCGGTGGCCAGCGGTGCGGTGACACTGGCGCCGACCGCGACGGCGGTGCCGCCGACGCTGCCGGTGGTGAGGACCGCGCTCGCCGCCGAGGCGGGGGTGGCCACGGTGAGCGCGAGCGCGCCGGCGGTTGCGGCGAGGACGAGTAAGGAACGCGTACGCATGCGGGTGCCTCTCTCTTCTGAGGTGGGGTGAAGTGAGTGGGGGGTGGCGGGCTTGCGTGCGATGCCGTCGTCGCCGGCCCGTGACGCCTTCTCCGTGCGCGACGGGACGGGCGGCGACGGCAGACCGGACACCTGCCGCAGGACTCCGGAGGAGGGCCGGCGGCAGGGCCGGACGAAAGAGGCGGCCGGACAAGAGCCGCTGGGGAAACGCGACCGTGGCGACCGTGCCGAAGCCGAGCTGATGCGGAGCGGTAGCTGGAAACGCGGAGCGGTTGCTGCAAGAGGGCCGGGAAAGCGGCCGGCGCCGCTCGGCGGATCCGGCGCCACGGATCCGGTGAAACAGGGAGAGTTGTAGACCTGATCAACCATCAGCGTCAAGGACTGTAAGGCGAGTTGATGCAAGAAGATGCCGCTCGCGCATATCCCGCACTCTTTTTCCACAACTCCCTTGACCCCTCAATGTAACCGGCGGTAACTTCCTGAAGGCTACTGTCGCGTAACCTGAATCCCTTTGCGTCCACCGGGAGTTGTGAGGGGGCGTGCGCGACAGCCGCAGTCCGCGCCAGGACATTCGCGCCACTGAAGCCCAACCCGCATTGACCTATGCCCATGGGAGCAGACATGGCCTCGTCCTCGGACGTCCCGTCCACCGGCAACACCCCCGACACCCCGGACAGCGATGCAGCGTCCGAAGCCCTGAGAACCTCCGAGTCCGGGGCCGCCACCGCCGGCGGCATAAGACGCGGGCGGGTCCGGGCGCGCCGGGCCGCGGTGATGGCGGTGCCCGCCACGCTGGTCGCCGCGAGCCTCGCGGTCCTGACCGCGCAGGGCGCACTCGGCGTGCAGTTCGCGATCTCCGGCATGCCGTTCACCGTCACCGCGACCGACCTCCAAGGCACCGGCTTCGAGCAGTTCGGCGGGCTCGACAACATGGCGGACGGCAGCCCCAACGCCGGGGACACCGGCGGACAGGTGCTGATCGTCACCTCCGCGATCAAGAACGCCACGCTCACCAAGCTGTGCCAGAGCGTCGACCTCGGCGGCACCAACCTTCTGATCACCGCGGGCAGCGGCGACAGGAAGGTGACCGCGCGCGACCTCACCACCGACTCGACCGAGCTGTCGGGCGACGCGGCGTTCAACAACATCGAGATCGGCAACGACGCCAGCACGCTCGACAAGGCGAACGCGAAGGGCCCGATCGGCGTCTTCAGCCAGCAGGCCGACACCGTACACATCGCCAACCTGCGGCAGACCAACTACGCGACCACCGCTGGCGTGTTCAAGCTGCCGGGGCTCAAGCTCCGCTTCAGCGGCTCGGGCTGCTGAGCCGATGCCGGACCGTCCACGTCAGGAACTGAGACCCGCCTTCCGCAGGTGGCGGGCCCGCCGGCCGTTCTGGGGCGGGCTGCTGCTGGCCCTGGGCGGCGGCGAGATCCTGTTCACCGAGAAAGCCTCGATGAAGGTCGTGATGCACATCGGCATGCAGGGCCTGGCCGGCTATCTGCTGCCGGGCCTCATGCTGCTGCTGGGCCTGCTGATCCTCTTCAACCCCGCCCAGCGGCTCTTCTACTCCATCACCGGCGTCCTGCTGTCCCTGGGCACCTGGATCACCTCGAACCTGGGCGGCTTCTTCCTCGGCCTCCTCTTCGGCGTCATCGGCAGCTGCCTCGCCTTCGGCTGGCTGCCCGACCAGGAACCCCGGATGAGCCGCCGGAAACACCGCAGGCTGGCGCGCGCGGCGGCCACTCAGTTGGCGGCGGAGGCTGCTCAGAGCCCGGTGGCCGGCGGATCCTGAGCTGTGGGGGGCACCCAGGCCGGGGCCGCCGCGGCCTCGGCGTCAGGCGAGCCCGGCGGTCCGCAGCCAGGCCTTGGCGACGTCCAGCGGGTCCTTGTGCTGGGTCTGCACCTGGGTGTCGAGCGCGAGCAGGGTCGTCGTGTCGAGCTTGGCCGAGACGGCGTTGAGCGCGTCGATCCCCTTCTTGGGCAGGTCGCCCTTGTGGACGAGCGGCTGGACGTTCTCGAAGCCGAAGAGGTTCTGCGGGTCCTGGAGGACGACGAACTTCTCCTTGGCGATGGTCGGGTCCGTGGTGAAGATGTCCGCGACCTGGACGGCGTTCTTCTTCAGGGCCTCCTGGGTGAGCGGGCCGCCCGCGTCGAGCGCCTTGAAGGACTTGAAGTCGAGGCCGTACACCGACGTGAGGCCCTTCAGGCCCTGCTGCCGGGCCTGGAACTCCGGCGAGGCACCGATGACCAGGTCCTTGGCGACGCCCTTGAGGTCGGCGATCGAGGAGGTCTTGGTCAGGTGGTACTTCAGCGCGGTGGCCGCGTTGACCGTGACGGAGTCCTTGTTCTGCGCGGGCGCGGGCTCCAGCACGGTCAGCTTGGCGTCCAGCTTGCCCTTGATGGCGGAGGTGGTCTCCTCGACGGTCTTGGGGGCGGCCTTGGCGTCGAGGTAGGCCAGCAGGGCGCCGTTGTACTCGGGCAGGACCGAGACGGAGCCGTTCTGGAGCAGTTTGTAGGTGGTCTCGCGGCTGCCGATGTTGGGCTTGTAAGTGACCTTGATTCCCTGGGCCTTGAGGGCCTCGCCGTAGATGTCCGCGAGCAGGATGCTCTCGGTGAAGTTGTTGGATCCGACGACGATGCCGTCGCTCTTCTGGGAACAGCCCGTCAGCAGGGCCGTCACCGCCACGAGGGCGACGGCCGCCGCGCCGTGGTTCCTCCGAATGGACCTTCTGCTGTGGGTCGTTGAAGTCACTCACTGATCCAAACCGGGCAGTTCTCGGTCAGTCAAGGGTTCAAGGTCACCAATTGGCTTCGATCCAAGGTCAGTTGAGCCCGGAAGGGAACGGTCCCGGATCCGCGCCCGTCGTCATCCGCTCCTGCGCACCCCCGGTGAGACCGCGGCCCGGGACACCGCCCAGAAGACCGCGAGGGTCGCGAGCGCCAGCCCCGCGACCAGGGTGGCGCCGCCGATGACCTTCGCGAAGTCCCGCTGGTAGAGGCCGTCGATGATGAACCGGCCGAGGCCGCCGAGGCTGACGTAGGCGGCGATGGTGGCGGTGGAGACGATCTGGACGGCCGCCGTGCGCAGGCCGCCGAGGATCAGCGGGAGCGCGACCGGCACCTCCACCTGGAACAGGATCCGCGGCTCGGTCATGCCCATGCCCCGGGCCGCGTCCACCGGGGACGGGTCGAGGGAGCGGAGCGCCTCGTAGGTGGTGACCAGGACGGGCGGTACGGCGAGCACGACCAGCGGGATCATCACGGGCAGCAGGCCGAACCCGATCCAGATGAACATCAGCACCAGTAGCCCGAAGCTGGGCAGCGCGCGCCCGGCGGTGGCGAGCAGCGCGAGGGCGTTGCCGCCGCGCCCGTAGTGTCCGGTGACCAGGCCGACGGGCAGTCCGATCGCGGCGGCGATCGCGAGGGCCTCCAGGGAGTACAGGACGTGCTCGACGAGCCGGGCGGGGATGCCGTCGGAGCCGTGCCAGTGGGCGCCGTCGCTGAAGAAGGCGTGGGCGTAGTGCAGTACGTTCACCGGGTGGCACCCTTCCTCGGCATCCACGGGGTCAGCAGCCTGCGGACGAGGACCAGGGCGGCGTCGGCGAGGATCGCCAGGACCGCGGTGGTCAGCACGGAGTTCACGGCGAGCTCGGGCCGGTGGTAGATGTTCGCGTCGTAGAGCATGTTGCCGAGGGCGCCCTGGTTGCCGATGAGCATCCCGACGCTGACGAGGGAGATGCTCGACACGGTCGCCACCCTGAGCCCCGCGATGATCGCGGGTACGGCGATGGGCAACTGCACCTGGAGATAGCGCCGTACGGCCCCGAAACCCATGGCCTGGGCGGCGGCGAGGGTCTCCGGCGGCACCGAGCGGACGCCGTCCACGATCGCCGGGACCAGGACGACGAGGCTGTACACGGCCAGCGGGATCATCACCGTGGTCTCGGACTGGCCGGTGTAGTCGATGAGAACGACGGAGAAGGCCAGCGAGGGGATGGCGTAGAGCACGGTCGTGACGCCGAGGACGGGCGGGTAGAGCCAGCGGAACCGCACGCACAGCTGAGCCACCGGCAGCGACAGCAGCAGTCCTGCCAGCACCGGCAGCAGGGCCTCGCGCAGGTGCAGGCCGATCAGGCCGACGTAGGTGTACTGGAGGTCGCTCGGCAGGTCGAAGAAGCCGTTCATCGCACGGCCTTCGCGTCCGGGCGGCCCGCCGCGTGGGCGGCGCGGATCGCCTCGCCGATGGCCTGCTGGGAGACGACGCCGACAGCGCGCCCCGCCTCGTCGACGGCCACGGCCCAGCCGGTCGGCGAGAGCACCGCCCCGTCGAGCGCGGTGCGCAGCGAGTCGGTGCCGGGCACGAACGGCCCTCCACAGGGCAGTAGTTGCTCCCGGTCGATTTCCCCGGCGACGAGCCGGTCCGGCTCGCCCCAGCCGAGCGGCCTGCCGTCGGGGTCCGTGACGAGCAGGTAGGGGGCGGCGGTGTGGGCGGTGAGCCGGTCGGCGCTCGCGTCGACGGGGACCACCGGTGCGGTCTCCAACTCCAGTCCGGCGGACGGGAAGAAGGACAGCCGGCGGATGCCGCGGTCGGCGCCGAGGAAGTCCTCGACGAAGGCGTCGGCGGGTGCGCTGAGCAGTTCGGCGGGGGGCGCGAACTGGGCGAGCGTGCCGCCGGTGCGCAGCACCGCGACCATCGTACCCAGCTTGACCGCCTCGTCGATGTCGTGGGTGACGAAGACAATGGTCTTGCCCAACTCCTCCTGGATGCGAAGGAGTTCGTCCTGAAGTCCCTTGCGCACGACGGGGTCGACGGCGGAGAACGGCTCGTCCATCAGCAGGACCGGAGGGTCGGCGGCGAGCGCGCGGGCCACGCCGACGCGCTGCTGCTGGCCGCCGGAGAGCTGGTACGGGTACCGCTTGGCGAGCGCGGGGTCGAGCCCGACCCGCTCCATCAGCTCCGCGGCGCGGGCCCGCGCCTTCTGCTTGCCCCAGCCGAGCAGGCGGGGCACGGTGGCGATGTTGTCGAGGATGGTGCGGTGCTGGAAGAGACCGGCGTTCTGGATGACGTAACCCATCGACCGGCGCAGGGAGTTGACCGGCTGCTGCCGGATGTCGACGCCGTCCAGGAGGATGCCGCCCTCGGTGGGCTCGATCATCCGGTTGATCATCCGGAGGGTCGTGGTCTTGCCGCAGCCGGAGGGCCCGACCAGGACGGTGATGGCGCGGTCCGGTATCTCCAGCGACAGCCCGTCGACCGCCACCGTGCCGTCCGGGTACCGCTTCGTGACTGCATCTATCCGTATCAAAACGCCGAATGCCCTTCGGTGTTGGCAGCGCCTGAGCCGTTGCCGGGTGAGTCTAGACGGCGCGTGTGACGGCACGGATATCGTGTGACACCGGGTCGGTGGGCGATCTTCGGAGGGCGGTCTTGGCACAGGGGCGGGCGTGGGACACCGTGGTCGCCGAGCGGCGCGTGCTCGGGGTGGTGCACAACATCACCTCCGCCACACGGCTGTTGGACCTGATGGCGCTGTTCGAGGGGGACAGCCGGGTCGAGGTCGTGTTCTCCTGCACGGAATCCTCGGCGCTGGATGCGGGTGTGTGGGAATTCCTGGAATCCCGGGGCATGAAACATGTGCCGTGGTCCGAGGCGGTCACCCAGGATTTCGACCTCGCCATCGCGACCAATCGGGGCGGAAGTCTGCACAAGCTCCGATTCCCGCTCATCGGAACGCCGCACGGCGCTGGCTATAATAAGAAAATCAAGCCGGGAGCCGGGAGCCGGGAGCCGGGAGCCGGGAGCCGGGGCCTTCGGGCTGACCGAGGAGTGGCTGGTGCACGGCGGGGAGGTCGTGCCGTCGGCCATCGTGCTGTCCCACACCGAGCAGTTGGCGCGGCTGGCCGCGGGCTGCCCACAGGCGCTGCCCCGTGCCGTCGTCGCCGGTGACCCGTGCGCCGACCAGCTCGCCGCCGGGCTGGCCTTCCGCGAGACCTACCGCCGCGCCCTCGGCCTGCGACCGGGCCAGCGCCTCGTCGTCGTCTCCTCCACCTGGGGCGAGGGCTCGGCCCTCGGCACCCCGCCCACCGATCTGATCCGGCGGGCGCTCGCGGAGCTGCCGTCGGACGAGTTCCGCGTCCTGGCCGCGATCCATCCCAACGCCTGGCACCGGCACGGCGTCTGGCAATGGCAGAACTGGCTGGCCCCTTACGTCGATTCCGGTCTGCTGCTGCCGGTCCCGGAGACGGAGACCTGGAAAGCGGCCCTGTGCGCCGCCGACCATCTCGTCGGCGACCACGGGTCGGTGACGTTCTACGGGATATCCCTCGGAATTCCTTGTGTGCTGGGCGCGTTCGAGGACGCGACGGTTGCCGCCGGCTCCCCCATGGACCGCCTCGGCCGCCTCCTGCCCCGCCTCGACCGCACCCGCCCGCTCCTCCCCCAGCTCCGCTCGGCCGCCGAGAGCCAGCCGTACGACCCCGCGCTCGCCGAGGTCGCCGGCGAGGTCACCTCCGAACCCGGCCGCGCCGCCGCCCTGTTGCGCCGGCTGTTCTACGGCCGGCTCGCCCTGCCCGAACCCGGCCGCCCGGCTGCCACCCGCCCGATCCCGGTCCCCGCGCCTGTCCGGCCGCCACGGCAACTGCCGCACAATGAGGCGAAGTTCGTGACCGCGAGCGTCGTGGAGCAGGCGGACGGCCCGGCCGAGGTCACCTTGCGCCGCTACCCGGCCGTCCATCAGCGCGCCCAGGACCGGCATCTGGCCGCGGCCCACCTCACCGCCGACCCGGACGACCCCGACGTCCGCTGGCCCCGCTCCGCCGACGTCCTGCTGCTCCCGCTGGAGCGGCTCGCCGGGCCGGACGCGCTGAACCGGGCCGCTCTCGCGGCCCGGTTCCCGGGCGCCGCGCTGGTGGCCGTGGAAGAGCCGGACGCCGACTGCCTGTTGCTGCCCACCGACGGAACACCCCTGCACTGCCGCTGGCTGCGGCGGCCCGAGTGGGCGTCGTTCGCCACGGCCGCCTCCGCCGCGCACGCCTGGCGGGCGACGGCACCCCGCGCGGACAGCCGTACCCGGCTGAGGGTGCGGGCGGGCGACGGCATGGAACCCGGTCTGCTCGAACTGGCCCCGGCGAACGGGTCGTTCGCCGCATCCTGAGCCGTAGCAGGGCCTACTCGGCGGCCAGGCGGGCCCGTGCCTCCTCCGCGCGGCTGCTGCCGGCCTCTTCGAAGAGGTCACGGGCGGCGGTCCAGTCCGCGGTGGCGGGGCGGCCCAGCTCGCGCAGGATGTCGCCCCGCAGGAGCAGGGCCACCGCCTGGAAGTAGCCGTTGCCGGCGGTACTCAGACACTCGGCGGCCCGGTCCAACGCATCCAGCGCAGGCTCCGGTTGGCCGCAGGCGCGGCGGTCCTCCGCGTGACGCAGCCAGGTCTTGCCGGCGTTGAAGGAGTCCCCCAGCCGGTCGAACTCGGCGCGGGCCTCCGCGAGGGTCTGCCCGGCGTCGTTGTGGCGGTTCAGCGCGCTCAGCGCCCGGCCTCGGTGCAGGGCGAGCAGCGCACGGCCCCGCGGGTGCGGGAGGTCGCCCAGCGCGGCGAGGGCCTGGTCGAAGCGGTTGAGGGCGAACTGGGGCCGCCGCAATTTCAGTTCGAGCAGGCCAAGGCCCTCCAGCGCGCTGGAGGCGGTGCGCCGCTCGCCCACGCCCGGGCCCCCCGAGCCGCCGGCGCCCCACGCCTCGTACCCCACCAGCCGCAGCGCCTCCGTGAAGTGCTCGCGGGCCTGGGCCGGGTCGCCCTCGGCCACGCTCCACCGGTCCAGATGCCCGAAGCCCCACTCGAACCGCATCCGCGCCTCGGCCATCGGGTCGCCCGAGGCTCGTGCGCACTCCCAGCCGATCCGGCGCGACGCGATCCACTCGGTGTGGCTGCCGGTGCGCAGCTGAACCGTCCACAGCCCCTGGCACAGCCGCCAGGCGTCCTGGTGCATCCCTGTGCGGGCGGCCAGGTCCACGGCGGCGAGCAGTGCGGCGCGGCGGCGGACCAGGTCCCGTTCCGGGTCGGCACCCGGGGCGGGCCGCGGTCGGGTGACGTAGCGGCCCATGGGGTCGTGGCGCCAGCGGCCGGACAGGGCGGCCTCCGCGCGCTCGGCGAGGTCCCGGTAGTGGACGACGATCCGTCGCTCGATCGCCGCGCGTACCGCCTCCGGCTCCTCCCGTTCGGCGCACTCGGCGGCGTGGTCGTGGACGTAGGGGTGCAGCAAGTAGGCGTCCACGCCCCAGCGTTCGACCAGACCGGCGGCGAGCAGGGCGCGCAGGTCGCCGCGGACGGCGGCGGGGTCGCGGTCGGGCAGCAGCGCATACACCGTGTCGAGCTGGACCTCCGCCCTGGGGTGCAGGCCGAGGCACCGGTACAGCCGGGCCGGTCCCGCGCCGAGGCCCGCGTAGCCGAGGTCGAAGGCTCGGGCGAGGGAGTCGTCCGCCGAGGTCAGCAGCTCCTGGCGGCCGGCCCGATCGGCGAGCTGGTCCAGGACGTCCTCCACGACACCGGGGCCGGGGGCGCGCAGATGCCCGGCGAGCAGCCGGAGCGCGAGCGGCAGTCCGCCCACGTACGACAGCAGGGGCCGGAACTTCTCCGGGTCCTCGGTGCTGCGGCTGACCCGGCACAGCAGGTCCAGGGCGTGGCTCTCGGCGAGCGGTCCGAGCCGCACCGGCTCGGCGTCCAGCACCTGGTGCAGGCCGGGCGGTTCGCTCTGCCCGGTGAGCAGCACGACGGCGTGCGGGGAGTCGGGCAGCAGCGACCGTAGCTGGGCCGCTGAGGTGACGTTCTCCAGGAGTACGGCGACGGGGCGCCCGCGCTCGCGCAGGGTCCGCCGTAGAAGGCCGGCCTGGTCCGCCGCTTCGGCGGGCCGGTCCTCGCGCGGGACGCCGAGCTGGTCGAGCCAGCGTTCCAGGACGGCGGCCGGGTCGGCGCGGTGGGCGGGCTCGGTGAGGGCGAGGTCGGCGTACAGCGGTTCCTCGCTGAAGACGTCGGCGTGCGTGTGCAGCCAGCGGCGGGCGGTGGTGCGCTTGCCGACGCCCGGCAGTCCGCTCAGGAAGAACACGGTGACGGCGGCGGCCTCGCGGCAGCGGGCCCAGTGGGCGTCCATCTGCGCGAAGGCGGGCTCGTTGTTGACGTAGTGGAGGAAGGCGGACGAGACGGTGGCCGCCGGACGGTGTTCGGTGAACGGGCTGACAAGGGCACGCAGTTGAGGCTCCGCCTGCGGGTGGCGGGCCAGCAGTTCCTGGAACCAGGCGGTCAGCGCCTCCTCGGCGGCACCGATCGCTTCGGCGTCAGCGCTCAGCTGGGCGTCCGCCAAGTCGTCGAGTAGTCCGTCCAGTTCACCCAGGTTCTCGCCCAGGCCCGCCCCCGGGTCCTCGCCGGTCCGGAACAGGCCTCGGATCCGCTCTCTCGTCCACGCGAATCCCTCGTTGACGGCCAGTTGCACCACGCTGGCCGCGCCCACCCCGGCCAGGGCCGCGATCTCCCCTGCCACGTCACTCCCTCCTGCCGACCGCCTCCGTCGCCACCACGGTAGAGATCATCCGGGCTGGAAGGCAGCGACTCCCGGAAAGAGAGGGGGATTTCAGGCCGACCCGGACGGGTCCTCCTTGCGGAGGCTCGGGCGCGCCGCGAGGACCGCCACGTCGTCCTCGGCGTGGAGGGCGTCCAACTGGTCCAGGATGGTCTCCAGGATCTCGTCGACGCCGTTGCCCATGGTGAAGCGCACGGCGTTGAAGCGGGCGAGGGAGGCGTCGATGTCCTCGCCGCGGTGTTCCACGAGTCCGTCGGTGAACAGCACCAGGGTCTGGCCGGGGAGCAGGGGGTGGGTGGCCAGTTCGTACCCGCCGAATCCGGTGCCGAGCGGCGGGCCGACGGGGACGGGCAGCAGCGAGACCTCGCCCTCGGCGGTGATGAGCAACGGCGGCAGATGCCCGGCGCTGGAGAGCGCCACCTGGGACCGGCCGGGGTCGACACGCGCGAGCAGGCAGGTCGCGGGCCTGCGGTCGTCCTCGCTGGAGGCGATCTCGTCCATCTGGCGCAGCACCCGGTGCGGGGGCAGGTCGGAGGAGGCCATGTAGCGCAGGGAGGAGCGGTAGGCGTTCATGTCGACGGCAGCCTCCAGGCCGTGGCCCATGACGTCGCCGACGACCAGCAGGGTGCGCCCGAAGTGCAGCCGTACGGTCTCGCACCAGTCGCCGCCGACGAGGACGCTGCCGCCGGCCGGGAGGTAGCGGATGGCGACGTCCAGGTTGGGGTGCGGCCGGCCGGGTTCGGAGAGCAGGGCGCGCTGGAGGTCACCGGCGGTGCGGCTGACCTCCGCGTGGGTGCGGGCGTGCCGGATGTGGGAGGCGGCGCGCTCGGCGAGGAGGGTCAGCGCCTCGGCCTCCGAACGGGCGAACGAGCGGTGCTCCCGGACCCATACGAGGACGCCGTAGTGGTCGTCCCCGCTGGTCAGCGGTACGCACAGGGCGGTCCTTGCGTGGCCGGCCCCCCGGTGCTCCAGCCAGGGGTCGGCCCACCCGTCGAGCGCCGGAGCGCCGGCCTCCCGGACCACCGCGGTGGCCCACCGGGCGTCGGGCAGCACGTCGACGTCCCCATCGCCGTCGATCTCCTCGTACCCGGTGATCATGTCCCCGGTCCGGCGCATCACGGCCGCCAGTCCGCCGAACAGCCGTACCACTGCCCGGGTCAGCTGGGCGCAGGTGACGGACTCGTCGAGGGTGGTGCCGATCCCGGCCAGGGCCTCCCGCAGCGCGTACGGCTGCCCGGAGGCCTCCTCGGCGTCGGCGGTCGAGCCGTCCTCGTGCCGGTGGCCGCCCCCGCGCAAAGGTACGCGCACGGGTACGCGCAGGTGCCCGCGCAGGGGTCCGCGTCGGGACCGGATCCAGCGCACCACACCCATCATCCTCACAGGATCTCAAACCGTGACAAGCCGGGCACCAGTCCCACCCGCCACACCCCGAACAAACATTCGGCATCCGGGTGTCATGCCGACGGAATCAGCACGGACAGCAGCCGGCCGTCGCCGAGATGCAGCAGGCCCTTGCGGGGCTGCACCGGATAGCCGACCGAACTGCGCGGGACCCGGACGCCGATCAGGTCGCCCGACGTGGAGTCCTGCGGCGACAGGAGCAGCCCGCGCCGGGCCTTCTTCGCGTCGACCTGCCAGCCCGAGAACCCCGCACAGACGTCCTCCTCGTCCCCGCCGAGGACGAGCGCGAGCCCCCGCCGGGCGCCGTCCCGGAGCAGGCGTTCGAAGGCGGGTTCCGCGTCGCAGTTGCGCAGGATCTCCCCGTCGTCCACGATCACCACGATCGGCCGCTCGGGAGAGGCCCGCCGTAGGGTCACCTCGAACACGGCCTCGTCGAGGTCGGTGCCCACGAAGAACCCGAGCACCCCCTCCCGCCCTCTCAGCTCCCGCAGCGGTGACGGACGCGGCGTCGCCAGGACCAGGCGCGCGCCCTGGTTGAGGCAGGACCGGGCCACGTTCAGCAGCGCGGTGGAGCGGCCCGATTTCGGCGGCCCGGCGACGACGAACGCCGGGACGCCCTCGGCGAGATCGGGGCCGTAGCCGGTCAGCTCGTCCCCGCCGACGCCGACGAGTGTCCACAGCCGGGACCGCGCGCCCCGCCGGTCGCGCAGCTGCCATGCCTCGTCGAACCCGATACGGCCGGGCAGGGCGTCCACCCGGAACGGTCGCCGCTCCTCGGGGACGCCCTCGTCCCGGGCGACCGCCGCCGCCTGGATCTCGGCGAGCGCCTCGGCCTGCGCCTGGTCCGTCGCGTCCCCGGTCAGCAGCGCGAACTGGGTCTCCGTGCCCGGCCCCGCCCGGACGGCCCGGCCGGGAGCCGGCGCGTCCGGGACCTCGCCCGGCCGGACACCGAGCAGGGTGTAGTCGGAGCGGTCCGCCAGCCGCAGCGCGTACTTGTCCTCGGTCAGGGAGGCGATCCGGCCGCTGAGCAGCTGCCGGTCGCCGGTGACGACGAGGTGGATGCCGGCGGCCACGCCCTCCCGCATCAGCACGAGCAGCGCGTCCGTGAGCCGGCCGTGGTCGTACTCGCCGAAGGTCGGCAGCCAGCCCTCCCAGTTGTCCAGCAGCACGACCAGGTACGGCAGCCGCAGCGCCGGTCCGACCCGGCCGCGCTGGTCCGTGACGTCGCTGAATCCCCCCTGGACCAGCAGGTCCTGGCGGTGCCGCAGTTCGTCCGTCAGGCGGGACAGCAGCCGGTCCGCGCGTTCGGTCTCGCGGCGGGTGACCAGGGCCCCGCAGTGCGGCAGTCCGGCCAGCGCGGCGAGTCCGTTGTTGCCGCAGTCGATGCCGTAGAGGTGCACGTCGGCGCAGGAATGGGCGCGGGCCAGCGCCCCGGCCAGGGTGCGCAGGACCTGTGAGCGGCCCGAGCGCGGTGCGCCGGCGATCAGCAGGTGGCCGAAGTCCGCGAAGTCGACGCGGACCGGGCGGCGGCGCTGCTCCGTGGGCAGGTCCTCGACGCCGAACACCACCGGGGGCAGGGCACCGGGGCCCGCCTCCCGCTCGGCGTCCGCGGCGGAGCCGATCACGTCCGGCAAAAGCAGCTCGAACGACTCGTCCGGCTCGTCCAGCACCTCCAGCTCGTCCAGTGACAGCACCTCGGGCAGCGGAGGTAGCCACGGAACGTGCGGGGGCGGGATGCGGAGCGCCAGGTGGGCGGCGCGGACGGCATCGACCAGGACGTCGAGATCGGTGCGCGCGTCCGCGCCCCGGTCCGGCACCGGCCGGGGCGCCGCCAGGGCCGACCTGCCCAGATCCGGCCAGGTCAGACGGGCGGCCCAGGGGGCGCGGGGGCGCGCTCCCGGGGCGTCGGGACGCAGCCCGCCCACGCGTCCCGTCTGGAAGGGGATGAGGGACGCGTGGCCGAGCCGGGCGTATCCGCGGCCCGGCGTGGACCTCGGGATCGCCCCGGCCTCGGGCGAGTCCACGATGTCGTACGATTCGACGCTGTCGGTGACCCGCAGCGCGATCCGCAGATTCGTGTTGACGCGGATCTCCGTGGAGATGACGCCGCTGGGCCGCTGGGTGGCGAGCACCAGGTGGACACCGAGGGATCTGCCACGCTGCGCCACGTTGATCATTCCGGTGATGAACTCGGGCAGGTCGCGCGCCATCGCGGCGATCTCGTCGACGACGACCACCAGCCGGGGCAGCGGCTCCAGCGCGCCGGGCGTGCCGCGCAGCAGGTCGTGGTAGTCGTCGATGTCCTTGGCGCCGGCGAGTGCCAGCAGCTGCTCGCGGCGTCTCAACTCGGCGGCGAACGAGTCCAGGACCCGTTGCACGAGGTAGGGGTCGAGGTCGGTCACCATGCCGACCGTGTGCGGAAGCCGGGCGCAGCCGTGGAACGCGGTACCGGCCTTGTTGTCGACCAGCACGAAGGTGAGGTGCTCGGGCGAGTTGGCGACGGCGAGCGAGGCGATGATCGTCTGCAGCAGCTCCGACTTGCCGGAGCCCGAGACGCCCGCGATGAGCGCGTGGGGCCCGTCGCGGCGCAGGTCGATGCCGAAGGGGCCGTCATAGGTCTCGCCGATGACGGCGAGGGTCGACGGACGGTTCGACGCCCAGCGCTCGGCGATGGCCTCACCGGTGGGCTCGTCGAGTCCGAGGACGTCGAGGAGGCGGCTCTGGGCGGGCAGCGCCGAGGACTGGGCCTCGCCGCCGGCGTCCCGCAGCGGGGCCAGGGAGCGGGCCAGCCGCTCGCACCACGCGGGCGCGACGAGGTCGGGCCGTACGTCGCGCAACCGGCGCCCGTCGGCCCACTCGATCCGCAGGCGCGGCTCCACGGGCGTGCCGCGGTCCGGGTCGGGCCCCGCCTCCGGCGCGAAGGCACGCCACGGGTCGCGCGACGGGGAGCCGCCGCGGGGCTCGGCGACGACGATCGCCCGGCACTCGCCGGGCAGGAACCGCTCCTCCTCGTCCAGGCACAGCACATGGATCTGCGCGGCGGGCCCCTCCCGCAGCAGCCGGGCCATGCCGGGCAGGGAGCGCAGCTGCCGGGAACCGTGGCAGACGACGACGATGTCGGGGGCGGACCCGTCCGCGGCGCCGCCCTCCCGGTCCGCCTTGCGGGCGTCGAGGAACCGGACCAGTTCGCCGATGCGGGCCCCGACGGTCTCCGCGTCCATGCCGATGGTGACGTGGGCGTCGACGCCGCCGACGGGGCGGGCGTGCGGAAGCCAGCGCAGCCAGTCCCAGGAGTCGTGCGCGCCCCTGAGTGTCAGGACGTACACCGCGACGTCGACGGGGCTGTGCAGGGCGGCCGTCTGGGCCACCGCCCAGCGCGCCAGCGCAGAGGCCGAGTCGCCCGGCCCGGCGAAACCGATCACGCCCAGCTCGGGCAGCGACAGGGTGACCGGCGCGTCCTCGATCGCCGGGGACTGCCCCTCCTCCCGCTCCTCGCGCGAGCTGCCCTCGGCCGCCGGGCCGGTGCCCACGCGCAGCAGCAGGTGGTCGTGATCGCCGGGGCGGCGCTCCCACAGACCGATGCGCGGGCCGGTGGCGAGGGAGAGGACGGCCGCCGGCGAGGGGGCCTCGCGGCGGCGGCGGCGGAGTTCGGCGGTCAGGGGCCTGCGGGCCACCTCCGCCTCCGCTCTCTTCCGCGCCTCGATTTCCCTGCCGATCCAGCGGTCGAACAGCACGAACACCGGGATCAGCAGCGCCGACAGCGCGTAGTACCACGGGAGAGGGCCCGCCAGGGCGACTACGGTGACGCCCAGCGCCATCACCCCGAGCAGTCGGACCTCGGCCTGGGCGAGGAGCCCCGCGAATCGCTGCGCCCGGCGGGGCAGCGAGTCGCGGCTCCGGCTCGCGGAGGAGAACAGCCGCCGGGGGCGCTCGAAGGCGAAGGCGATGCCGTCCGCCGAGGGGCGCAGGACGGCGTCGGGGGGTGTGTAGGCGACCAGCTCCAGCAGGGAACCCCCGACGGCGAGTTGCGAGTCGACGGGCCACGGGCCGGTCACCGACCCGTCGCGGCCCAGGTCACGGACGGCGCGCTTGCGCAGCGGCATCCCGTCCAGCGTGACCTGCTCCCCCGCGTCGTGCGCCTGCACGGTGCACCTGCCGTCGGTGCCGACCGTGACGGTCAGGGCCCGCTCGGCCAGTTCGGGATCGTCGATGCGGACGTGCGCGGCCGGTCCCCGGCCGATGTCCGTCCGGCCGAGCCCGAGCCGGTGCACGGCCCCGGCGTCCGGGCCGCCGGCGACGCGCAGTTCGACGATGCCGGTGACCTCGCGGGGCGGGCAGCCGGCCGGGGTGTACAGGCTGACGACGCTCCCTTCCGCCAGCGGGGAGCGGACGAGGGGCGTGGCCGGGTCCACGAGGAGTCCGTCGGCGTACAGGGGCGGCGGGTCGCCGGTGGGGTCCCCGCCGGACCGGCGCTCGGGCTCCCCGGCGAGCCGGCGCTCCAGCGTGCGGGCGACCTCGCCGACCGGTGACTCGGGCTCGGCGTCCAGGACGACGTCCGCCGAGTTCCCGGCCCGGGGGTCGGTGACGGTGAGGGTGAGTCGCACGGCAGGCCCTCCCTGTGTCAGTGCCGCGGGGAGCGGTCGGCGCCCAGCTCGTCGAAGGCGCACTCGTCGGCCGCGCCGGGACGGAAGGCGATGGCGAGGTCCGGTTTCCACTGGCCGCCGCGCCGGCGGACGGTGCGCACCGCCAGGGAGTGTTCGGCTCCCTCGCGGGCGATGTACACCTCGTTGTAGCCGTTCTCCTCGTTGGAGTGCACGCTGGCGAGCGCGGGGGCGCCGGCGATGCGGGTGGTCCAGGGCCGCTCCTGGTCCCGGTCGATGAGCCGTTCCGCGGCCAGGAAGCCGAGGTGCGTGTGCCCGTGCAGCACCAGGGCCGTGTGCGCTTCGGCGAGGGCCTGCTTGGCCTGACCGGCGTTCACCACACCGGCGTACGGCGCCACTTCCACGGCGGGCACCGGGGACAGGGGGTGGTGGACGACGGCCAGGTTCACGCTGCCGGTCTCCTTCTTGAGCCGCCGGAGCACGGGGTGGGCCACCACGCCGGGGTCGTGGCGTTCGAGCTTGCCCATCAGCTCGGCGACGGCGGTGTGGTCCTCCGACACCGCGAGTTCCGCGAGGAGTTGGCGTACCCGGTCGCGGTCTTCGTTGCGGACCGGTTCGCCGCCGGACTCGGCGGAGCCCAGCAGCGCGACCCGGAGGCAGGCGTCGGCGTAGCGCACGTAGAGGAGGCGGGCGTCGTGGTCCGCCTTGTCCAGCTCCGGGTGCGGGTAGGCCCGGAAGGTCTCGGCGAACCACTCGTGCCGGGCCCCGGGCCGCTCGTCGAGGCAGCGGTCCCAGGACACGTCGTGGTTGCCGCCCACGAGCAGGATGCGCGGATCGTCCGGGCGCAGGTCGGGGTGGCCGGCCAGCAGCCCCGCGAGCCGGTCGAGCCAGTCGAGGGCCTCCCGCCCGTTGGCGTCGACCGGGCGGTCGACCAGGTCGCCGGAGACGATCACCAGGTGCGGGGCCCGGCCCTGCTCGGCCAGGTGCTGGACGTGCTCCAGGTAGCCGCTGAGCGGGCTGCCGTCACCGGTGAGCCGGGCGAGGGCGGTGCCCAGCTGGGTGCGGTCCTTCTGGTCGACGTTGGACCGGTGCTCGCCGCCGAAGTGCAGATCGGACACCTGGTGGACGCGGAGCACCTCGGGCAGGTGGTGGGCGAGCACGGGGTCCTCGGCGACCGGCGGCAGCACCTTCAGGGTCTGCGCGTCGCGGGCGTCAAAGTCGAAGGACAGCCCGGCGCGGCGCCAGCGTTCGCGCCGGAGGGCGGCCCGGTGCCCGGCGGACAGGCCGTTGTGGAACCACTGCTCGATGTAGATGTGCGGGTGGAACGTGGCCTCCTCACCGGCCCGGCGGGACAGGGCCGCCGGGTCGGTGCGCAGGGCGGGTTCGGCCTCGGCCTTCTGGAGGGCGAGTTCCAGCAGGAAGGGCGTGAGCAGCCAGCCCGGCTGCTCGGCGCGCAGCCGGGCCACGAGGCCGGGCGCCCACTCGGGGGTGCGCTCCGCCATGCGCGCGGCCTCCTCGTCCGTGAGCGGCGGCGGGGGCACGATGTCCTTGAGGGCGTCGGCGCCCAGGTGCGGGGCGAGCAGCTCGTGCTCGGCGGGCGTGGCGAAGACGACGGGTACGACGCCTTCCTCCCGCAGCCGTTTGAGCCCGTCGGCCAGCGTGGCGGGGTCCTTGCCCGGTCCGCTCGACGGGCTGATGGCGGGCTCGTCGACGAGGACGACCTCCACGTCGCCGAGCTGCGGCCGGGCCGCCTTGGTGCTCGTCAGACAGGTCAGGCCCGCCCTGCGCACGTCGGCCTCGCGGCGCACGTCGACCAGCCGGGTGCGCCCCGGGGTGCGGGCCTCCTTCACGGCGCCGGCGAGCCAGCTCTTGCCGGCGCGGCGCGGCATGACCACCAGCCAGCAGGCGTCGTTGGGCGCCCAGCCCTCGACCAGCGGGCGCGCCCACTCCGGTACGTCCGTGCCGTGGAACCTGATGTCGAGGTTCCGCTCGTACGACCGGCTCGGCCGGTAGTGGCTCATCGGTGCTGCTCCTCGTCGTGCAGTTCGTGGTAGGCGTAGTCGATCCAGTCGAAGAAGGGCCGGTCGGTCAGCCACTTGTTCTGGGGCAGCAGCAGCCCGACCTCGCGCAGTTGCTGGCCCTGCGCGGCGCTCGGGTCCTTGGGCAGGCTGCCGCGTGCCCCGAGCAGGGCCTCGCGGGCCGCGGGGCCGAGTTCACTCCAGCGGGAGCGGAAGACGTCGGCCTTGTTCACGAGGAGTTCCCGCTCGATGAGCGACCTGAGTTCCCGGTCGTCGCCGAGGGCCAGGGTGCTGCCGGCGCGTGCCGCGCGCACGAGGGCGTCGCCCACCACCTGGAGGTAGAAGGGCCAGGGGCCCACGTCCTTGAGGATGCGGTCGGCGGTGACGGACGGGATCACCAGGCTCTCGTTCTCCGCGGTGCCGATCAGGAACTCGCGGGCGTCCGGCTCGGCCAGCGGGCCGAGTGTGAAGTGGTTGACGTCGTTGCCGAAGCTGGAGCCGGGTTCCTTCAGCGCGTGCCGCAGGGTGTCGTTCCAGTCCTTGTAGGTGCCGCAGTAGACGAGCCACGCGCCCTCCTGACCGAGGTCGCGCAGCCAGGAGACGGCGGCGGGCTCGTAGCAGGTGAGCCTCCCGACCTCGTCGAGCAGCAGGACCAGCCGGGACGAGCCGCTGCCCGCGCCGGCCAGGCGCATCAACTCCTCGGCAGGCCGGGCGGTTTCGGCCAGCTCGGGCATGAGCCGGACGGCGAGGTCGTCCTGCGAGCCGAGACCGTCCAGGTTGGAGAGGGTGACCACCTTCTGCACGTTGCCCAGGCCCTCGGAGCGCATCCGCTCCTGGAGTTCCTTGACGATCCACGACTTGCCGGCCCGGCGCGGCCCCAGCAGCGCGGCGGGCGTGCCGTCCCGGTAGTTGCGGTTCAGCCAGGCGAAGACGTCCTCGCGGCCCACGGGACGGCCCGCCGGGCCGAGCGAGAACCGGTCCGCGGCCAGCGCACTGCTGCCGATGCGGAACGGCTTGCATTCCAGGGGCACGCCGGCGTTGCGCTGCCGGGTCTCGGTCACGGTCTCCTGGATCCGGTCGGTCAGCGCGATCTGCGCCTCCGCTCCGCTGCCCGCGTACAACGCCCGGCCGGGCCCGAACACGGGCGGCAGCGGGCGCCCTTGGAGCCCGGCCCGCTGGTAGTCCCTGCGGTCGGCCTGCCTGAGGACGAGGGTGGTGGAGTCCGACCAGCCGTGGCGCAGACCCAGCACCTGCCGGCCTCCGGTGATGACGGGGCAGATGCCGGTCCGGGTGTCCTGGAGCAGGTCGAGCAGGTCCAGGCCGCACTGATGGCTGGAGGTGCGTTGCACCCAGTCCAGGAACTCCTCCCAGCCGTCGAGCAGCAGCACCAGGTACGGCGGTTTCTCCCGGCCGCGGCGCTCCTGCCGGTGCCCGTGCAGGCTTCTGATGCCCGAGCGGGTGAAGAGTTCCTGGCGGCTGCGAACGGTGTTGACCAGCTTGTCGACGAGTCGCCGCAGCCGCTCCGTCTCGTCCGTGGTCACCACGGCCCCGCAGTGCATCAGGTCGGTCAGGACACCCAGGTCCCCGGAGCCGCAGTCGATGGCGTAGAGGTGGACGTCCTCCACGCTGTACTGCTCGGCGACCGCGACGGCGAGGGTGAGCAGCAGCTGGGTGCGCCCGCTGCCCGCGTCGCCGGAGACGAGCAGCGGCCCGTCCTGGTCGAGGTCCCAGGCGGCCTGCCGGAAGCCCTGGGTGCCGGGGTCGTCGCGCAGCCCGAAGACGACCGGGGTGCGCGTTGCGGGGCGGGGCCGCAGGGGCCACCGGGCGTCCGGGCCGACGGCGGTCTCCTTCAGCCGCACCGACAGCGGCAGCGGGGGCGGCCACGGGACGCGCTGCGCGGGCAGGTCGTCCAGGGCGGTCGCGGCCTGTCCCACGGCACGGACGAGGTCGGCGAGTTCTCCGCCCGCCGCGCCCGCGGCCACCGGGGTCCGCACCGCGCTCTGCTGCGGGGCGCCCGTCCAGTCCGTCACCCGGAGCCGGACGGCGCCCGGCGCGGCGGAGGGTTCGTCCTGCCGCTCGCCCAGCCGTGCGCGGCGTAACAGCTCCAGCGGGCCGGAGGCGCGGCGCACATGGACGAGCCCGTGCGGGCCGGGGTCCAGCCGTGCGGCGCCCGGGGTGCCGATCAGCAACTCGCTGTCGGCGGGGTCGGCGAGCCGCAGCACGATCCTGAGGGGCACGCATTCGAGCAGGTCCGGGGTGACCGCGTCGGAGGGGCGGCGGGTCGCGAACACCACGTGGACACCGAGCGCCGGGCCCCGCCGGGTGGCGTCGATCAGGCCGTGGACGAACGCCGGGAGTTCTTCGCGGAGTTGGGCGAGATCGGAGACGACCAGCACCAGGCGGGGCAGGGCCGGCAGGTCGGTGGCGTCGGTGGCCCGGATCACCGAGTACTGCTCGAAGTCGCGCGCCCCGGCCTCCTTCACCAGCCGCTGCCGACGCGTGAGTTCCGCGTCGAGGGCGGTCAGTCCGCGGGCCGCCGCGTAGGTGTCGAGCGCGGTGTGTACGCCGACGGTGTGCGGCAGCCGGGCGGCCCGGGCGAAGGCCTCACCGCCGTCGTGGTGGACGAAGAGCAGGTTCAGTTCGTCCGGGCGGTTCGCCACGGCCAGCGCGGTCAGCCAGGCGCAGACCAGCTCCTCCATCCCGGAGCCCGCCATCCCGGCCACCAGTGCGTGCGGGCCGTCGGCGCGCAGGTCGAGGACGAAGGGCCGGCCGGCCGAACCGCCGAGGACCGCCGCCGGGGAGCGTGGGGTGCCCTGCCACCGGTCGCGGATCCGCTCGGCGGTCGGGGAGTCGAGGTCGAGCAGGTCCAGGAGGCGTTCGGCCGGGGGTTCGGCGGGTGCGGCGATGGCGTCGCGCAGCGGGGCGAGCAGCCGGGCCACGGCGTCGAGCTGGGCCGGCACCCACTGGTCGGGCACGCACCGCTGTCCCGTGCCGCCGTCCTCCTCGGCGAGGTCGGTGACCCACACTCCCGTGCCGTCCGCCACCAGGCGGGTGCCGTGCGGGTCGAGCAGCTGCTGCTCGTTCTCGGCGAGGCAGATGACGTGCACGCCGACGTCCGGCCCCTGGCGCAGCACCTCCTCGGCCCAGGGTGCCGTGCGCAGCGCCGCCGGATCGTCGAGGACCAGCAGCAGCGCGGTGTCGCCCCAGAGCGCCCCCGCGCCCCGCTCGCCCCGCAGCCGTTCGTGGATGATCAGCGCGGCTTCGTCGAGGTGCCGGGTGTGGGCGGCGGGCTCGCGGCTGATCCGCACCGGCCGGCCGCCCCGGGACATCAGCCCGTCGGGCGGCAGCCAGCGGGCGAAGCGCCAGAACTTCTCCCCCGACTCGTCGGTGAGCACCCGCACCGCGACGTCGGAGGGCGGGTGCAGCAGCACCGTCTGGGCCACGAGCCAGCCGGCCAGCCTGCGGGCGACGTCGCGGTCGGCGGCGATGCCGACGCCGCCGCCGCGCCGCACGTCGAGGGTGACCGGGGCCGCGCCCGCGCCGCGGCCGACCCTCAGTACGAGGTGGTCCGGGTGGTCCGGTCCGCGCTCCCACAGGCGGGCGGGCGCCCCGAAGACCTGGCCGGGCAGTTCGAAGGAGTCGGGGAAGCGCGGCCTCGTCTCGCGGGGCCGCCGGTCGAGTGCCCGGCCGCGCCGTCGGGGCTTGTAGGCCAGGTAGAGCCAGTGAAGCAACTGGATCAGGAAAGGGTTCCGGGACGGTGCCGGCAGTTCGTCCCGGCCGCCCGCCGCCGGAACTCCGCGCATGGCGTTCTCCTCATCGGCCGCCTGCCGGTCGAACGCCAGCATCCCGCCCGCGGCCGGCGACACATACGCATCGCGGAACCGCGCGAACCCCTCGGACGTCAGCCTCACTCCGCCGTCCTGGGCGTTCGCCCCGCCCTCGGGCGGCGCGCCGAGGTGGACCCGGCAGCCGTCGTACAGGGGCGTCTGCGCCAGCGTCGCGTACCGCGCGAGCCGCGCCCCTTCGCTCGTGAACAGGTCGGATTCCGTGCCGCGCGGGGCAAGTTGGGCCAGCTGGTCCGCGACGGCCCGCACGGGCGTCGACTCGTCGGCTTCGAGGACGACGTCCGCCTCCGACCCGCCCGGCAGCACGGCGGTGAACGTCCAGTGGGCGCCCGCGAGCGCCGTGGGCCGCGAGCCCGGGACGAGCGGCCCGGCCGACCAGGAGGGGGGCCGTTCCGTCCGGGGTGCCGGCCGGGTGCGGGCGCGGGCGGGCGGTGCCGACTCCGGTGCCCCGTCCACGCCCAGCAGCGGAGCGGAGATCCTGCCGTCCCGGGCGAGTTTGATCTCGTAGCCCGCGCCGGGCAGGTCGGGGAACATCGTGGCGGCGAGGATCCGCGGTCCCGTCCTGCCGCCCCGGGCGGCGAGCGCGGCGAGCTGCCGGGCCTCGTCGTAGTCCAGCTCGCCGATCAGGACGACCCGGCTCGCGGTCGCCGGATGCGCGGGGCGCGCCGCCCAGCCGGTGAGCACGGCGTCCGGCTCCGGGCCGCCCGCCATCGACTCGATCAGGGCCGGGATGTCGGGCAGGAACTCCACCCGGTCCGGTAACGAGGAGGCGAGGTCGTACGCCACCCCGACACCGGTGACGCGGACCTGGCCCGACCACGGTGCCGTGGCCAGTTCGGCGGCGATCGCCTCCACGAGGTCACGCCGCTGGCCGTACGGGCCGGTCACGGTGCCCAGCCCGGTGCCGGCGTCGAGATTGAGCAGCAGCCGCAGGTCGTCCCCCGTGCCCACGCTCACCAGGTGGGGGAAGTGAAGGGTCTCGGCCGCCTCGTCACGGTCCGCGTACACCTTCGCGCTCTCCCGGCTGAGGAACCACCGGCGCGCGTCCGGGCCCGCCCGCCACGGATCCGGCAGCGCACGGCCCGAGGCGTCGGCCAGCTCGGCGACGATCTCGTCGCCCCACAGCCAGACGGCGGCGAGCCGGGGCAGCAGAGAGGCGGGCTCGGCCAGCGAGTGCAGGACCCGTTCCAGCAGCCGCGCGCCCATCGGGTCGGAGCGCACCAGCAGACCGTCGGCCGGGCTCGCGCCCCGCTGCGGGCCGTACGCGTGCCGCGTTCGGCTTGCTGAGCGAGGGGAACGAGACCAAGGGGGCATGGCACATCCTCGGGAGCCGGCGGGTCCGCGAAGCGGAGCGGAGCAGGGAGACCAGGTGGAGCAGGTGGACGGAGGCGGGGAATTGACCGGTCAGCGATGCGCTGCCGCGCCGGCCTCCCGGGGCGCCGGCAACGCCATGGTCTGCCCGGTCTGGTCCTGCTGCTGAAGCCCGGCTCGGAACTCCGCCGTCCAGTCCGCGGTCTCTGTCTCGACACGCGAGCGCACCTTGCCGACCAGCCCGCCGATCAGCGTCAACCGGCGCTCGATCACCGCCTGTTCGGGCTGGCCCGTGACATCGCGCAGCAACTCCGCCGACCAGGCCAGCCGGAACGCGTTCAACTCGCCGCGCAGCGCCTGCGCCGCCGTGATGTCACGCATCCAGGCCGTGGAGAGTCCGAAGAAGTGATCGAAGCCCTTGCAGCCGGCGGCTGCGGCGAGGAACACATAGCCCCAGCTCTGGATCTCCGCACCCGTGGCCGCGCCGGCCAGCGGGATCACCGTGCCGGTCGTGGCGAGCACGATCATCAAGCCCCGGATGACCCGGGATCCGATGCGCTTGAGCCGCTTGTCCTCCAGGTACCACGCGATGGTGTCCTCGGCCTCCTGCTCGGCCCAGGCGCGCAGCGACTGCACCGAATCCAGCCGCTCCACCGCCGTACCCGTGGCGAGCACCGGAAACCCCCGACTCCGCAGGTCCCGCCCACGAGCCCTTCCCCCGTCCGGCTGGACAGCCCCTGTGCTCCCCGTCAACTCACCCTCCTCAGCAGGGAATTCGAGTACGAGAGTAGCCGAAATCACAGCACCGGGTCGGGCATGGGGACTGCGGGCGTCACTCCCCCTCGGGCGCCAGCCGCAGGGAGATCGAGTTGATGCAGTACCGCTGGTCCGTCGGAGTGGGGTAGCCCTCGCCCTCGAAGACGTGGCCCAGGTGGGAGCCGCACCTCGCGCAGCACACCTCGGTGCGCACCATCCCGTGCGAGCGGTCCTCGATCAGCTCCACCGCGTCGGTGTCCTTGGGGTCGTAGAAGGACGGCCAGCCGCAGTGCGAGTCGAACTTGGTCTCGGAGGTGAACAGTTCGGCGCCGCAGGCCCGGCAGGAGTACACGCCCTTGGTCTTGGTGTCCGTGTACTCACCCCGGAAGGCCGGCTCGGTGGCGGCCTGGCGCAGCACGGCGTACTCGGCCGGGGTCAGCTCCGCGCGCCACTGCTCGTCCGGCTTCTCGACGTCGTACGACATGAGCCTCAACCCTTCTACTGGGACAGCTACTGGGACAGACGGTCCAGGATCCGCGGGCCCAGGTCCGTCACGTCGCCCGCGCCCATGGTGAGAACGAGATCGCCGGGCTTGGCCATTCCCGCGATCACGGCGGGGACCTCCGCCCTGTCGTGCACGGCGGTGACGTCGGCGCCCGCCGCGCGCGCCGCCTCGATGATGAGGTCGCTGGTCACGCCGGGGATCGGGTCCTCGCGGGCCGGGTAGATGTCGAGCACGACGGAGGCGTCGGCGAGCGCCAGCGACTGGCCCATCTCCTTGCCCAGCTCCTGGGTGCGGGAGAACAGGTGCGGCTGGAAGACGACCAGGATCCGGGAGTCGCCGGCGGCGGACCGCATGGCCTCCAGGTCGGCCGTCATCTCGGTCGGGTGGTGCGCGTAGGAGTCGATCACCTGCACACCGGCCGCCTCGCCCTTGAGCTGGAGCCGCCGCTTGACGCCGGTGTAGGCGGCCAGCGCCGGCGCCAGCTCGGCGGCCGGGATGCCGAGGGCGGCACCGGCGGTGAGCGCGGCAACGGCGTTGAGCGCGTAGTGGCGGCCGGGCACGGAGACCCCGAAGGTCAGCTCCTGGCCGTCCAGCACCACGGTGACCTGGCTCTTCAGCCCCTGCGGGACGATCGCCAGGACCCGTACGTCCGCGTCCTCGGCCTCGCCGTAGGTCACCGTCCGTACCTGCTGACCGGCCAGCCGCCGGGTCAGCTCGCGGGCGCCCTCGTGGTCGGCGGAGATCACCAGCGTGCCGCCGGGCACGATCTTGCCGGCGAAGGTCTCGAAGGACTCGTAGATCTCGTCCATCGAGGCGTAGTTGGCGTGGTGGTCCAGCTCGACGTTGAGGACGATGGCGACCTCGGGCGCGTACTTGTGGAAGCTGCGGTCGGATTCGTCCGCCTCGGCGACGAAGATCTCGCCCTCGCCGTGCAGCGCGTTGGAGCCGGGCGCGTCCAGGTCGCCGCCGATGGCGTACGACGGCTGCCGGCCCAGTTCGCCGAGCGAGACCGCCAGCATGGAGGTGGTGGTGGTCTTGCCATGGGTGCCGGCGACGGCGATCGGGCGCAGGCCCTCCATCAGCGCGGCCAGCGCGTCGGAGCGGTGCACCACCGGGATGCCCAGCTCGGCCGCGCGGGCCAGCTCCGGGTTGTCCTGGCGGATCGCCGACGACACGACGACACAGCTGGCGTCGTCGGCGAGGTGCTCGGCGGCGTGCCCGATGTGCACGGTGGCGCCCAGCGCCCGCAGCGCCTCGGCGGTCGCCGAGTCCTTGGCGTCGGAGCCGGCCACCTGGGCGCCGCGCTGCGCGAGGATCTTGGCGATACCCGACATCCCGGCGCCCCCGATGCCGATGAAGTGCGGTCGGTCCATGGCGGTAGGAAGGCCGGGTGCCATGCGTTCTTCTCCCCAGGATTACGGTGCGGGCTGAGCGTCCCTACCCTATGCGGTCGACTACCCGTCGCTGAAACGACGGGCTTGCACAACGGGCATCACTGGGTGTGATGCTGCGTTTGCGTCCAGACCCACCCCGCTGACGCGGTGATGGGGCAGGGGCCGTTGACGGGGCCCCGCGTCGCCACAACTCCCACGCACGAGCGCGGATGTTGCGGGAGCCGTTCCGGTCCGCGTGCGCGACGACGCCGCAGCCCCGGCACGCGAACCAGGCCTGGGAGACCCGGTTCGCCTTGTCGACGTGCCCGCACTCGGCGCAGGTGCGCGAGGTGTACGCCGGATCGACGTACACCACCGGTACCCCAGCCCGGCGGGCCTTGTACGCGATGAACGCTCCCAGCTGGTGAAAGCTCCAGCTGGAGTGGGTGGCCCGTTGGGGCTTGCGAAGCCGTACCCGCTCGCGGATGCCCGTCAGATCCTCTAGGGCGATGCCGCGACCGGTGCGTTCAGCCTCGGCCACCACGTGTTTCGCGATCTTGTGGTTGATGTCCTTCGCCCGCCGCGCCTCCTTACGCCTGCGTTTCTTTAGTCGGCGTTTGGCGGACAGGGTGTTCTTCTTCTGGAGCTTGGTACGAAGTTTCTGTTCCCTGGCCCGGATGCGGTTGAGGTCCCTGCCAGCCATGATCTCGCCGTCGCTGGTGGTGGCGATGTTCACGATGCCCAGGTCGATGCCGAGGAAGCCCACGGGATCGGTGTTCAGCTCAGCTTCGGGCACCTCGCAGGTAGCGTTGAGGAACCACATGCCGTCCCGGCACACGAGATCGGACTCGCCCCTGCGGTACAGGGCCAGGGTGGCCAGCTGCTCGGGGGAGGCCGTGAATGCCACGTCCTTCACTCGCCCGTGCACGGTCCAGACGGACACCCGCCGCCGGTCGGTCTGCCAGGACAGCATCCGGTCGTCGTACGGCTGTGCGCTGTCCGCCCGGAAGGCGATCGGCTTCCCAGTGGCCTTCCGGTACCGCTTTGATCCCGGCTTCCCGAGATTCCCAGCCTTCAGGTTGGCCTTCAGTACCGCGTAGGCGTCACACGTCTTCTTGATCACATGCTGGGCGGCCTGCGCCCCCAGACCCCACCGGGCCTTGATCTCGGCGTAGGTGTGCTCGCGCAGCGCGAAATTCCTGTTCACGCCCTTCTCGAACGCAACCTCGCTCGCCCAGCCGGCGGCCTCGTTGCAGGCGCACAGGGTCGCCTCAAGTGCCGCCGCCTGCACGGGCGTCGGCAGCAGCTTGACGTGCACCACCAGCTTCACGATCACCGAACGTACACACCCGTTCGGCTCCCCGCCACACGTTCCCCACCCATCACCCGACCAGGTGAACCCGCCACCGCAGGTGCGCAGCACCGGCCCAGTACGGCAGAGCACCCGCCCGCTCCGCGGCCGAGCAAGCACCAGCGACACCGCGGCGCTCCGCGCCACGGCCACGAGGAACCACCGGGCACCGCGCAAGGGGCTCGACGACAGCCAACCCCCGAGCCCTCTAGTCCTCCCCGTGCGCAAAAAGCTTCAGCACCGGCACCCCCACCTTGTGCCGGGCCCGCGACGCCCAGTCCCGGTGGAAGAACTCCTCCACATAGTGCGGAGCGGTCAGCACGATCACCTCGTCCGCCCCCACCTCGGCCACCAGATCCTTCAGCGCGTCCAGCGGATGGTGCTCGACGAGTCTCCCCTCCGCCTCGGTCCCGGCGGCCCGCAGCGCCCGCACGGAGACGTCCAGCGCCTGCTCGGCAGGCGCCTTCGCCGCCTCCCCCTCCGGCGTCCGGCCCTCGCGGACGGCGTCTTCCAGTTCCCCGAGCGCGAGGTCGTCGATGGCCCGCAGCAGGCGGTCCTGGTCTCCGCGCGGCTGGAGAAGCACGTGGAAGGAGACCGGCTCGTCTGCGTGCAGGGTCGTGACGAAATCCACGTCGACGGACGACAGGGCCTTCTCGATCATCAGAACGCTTGTGAACACCGGGCGCCTCTTTCTCCCCGTGGGCCCGCTCAGGCCCTGCGGAAACCATCCTTCCCCGTGCTCGCACGGGCTCTGCGGACTAAGTGTGCCCATCGAAAGCTAAACGGAACGACAGATTCCGCTGTTTTCAGGACCTTCGGTAACGACCGAACAGAAATCCACCCTCCTCCAGAAGGGACACGAGTTCGAAGCGGCGCGGTACGGCGACCGCGGGACCCCCGGCGATGCGCTGCGCGTCACCCGCCGTGAGCATGGGCGACAGGGTCAGGCACAGCTCGTCCAGCACCCCGGCGGCCACGAACTGGCCGAGCAGCCGGGGCCCGCCCTCGGTGAGCAGCCTGGTGTGACCGAGGCCGGCGAGCGCACGTACCGCGTGAGCGGGGTCGACACCCTTGCCGTCACCGGCGATCAGGACCTGGGCACCGGCCCGCTCGGCGGCGGCGACGCGGTCCGGGGCCGCCCCGGCGCCGGTGAGGATCAGCGTTGGCACCAGGGGCGAGGTGAACAGCGGGAGGGAGAAGTCGAGCGCCAGGCTCGCGCTGACGACCGCGATCGCCGGGGCCGGCCCCTGTCCGGCCGCCTTGCGGGCGGCGGCGAACTCGGCACGCGCGCGTGCCGGGCGGTACCCCTCCTGCCGTACCGTTTCCGCACCCACGACGACGACGTCCGCGAGCGCCCGCAGCGTGCCGAAGATCCGCATGTCGGCGGCGCTGGAGATGGGCTGGGAACGGCCCTCGTGCTGAGCGGCGCCGTCCAGCGTGGAGACCATGTTGGCCCGCAGCCACGGCCGCGGGGCGCCCGGCTCGGGCCGCGGGTAGGCGTAGGCGGCGGCCAGCTCGGCGAGGCCCCACTCACGGTCCACGAACGCACCGGGAGCCCCGGCGGCCCCCGCCGCCCCCTCCCCCTCGATGGCCTCGATGGCCTCGCCGCCCTCGGCGCCCCCGTCAGGGGTCTGGGCTGCTGTTTCGTCGGTCACAGGGAACAGGCGTCGCATGTCGTGCAGTCTGACACGGCGCTTAGCATGGGTGACCGTGTCGTCCTCCACCTCCGCCCCTGGTTCCAGCACTCTGACCGAAGCGGGCCCACTGTCCCTGTGCGCCCGTGAGCCGCATGTCCCCGCGGACCGTCTGGTCGCCGAGATGGTGCCTCCGCCGCGCTTCGACTCCGTGCGCTTCTCCACCTACATCCCGGACCCGAAGCAGCCCAGCCAGACCGAGGCCGTCGGCGTGCTGGAGAGCTTCGCGGGCGGGCTCGGCGGCGCGCACGCCTCCGGCGCCGGCAAGCCCGGAAGGAGGGGCCTCTTCGGCTTCGGCCGGGCGAAGGCCCCCAAGGTCCCGGCCGGCCCGCGCGGCGTCTACCTGGACGGCGGCTACGGCGTCGGCAAGACGCACCTGCTCGCCTCCCTCTGGCACGCCACCCCGGCCGAGCCCGCGCTCAAGGCGTTCGGCACCTTCGTCGAGCTGACCAACCTCGTCGGCGCGCTCGGCTTCCAGCAGACCGTGCAGACGCTGAGCGGCCACCGCCTGCTCTGCATCGACGAGTTCGAGCTGGACGACCCCGGCGACACCGTCCTGGTCTCCTCGCTGCTGGGCAAGCTGGTCGAGGCGGGCGTGGCGCTCGCGGCCACTTCCAACACGCTGCCCGGCAAGCTCGGCGAGGGCCGGTTCGCCGCCGTCGACTTCCTGCGCGAGATCCAGGGCCTGTCCGCCCACTTCCGCACCCTGCGCATCGACGGCGAGGACTACCGGCACCGCGGCCTGCCCGAGGCGCCGGCGCCGTACTCCGACGAACAGGTGACGAAGGCGGCGTACGCCACCGCGGGCGCCTCGCTGGACGACTTCCCGCACCTGCTGGAGCACCTGGCCCGGGTGCACCCGAGCCGGTACGGCGCCCTGACCGACGGGCTGAAGGCGGTGTGCCTCACCGATGTGCGCCCGGTGCCGGACCAGTCGACGGCGCTGCGCCTGGTGGTGCTGGCGGACCGGCTGTACGACCGCGAGGTCCCGGTGGTGGCCTCCGGACTGCCGTTCGATCAGCTGTTCAGCGAGGAGATGCTGAACGGCGGCTACCGCAAGAAGTACTTCCGCGCGATATCCCGGCTCACCGCGCTGACCCGTGACTCGAACGGGCTAATCGCCGGGTAGCCGCGCCACTTCCTGACAACCGCTCAAAACATGCGGGTCACGGGCCAGTTCAGGTCACGTGACCCGCTTTTTTTTACGCCCTCTGTCGTGCGTGACCCCCCAGTTGACCTTGCAGAGGACTTTGCAGGGTTAACATCTTCTTGACCATCCATTGACCCGGGCTTGGTGTGCACTAGACAGACCACCGCCCCGCAGCCACCGGCCACTCCCGGTGCCCCGCACCACCGCACCACGAGATCGTCCAGAGCCCACTCGCCGGCAGCGCTTCAGGTCTTCCGCTGCCGAGAGCCGGCTTCCCCCACACACGAACGTCGTGCAGGCCCGACGCGCCACTGCAGCGCGCCAGGAGGAATCCACATACATGCAGCCCCTCATCGACAACGCCCGTACGTTCGGACAGCGCCCTGAGGAGTTCGCCAAACTCGCAGAAGGCCAGTCCCCGCAGGTCCTGTTCATCACCTGCTCCGATTCCCGGGTCGTCCCGGCCCTGATCACGGGTGCCCGCCCCGGCGAGCTGTTCGAGCTGCGCACCGCGGGCAACATCGTCCCGCCGTACGCCTCGCAGCATCCCACCGGCGAGGCCGCCACCATCGAGTACGCCGTGGAGGTGCTCCGCGTCCGGGACATCGTCGTCTGCGGCCACTCGCACTGCGGCGCGGTCGGCGCGCTGGTGCGCGGCGACGACCTGACCGCCGTACCGGCCGTGCGCGACTGGCTGGCGCACGCCACCCCGCGCCCGGCCGGCGCGGCCGAGGACCCGGAGGTCGCCGAGGGCGTGCGCAGCCACGTCCTGACGCAGCTGCTGCGGCTGCGCTCGTACCCGTGCGTGCAGCGTGCGCTGGCGGCGGGCCGGCTCGCCCTGCACGCCTGGTACTACGAGGTGCACACCGGCGCCGTACGGGTGCACAGCCCGCACACCGACATCTTCGAGGCCCTGTGAGCGCGCCGGTGAACAGCACGCTCATATCCCGTTTCCCCCAACTGAGACAGGACTTCACCGCCTCTCTCGTCGTCTTCCTGGTCGCGCTCCCGTTGTGCGTGGGGGTGGCCGTCGCCTCCGGGGTGCCGGCCGAACTCGGCCTGGTCACCGGCATCGTGGGCGGCCTCGTCACCGGGCTGATGCGCGGCAGCAGCCTCCAGGTGTCGGGGCCGGCCGCGGGACTGACCGTGCTCGTCCTCGAGGCGGTCAAGGAGTTCGGGCTGCCGGTGCTCGGCGCCATCGTGCTCACCTCCGGCCTGCTCCAGCTCCTGATGGGCACGCTGAAGGTGGGCCGCTACTTCCGGGCCATCTCGGTCTCGGTCGTGGAGGGCATGCTGGCCGGAATCGGCCTGGTCCTGATCGCCGGACAGCTGTACCCGGCCCTGGCGGCCAAGGCCCCCGACTCGGCACTGGGCAAGATCGCCGGGCTGCCGGGGGCGTTCCTCGACGCCCCCGGCGACGGCGGGGCGCTCGCCTCGCTCGCCCTGTGCGCGGGCACGATCGCGGTGCTGGTGCTGTGGAAGCTCGCGCCGACGCGGGTGCGTACGGTGCCCGGTCCGCTCGCCGCGGTCGGCCTCGCCACGGTGGCCGTGCTGGTGCTCGACCTGCCGGTGGCCACCGTCGAGGTGAAGGGGCTGCTGGACTCCGTCCAGCCGCCGCCCCTGAGCGCGTTCGGCGAGCTGGCCGGGCTCGGGGCGCTCGGCACGGTCGTCGCGTTCACGCTGATCGCGTCCGCGGAGTCGCTGTTCAGCGCGGCTGCCGTGGACCGGCTGCACCACGGGCCGCGCACCGAGTACAACAAGGAGCTGGTCGCCCAGGGCATGGGCAACACGGTGTGCGGGCTGCTCGGCGCGCTGCCGATGACCGCGGTGATCGTGCGCAGCGCGGCCAACGTCCAGGCGGGCGCCCGTACGAAGGCGTCCCGGGTGCTGCACGGCGTCTGGCTGCTGCTCTTCGCGGCCCTGCTGCCGGACGCGCTCGCCCACATCCCGGTCCCGGCCCTCGCGGGCGTCCTCATCCACTCGGGCGCCAAGCTCCTCCCGGTCCGGGCGCTGGCCGCGCTGTGGCGCGAGCACCGGGGCGAGGCACTGGTCCTCGCGGCCACGGCCGTGTCGATCGTGGCGGTCGGCATGTTCGAGGGGGTGGTGATCGGCCTGGCGCTGGCGGTCGCCAAGGCGGCCTGGGAGGCTTCGCACGTCCGGCTGGAGGTGGTCGACAAGGGCGCGGGCCCGATCGAGGCGCACCTGTCCGGCAACGCGACCTTCCTGCGCCTGCCGAAGATCCTCGACAGCCTGGAGTCCCTGCCCGAGGACCGCCCGGTCCGCCTCGACCTGTCCGGCCTCCACCATCTGGACCACGCGTGCCGCACGGCACTGGAGAACTGGTACGGCCATGATCCCGGGCCCGGCGCGCGCCCATGGCTTACACCCCGGGCCCGTCCTATCGTTGACACCAGCGAACAAAAGCAGACCTCTCGGTGAGGAGGTCGTCATGCTCCAGGAGCTGCTGGGCGCCGCCGCGGCGGCGGGTTCCGTCGGCGTGGTGTACCTGGCGATGGCGGCGCGGGTCGTCAAGCAGTACGAGCGGGGCGTCCTGTTCCGCCTCGGCCGGCTCGCGGGCGAGGCACGCACGCCCGGGCTGACGCTGATCATCCCGTTCGTGGACCGGCTGTACAAAGTCAACATGCAGATCGTGACGATGCCGATCCCCGCCCAGGAGGGCATCACCCGCGACAACGTCACCGTGCGCGTGGACGCGGTGGTCTACTTCCGGGTGATCGACGCGGCGAGCGCGCTGGTGAAGGTCGAGGACTACAAGTTCGCCGTCTCGCAGATGGCGCAGACCTCGCTGCGGTCGATCATCGGCAAGAGCGACCTGGACGACCTGCTGTCCAACCGCGAGAAGCTCAACCAGGGCCTGGAGCTGATGATCGACAGCCCGGCGGTGGGCTGGGGCATCCAGGTCGACCGGGTGGAGATCAAGGACGTGTCGCTGCCGGACACGATGAAGCGGTCCATGGCCCGGCAGGCCGAGGCCGACCGGGAGCGCCGGGCCCGGATCATCAACGCGGACGCCGAGCTGCAGGCCTCGAAGAAGCTCGCCGAGGCCGCCCAGCAGATGGCCGACACACCGGCCGCGCTCCAGCTGCGGCTGTTGCAGACGGTGATGGCGGTGTCGGCCGAGAAGAACTCCACGCTGGTCCTGCCCATCCCGGTGGAGCTGCTGCACTTCCTGGAGAGGGGTCACCAGCAGCCCGCGCCCGACGGCCACCAGCAGCCCGCGCCGGACAGTCCCCAGCAGGCCGTAACGGAAGGTCAGGAGCAGCCCGCGCCGGACGACGGGCGCGAGCAGCCCCCGGGCTGACGGGCAGCGCATGCGCAGCGGCAGAGGAGCAGTGGTGATCGCGGTCGCGCTGGCCGCCGTGTCCGGGTGCGGTACGGGCGGGGACGGCGGCTCGGCGTCCGCGCCCTCCCCCACCGCCGCCCACCGGATCGCCGTGACGAGCCCCGCCTACCCCGACGGCGGCACGATCCCGCGCCGCTACACGTGCGACGGCGCGGACGTCTCTCCCCCACTCGCCTTCTCCGGCGTCCCCGCGGGCACGGTCTCCCTGGCCCTGCTGCTCCAGGACCCGGACGCCCCGCACGGCACCTTCACGCACTGGCTGGCCTGGGACGTCGACCCGCACAGCACGCACCTGTACACCGGAGAGCACCCCAAGGGCTCGATGGAGGGCCCCAACAGTTTCAGCAAGACGGGCTACGACGGCCCCTGCCCGCCGCACGGCGACCGCCCGCACCGCTACGTCCTCACGGTGTACGCCACCGACCGCCGCCCGCCCCTCGCTGCGGACGCCACCCCCGCCGACCTCCTGCGGTCCCTGTCCGGCCACACCCTCGCGACCGGAACACTGACCGGGCGCTACGGCCGATAGGCCGGGGGCGGCCGACAGGCCCGGGGCGACCGACAGGGCTCCTGGGGCCGCTGCCGCCGCGCGGGTGACCGTACGACGCGCCACCGGACATATCGCCACACAAAGGGATACTCAGTCCTACGTTCGTAGGATGATCCCACTAGTACGCCGTATCGCCGCCGTCTGCGCCCTGGGCGCGGCTCTCGCCGCCTGCGGCGCCGCGGGCACCCCGGGCAGCACCCGGCCGGGCCCGGCCAGGTCCCCCGTCTCCGCGTCCCCGTCCGCCGCGCGGCCTCCGGTCCTGGCTCCGGGACCGGGCGGTCAGACCCCGGTGTTCGAGCACGGCCCGCGCAACCGGGGCAAGACCGTGGCGCTGACCTTCGACGCCGACATGACCGCCGACCAGGGCCGGCGAGCCGCGGCCGGCGAGCACTTCGACAACCCGGACCTCATCGGCGCCCTGCACACGCTGAAGGTCCCGGCGACGATCTTCATGACCGGCCGGTGGGCCGACCAGTACCCGATCGAGGCCCGCAGCCTCGGCCACGACCCGCAGTTCGAGATCGCCAACCACTCCTACAGCCACTACGCGTTCACCGCCGACTGCTACGGCCTGCCGAGGGTCTCCGCGGACCGGATGCGGACGGACGTCGAGCGGGCGTACGCCTCCCTGCGCAAGGCGGGCGTGCCGAACCCGATGCCGTACTTTCGCTTCCCCGGCGGCTGTTACGACCGGCAGGCGCTGCGCGCGCTCAGCGGGCTCGGGGTCACCGCGGTGCAGTGGGACGTGGTGAGCGGCGACGCGTTCGCCACCGACGCCGACGCGGTGGCCCGGCAGGTGCTGGGCGGGGTGAAGCCGGGCTCGGTCGTCGTCATGCACTGCACCCACAGCGCCGCCCCGACCACCCCGGAGGTCGTCCGCACGATCGTGCCGGAGCTGCGCAAGCGGGGCTACCGGTTCGTGAAGGTCTCCGAGCTGATCGGCGAGACCGGCGGCCACCGGTGACCGGCTGTTCAGGGTGACCGCCGGGCGGTGAGGGCGCCGGCCGCCGCGAAGGCCGCGGCGGTGAACAGCGCCGCCCCGGCCAGCGGCAGCAGCGGCACCGGCACCCGGCCGGACTGCGAGCCGGTGACCAGGCCGCTGACCGCGGCCTGCGCCGGGGAGCCCGCGACCACCACCGACAGCAGCGCGGCCAGCAGCATCGCGGGCACCGCGCGGCCGGTGGAGCGCAGCAGCGGCGGGTGGGTGAGCGCGCCGACAGCGGAGCCGAGCAGCGCGCAGGCGAGGGTGGCGAGCAGCCCGGCGGCGCAGGCGGAGAGCGGCGGGACGTGCGCGCGGTGGCCGTTGCTCGCCGGGTCGCTGATCAGGGTCACGACGAGCGTCGCCGCCACGCCGAGCAACGCCGCGGTGATCAGCGCCGTCAGCAGGCAGGCCAGGTGGGCACGGGCGGGGCCGCGCGCCGCGGCGACGCAGGCGCGCGCCGCGGGCGGTTCGCCGGTGACGCAGATCCGCACCAGCCAGGCGGCCACCGGCAGCAGCCCGGCGGCGGTGTAGCCGAGCGAGTCGAGGACCGGCTGGCCGCTCTGGACGCCCACCGCCAGGAAGGCGGCGTAGAGGAGCACCGGGGGCAGCCAGCGCTGGGAGCGCAGCAGCAGATCGGCCTGGTAGCGCAGGAGTGCGGTCATGGACGGCTTTCGGGGTCGAGGGGGGTGGAGTTGGAGGTGGAGATGGGGGTGGGGGTGGAGTTGGAGATAGGGGTGGGGGTGGGGCCGGCGGGTGCGACGGCCACCACGTGCCAGGGCGGGCGGGCCGTGAGCAGGGCGCGCAGCAGGACGTCCGAGTGAGAGGCGGGGACGGTGAGGTGCCAGGTGCCGGAGGTGGTCTCCTCGGCCGAGGTGACCGCTCGGGCGGCGTCGGCGGGCAGCCGTCCGCCCGCCGGACCCTGCGCGACGACCCGGGCGTGCGGACCGAGGCCGGCTGAACTCCCCGATTCCGTACGGCGGTCGAGGGTCCCGTCGGCGACGGCGTACATGACGTCGGGCACCCCGGCCAGGCGGCGCGGGTCGTGGTCCACGAAGACGACGGCGCCCCCGTCGGCGGTCCGCTCGGCCACCGCCCGCTCCAGCTCGGCCCGCGCGCCCTCGTCCAGGCCGGTCCATGCCTCGTCCAGCACCAGCAGCTCCGGCGCGGCGAGCAGCGCCTGGGCCACCGCGACCTTCTGGCTGCTGCCCTTGGACAGGCGGGCCATGGGGGTGCCGGCGTAGGCGGCGGCGCCGAAGCGCTCCAGCCAGTCGCCCGCGAGGCGCTCCGCGTTCCGGCGGGCCAGTCCGTGCACCGTGCCGAGGTGGGTGAGATAGCCGAGGGGAGTGAAGGGCAGCGCGGAGGGGAACCGCTCGGGGACGTAGGCCGTGCGGGGTCGGCCCGTGACGCGGCCCTCCGTGGGGGCGTCCAGGCGGGCTATGAGGCGGAGGAGGGTGGACTTGCCGGTGCCGTTCGCCCCTTCTATGCGGGTGAGGGTGCCGGGCGCGACGGTTAAATCGACGCCACGCAGGACCCAGGGCCCGCGGAGGCCGTAGCGGCGGCCGACGCCGGCCAGTCGTAGATCACGTTGCATGCAGGTATTTTCGTCCGGCCGGAGCGGCTGATCGGCACGGCTCCGGGACCCGTAGGGTTGGCTGGTGTGAGCGCAGTGTCGAATTCCCCCAGTGACAGTCCTTCCAGTGACAGCCCCTTCCAGGACCGGCGTACCTCTCGCGACGAGGCGCCCCAGTTCGTGCTGCCCCTCGTCGTGCGGATCGAGCGGGGCGCGCCGCCCGCCCGTACAGATGCGCTGGAGACCGCCGCGCGTTCCGTGCTCACCCTGCTCAGCGACGAACGCGCCCTCGGCGACGGCGCGTGGGCCGAGGCCGTGCGCGCCTGGGAGGACGCCCGGATCCGGAAGGTCGTACGGCGGGCCCGGGGCGCCGAGTGGCGGCGCGCCGAGGCGCTGCCCGGGATCACGGTGAACGGCAAGTCCGCCGAGGTGCGGGTCTTCCCGCCGGTCCCGCTGGACGCCTGGCCGAAGGACCTGGCCAAGCTCCAGGTGTCGGGCACCGAGCTGGACGACCCGGAGCCGCCCGTCGCCGCCGATCCGGGACAGCCCGTGCTGTGGCTCAACCCGGAACTGAAGATGTCGGCCGGCAAGTCGATGGCCCAGGCCGGACACGGGGCCCAACTGGCCTGGTGGGCACTGTCCGAGGCCGAGCGCACCGCCTGGCGGGCGGCGGGCTTCCCACTGTCCGTGCGCACCGCCCGGCCCGCCGATTGGGCCGAACTGACGGGCAGCGGGCTGCCGTTGGTACGGGACGCGGGGTTCACGGAGATCACTCCGGGTTCCTGCACGGTCGTCGCCGACCATCCGGCCCTGCGGTAGGAGGTCCGTCCGGATGACGCAGATCGACGGCAGAGTCGAACGAGGCAATCGTACAAGGAAGTTGGTGCTGCGCCGCACCGTGGACATCGCCTCGGTCGAGGGCCTCGAGGCGCTCACCGTCGGCCGGCTCGCCGCCGAGCTGGAGCTGAGCAAGAGCGGGGTGTTCGCGCTCTTCGGGTCCAAGCAGGAGCTGCAACTGGCCACCGTGCGCGAGGCCACGCGGATCTTCACCGAGCGGGTGATCCGGCCCACGGAGGAGACCCCGGCCGGCCTCGGACGCCTGTGGCGGCTGTGCGAGCTGTGGCTGGAGTACTCGCGGGGCCGGGTGTTCCCGGGCGGCTGCTTCTTCTACGGCGTCATCGCGGAGTTCGACGCGCGGACGGGGCCGGTGCACGACGCCGTGGTCCGCGCCCAGCGGGGCTGGTCGGCCTACGTGGAGCGCTCGATCGACGAGGCCCGCACGGCCGGTGATCTGCGCGCCGACACGGATGTCCGCCAACTCGCCTTCGAACTGGTGGCGTTGATGGAGACCGCGAACGCCCTCTCGGTGCTGCACGGGGAGGAGACCGCGTACGGCAGGGCCCGGACGGGCATCGCCGGGCGATTGCGGGGCGTCGCGACGGACGGGACGGGGATCCCCCAAGTCCCTTGAACGGGCGCGGAGTCGGCGGCATGACGGTACAGGCCAAAACAAGTAGCACGATCGTTCGCTCGGTTTTAGACTCGGCCCATGACTCTGACCGGAGCGGACATCGTGGAACTCGACCGGATCGCCGTGCACGAGGCCGTGCGGGTGGTGGGGCTGGCCGAGGAGAAGGACTGGGAGCGCGACACCCCGTGCGCCGGGTGGAACCTGCGGCGGCTCGTCGCGCACATGACCGCGCAGCACCTCGGGTTCGCCGCGGCTGCGCGCGGCGCCGGGCAGGAGGCGACGCACTGGCGGGACCCGGAGGACATGCGGGAGCCCGACCGCGTGCACCGCGCCGCCGCCACCGCCGTGCTCTCGGCGTTCGCCGAACCGGGCGCGACGGAGCGGGAGTTCGTGCTGCCGGAGCTGGGCGGAGGCTTTCCGGGCGGGATGGCGGTCGGCTTCCACTTCATCGACTACGTGGTGCACTCCTGGGACGTCGCCGCGGCCCTCGGCGTCGGCCTGGAGCTGCCGGAACACGTGCTGGACGCCGCGCTCGCCGTGGCCCGGCTCGTGCCGACCGACCCCGCCCGGCGCGGACCGGGCTTCGCCTTCGCCCCGGCGCTGGAGGTGCCGCGGGGGTCCGGGCCGCTGACGGAGGCGCTGCGGCTGCTGGGCCGGAGTCCGCAGGAGTGGGCGTAAACCTCAAATGTTCCTCTGAACGCGGCCGAGCGGGGGTTCGGGGCCGCGCGGCGGGGCCATACCCCCGTCACTCGGAGAAGGAGGGGGACGAGCCATGCCGCGACTGGGCACGGGAATCGGCTGGCGGCCGGAGCTCGCGGACGCCGTGGAGCGCATGCCGGGCATCGACTGGGTGGAGGTCGTGGCGGAGAACGTCTGCCCCGGCCACCTCCCCGAGTCGCTGCTGCGGCTGCGCGAGCGCGGGGTGACCGTCGTCCCGCACGGTGTCTCCCTCGGGCTCGGCGGGGCGGACCGGCCCGACGCGGGGCGGCTGGCCGCGCTCGCCGAGCGGGCGGAGGTGCTCGGCGCGCCGCTGGTCACCGAGCACATCGCGTTCGTCCGGGCGGGCGGCGCGCTCACCGCGTCCCCGCAGCTGGAGGCGGGTCACCTGCTGCCGGTACCGCGCACCCGGGGCGCGCTGGACGTGCTGTGCGAGAACGTGCGGATCGCGCAGGAGGCGCTGCCGGTGCCGCTGGCCGTCGAGAACATCGCCGCGCTGTTCTCCTGGCCCGGGGAGGAGCTGACCGAGGGGCAGTTCCTCGCGGAACTGGTGGAGCGGACCGGGGTACGGCTGCTGATCGACGTGGCCAACCTGCACACGAACCACGTCAACCGGGGCGAGGACCCTGCCGAGGCGCTGGCCGCGCTGCCGCTGGAGGCGATCGCGTACGTCCATGTCGCGGGCGGCTTCGAGCGGGACGGGGTGTGGCACGACAGCCATGCGCATCCTGTGCCGCAGGCGGTGCTCGACATCCTGCGCGACCTTGCCGGGCGGGTGGCACCGCCGGGCGTTCTGCTGGAGCGGGACGAGAACTTTCCGGAACCGGGTGAGCTGGAGCGGGAGTTGGAGGCGATCCGGGGGGCGGTGGAGGCCGGCCGGGCGGGGGGTGCGCACCGGCCGACGAGCGCTGCGGCCCCGGTCGCCGTGGCGAGCGGGAACGGGGGCGTCGCCGTACTCACCCGGCCTGAGGTCGCCCGCCAGCGCCTCGGCGTCGCGCAGGCCGCCGTTCTCTCCTCGCTGGTGGCCGGAACACCGGTGCCGGAGGGGTTCGACCGGGTGCGGATGGGCGTGCAGGCGAGGGCGCTGGCCGGGAAGCGGGCGGACGTGGTGGCCAAGGTCGCGCCCGAGTTGCCGGCGATCCTCGGGGAGGGGTATCGCGAGGCCTTCCTGGAGTACGCGCGCGAACGGGCGATGACCGGGGGGTACCGACGGGATGCGCTGGACTTCGCGGGGCACTTGCTGAAGATCGGGCGGCCGGCGGACGCGGCGCTTCAGCGAGCCCTACGGGAGTGGTGGCTGGACCGGTCGGGACCGAAGCCGCGGTCGCGGCTTACGCGGGTGGCGCGGAGGGCCTTGCTGCGCGGACGGCACTGAGGCTGGGCGGGGGTGGGCACCGCCCCTGCGGCACGACTGTCCGCAGCTGCGCAACCGCCCAGTAATATGCCCAGCCGTACCAGGAGGCACCATGCGACCGCGACCCCCCGTCAACGGCCGAGGCATATTCAGCGGCACCGGACTCATCATCATGGCTCTGTCGGCGACCGCCGCCGCACTGCTCTATCCGGTCTGGTCGTACGGCGACCAGCAGAGCGCGAGTGGGGTGAGCGCGCAGACCGTGGCGACTCCGTACGGGCCCTTGTCCGCACAGGACCGGGACTTCGTCACCAAGGTGCGGCTGGCGGGGCTCTGGGAGCTGCCTGCCGGGGAGTTGGCACAGCAGAAGGGCACCACACAGGCGGTGCGTACGGCCGGGCAGCACCTGGTCGACGGGCACACCTCGCTCGACGCGCACGCGCGGGCCGTCGCCACCCAGCTCGGCGTGCCACTGCCCAACGAGCCCAACGCGCAGCAGACGCAGTGGCTCGCCACCTTGAGCTCGGCTCAAGGGCAGGACTTCGACCGGCAGTTCACGGGGATTCTGCGGCTCGCGCACGGCCGGGTGTTCTCGCTGGTCGCCCAAGTCCGGGCCGCCACCCAGAACGCGCTGGTCCGTGACCTCGCCGACGACGCCAACGCGACCGTGCTGGACCACATCAAGATCCTGGAGGCGACGGGCTACGTCGACTTCGGCGCGCTGGCGCGGGACTTGGCGACGTCCGCGTCGCCGGTGCCGACCCCGCCGGAGGTCGACCCGAGCGCCGCGGCCCCGGTCACGCCCATACCGAGCCCGGCGTACAGCCCCTGACCTGCACGGGAAGCGGAACGTCACATATCGGCCACACTCTGTCCGGATGTTGAACAAGGCATGGCGTTTGCCTGGCCGCTGGCATACAAACAGCTCATGTTCTGGGTCCTCTTCCTGCTCATGGCCTGGGCTTTCGTCGGCACAGCGGCAAGTCGGCTGTGCCTGGCCGCCGTTCGTTCGGCAGCCGCGGAGGCGGACGTCACCGCGGCGGCCCGGGAGCGTGATCTGACGCTGTACGAGGCGGCGTTCCTCTCCGGCGGGCCCGCGCGGGTCGCCGATCTGACCCTGGTCGCCATGGCACGGCAGCGGCGGCTGCTGCTCGCGCACACCGGCTGGGCCACGGTGGTGGACCCGCGTGGGCGCGACGAGATGGAACGGTCCGTCATAGGCGCGATCGGGCCCGAGGGGCAGTCCCGGATCGCGCCGGTCCGGACGGCCGCCGCCGGCGCCGAGGCCGTGCGCCGGCTCGCCGACGGGCTGGTGCGCTCCGGGCTCGCGGTGCCCGAGGGCGCCGGTACGACCGTCGCGGCCGGGGTGCGCCAGACGCGCGCCGCCGCGCTGGCCGTGCTCGCGCTGGGCGGTGCCGCGCTGCTGCTGCCCGTGCAGACCGGGACGCCGCGCTACCTGATCGCCCTGTGGTTCGCCCTCCCCCTCACGCTCTCCCTGAGCTGTCTGGTCCTGGCCCGCATAGAGGCGCATCCGTACTCGCGCTGGGCCTCCCCGGCCGGGCAGCGGCTGCTGGACGCCCTGCCCCGCAGGCCGTACCGCGACGGTGACGGCGACGACCGCTCGTTCCTGACGCGCGTCGCCGTACGGGGCATCGGTGCGGTCGGCGAGCCAGAACTTCGGGCGGCCTTCGCCCACCGGGACGCGCCCCGTCGAGAGCATTCCTGGCGGGAGTGAGGAGCCTGCCGGGGGGCGCATCGGGGGCATTGGCGCCGACACCGGCAGGACGGTACTTGCCTTCCCCTCCGGCCGAACGAAATATCCCTTTTGTTGTCGCCGGGCCATGGCAGCCGTGCCATCGCCGCCGCGCACCGAAGGGATACGCGATGAGAGCTGCCGCCCTGTACTCGGCCGCCGGTTCCTTGCTGCTCACCACCCTGGCCGCCGCCCCGGCGGGCAGCGCCCCAGGCGTTCCCGGTGCGCCGAGTGCGCCGGGCGCGGCCGAGCTGCGCGGCACCGCGGTGGCCGCAGCCCACGCCCGCGCGGCCGGCATCGGCTTCGGCAAGTGCGCCACCGAAGCCGGGCAGGAGGCGCCGGCCGGCCTGGAGTGCGGCACCGTGAGCGTCCCGCTGGACTACGCGCATCCCGACGGGAAGAAGATCAAGCTGACCGTCAGCCGGGTCCGGGCCACGCACCGGGACCCGCGCAACAGCAAGCGGAGGGTGCCCCGGCAGGGCGCCCTCGTCTACAACCCGGGCGGCCCCGGCGCCTCCGGCATGTACTTCCCGCTGATCGGCGCGCTGCCGGAGTGGAAGCGGATCGCCGCCGCCTACGACCTGATCGGCTACGCCCCGCGTGGGGTGGACCGTTCGGCCCCGCTGTCCTGCGTGGACCCCAAGCGTTTCCTCAAGGGGCCCACCCAGTCGCCCGACCACCCTTCGGAGGCGTACAAGCGGCAGCGCATCGCCCAGGCGAAGGCGTACGCGAGCGGCTGCGCCCGGCGCTCCGGGAGCAGGCTCGCGTTCTACAACTCCCTGAACAACGCCCGTGACCTGGACGTCCTGCGGGCCGCCCTGGGCGAGGACCGGCTGACGTTCATGGGGGCGTCGTACGGCACCTACTTCGGGGCGCTGTACGCGGCCATGTTCCCCTCGCACGTACGGCGGATGGTGCTGGACGCGGCGGTGAACCCGGACCCGGCGAAGATCTGGTACCGCGAAAACCTCGACCAGTCGGCCGCGTTCGAGGACCGCTGGGCGGACTTCCGCGCGTGGATCGCCCGGCACGACGACGTCTACGGGCTCGGCGCCTCGCCCGCGAAGGTGCAGCGCAGCTACGACACCGCGCGGCAGCGGCTGGCCGCGAAGGCGGCGGGCGGCAAGGTCGGGCCGGGCCAGCTGCAGAACGCGTTCCTCACCGCCGGGTACTACGACGACTTCTGGCCGAGCCGGGCCGCCGCGCTGTCGGCCTATCTGAACGGCGACGCGAAGCCGCTGATCCGGCTGGCCGCGCCGAGCCCGGAGACGGCCGCCGAGGCGGAGAACGGCGCCGCGGTCTACACGGCCGTCGAGTGCAACGACGCGCCCTGGCCGACGGACTGGAAGGTGTGGGACCGCGACAACACGCGGCTCGCCCGGGTGGCGCCGTTCGAGACCTGGGGCAACGCCTGGATGAACCTGCCGTGCGCCTACTGGCCGGCGCGCCGGCAGCAGCCGCTCGACGTGCGGACCGGGCCGGGCGAGCTGCCGCCGGTGCTGATCCTGGCGGCCGACCGGGATGCGGCGGCGCCGTACGAGGGCGCGCTGGAGATGAACCGGCGGCTGGCCGGCTCGGTGCTGGTGACCGAGCGGGACGCGGGCACGCACGGCATCGGGGGCGGCCCCAACAAGTGCGTCAACGCGCACATGGAGGCCTACCTGCTGGAGGGCCGGGTCCCCGAACGGCACGCGTCCTGCGCGGGCCGCCCGGAGCCGAAGCCGGACGCCCCGGTCGGCCATGCCACGGAGCAGTCCCCACGGGACGCCCTCAAAGGCAAGGCCGACCGCGGCTGACCATCTGGCTCAGGGCCCACCGCCGCGCCGCCAAACGGTCAGGCGAGCCCGGCAACCAGCTCCGCGATGTCCTTCCTGCGGCCCGTGAAGAACGGGACCTCCTCGCGGACATGCATGCGGGCCTCGGAGGCGCGCAGGTGGCGCATGAGGTCGACGATGCGGTACAGCTCGTCGGCCTCGAAGGCCAGCAGCCATTCGTAGTCGCCGAGGGAGAACGAGGCGACCGTGTTGGCGCGCACGTCCGGGTAGCCGCGGGCCATCTTGCCGTGGTCGGCGAGCATGCGGCGGCGGTCCTCTTCGGGCAGCAGGTACCAGTCGTAGGAGCGCACGAAGGGGTAGACGCTCACGTAGTTGCGCGGCGTCTCGTCGGCGAGGAACGCCGGGATGTGCGAGCGGTTGAACTCGGCGGGGCGGTGCAGCGCCATGTTCGACCACACGGGCTCCAGGGCGCGGCCGAGCTTCGTGCGGCGGAAGAGGTTGTACGCCTCCTGGAGCTGGTCGCTGGTCTCGGCGTGCCACCAGATCATGAGGTCGGCGTCGGCGCGCAGGCCGGAGAGGTCGTAGGTGCCGCGGATCGTCACGTCCTTGGCGGCGAGCTGGTCGAACAGCTCCTGGACCTCGTCGGCGTAACCCGCGCGGTCCTCCGGCAGCACGTCCTTCAGCTTGAAGACCGACCACAGGGTGTAGCGGATGACCTCGTTGAGGTCCTTGGCCAGCTTGCCCTTGTTCGGGATCCTGCCGGACTCGGTGGTGGGGGCGTCGTCACTCATGGTCCCTATTCTCCCGCTCCGCCGTGCAGACTCTGCACCGGGTTGGCCGTCAGCTCCTCGACCCCGCGCAGGTCACCGCCGAGCTGGTCCACCGCGGCGTACGCGCTCGCGATGCACGCGGGGATGCCGACGCCGTCGTACTGCGCGCCGCACACCGCGAGGCCGGGCAGCTTGGCGACGTGCTCGCGGACACGGGCCACGCGCGCGTGGTGGCCGACGGGGTACTGGGGCAGGCCGTCGGTCCAGCGGACGACGCGCGTCTCCAGCGGTACGGCGTCCAGGCCGACCGCCTCGCGCAGGTCGTGCCGGGAGACGGCGACCAGGTCGGCGTCCTCGCGCTGGAGCACCTCCGTCTCGCCGTACCGCCCGACCGAGGTGCGCAGCACGACGACGTCCGGGTCCTCGTCGGCGATCCAGCCCCACTTCTGGGAGGCGAACGTCGACGCCTTGATCGTGCGCCCGTCGACCGGCGGGACCAGGAAGCCGCTGCCCTCGGGCAGGGCGAGGTCGGCTCGGCGGTAGGCGAGGGTGATCAGGGCCATGGAGGCGTACTCGACGCCGCTCAGCTCGGCGGCGGCCTCCGGGGACTCGGCGCGCAGCAGGCGCGCGGCGGCCGGGGCGGGCACCGCGACGATCACCGCGTCGGCCCGCAGGGTCTCCTGCCCGGTGACGATCCGCCAGCCGCCGGACGTCTCACGGCGCAGCTCGGTCACCGGCGTTCCGGTGCGGATCTCGCCGCCGCGCGCCCGCACCGAGTCGGCGACCGCGAGCGGCAGCGTGCCCACGCCGCCCTCGATGCCCATGAACACGGGCCCGGTCTGCTGATTCGCCGCCGCCTTCGCCTGGATGTCGCGGACGGCCGCCGTGAGGGAGTCGTGCGTGCGGGCCGCCTGGAACAGCTGCGGGACGGCCGAGCGCATCGAGATGCGGTACGCGTCGCCCGCGTACACCCCGCCGAGCAGGGGCTCGACCAGGCGGTCGACGACCTCGTGGCCGAGCCGGGCCGCCACGTACTCGCCCACCGCCACGTCGTCGCCGACCTCGGTGCGGGGCAGTTCGGCGTCGCGCCCGATGCGGGCCAGGCCCTCCTCGGACAGGACCCCGGCCAGGGCGGCTGCGGTGCCGGGGACACCCATGACGTGCCCCTTGGGCATGGGGCGCAGGGCGTCGCGGGTCCAGATCGAGGCGGTCGCGGTGGCCGGCGGCTGGAGCCGGGCGGCGAGGCCGGCCTCGCGGGCGAGGGACACCGCCTCGGGGCGGCGGGCGAGCATCGACTCGGCGCCCAGGTCGACCCGGACGCCCGCGATCTCGCCGGGCAGCAGCTTGCCGCCGACCCGGTCGGACGCCTCCAGCACGGTCACGCGCGCGCCGCGCCCCAGCAGCCGGTGGGCGGCGGCCAGCCCGGCGATTCCGGCTCCGATGACGACGACGTGCCCCGTGCTCGTACCCGTTGCGCTCATGTCCCCACTCTCTCAGACCCCACTGACACTCCCGTCCCGGCCCGGTGTCCGCGCCGAGTCCGGACCGTGACCGCTTCGGAACCGCGGGCCGCCAACGTTCCGGACGGCTCCGGCGTCGAAGAGACGTCACTCGGCCCGGCGATCCTCGGGGGTAAAGCCATGCGCACAGCACACCGCCCGCACCGACCACGTTCCGCACGCCCCGTCCCGGCCCTGGCCGGGGTCCTGCTCGCCGCCTCTCTCGCGCTCGCCGGGTGCAGCGGCGCGAGCGACTCGGGCGGCGGCTCCGCCGACAAGGCCGCCGCGGGCAGCATCGCGCAGAACGGCGGTCAGCGCGCCGGCGACTACGGCGCGGCGGACGGCGCCGAGGCGCACAGCGGGAAGTCCCGTACGGCGCCGAAGCTCACGCCGAACGCCATCATCCGCACCGCGTCCCTGACCATCCGGGTCAAGGACGTGCCCAAGGCCCTGGACGAGGCACGCACGACCGCCGAGAGCGCGGGCGGTTACGTCGGCGACGAGACGACGGACCGGGACGCCGAGGGCCACGAGCACACCCGTGTCGTGCTGCGGGTGCCCACGGAGAAGTACGACACCGTCCTCACCTCTCTCCAGGGCACCGGCAAGCTCGTGGAACGCACCGCGAAGGCGGTGGACGTCACCGACCAGGTCGTGGACGTGGACAGCCGCGTCAAGTCACAGCGGGCCAGCGTGGCCCGGATCCGCGCGCTGATGGCCCGGGCGGACAAGCTGAGCGACGTCGTCAGCCTGGAGGGCGAGTTGAGCAGCCGTGAGGCCGACCTGGAGTCGCTGCTGGCCCAGCAGGCGTCCCTGAAGGACCGCACGAGCCTGGCCACCATCACGCTGTCGCTGTCCGAGACACCGGTGCGCAAGGCGGCGGCGAAGGACGACTCGCCGGGCTTCGTGGACGCCCTGTCGGGCGGCTGGCACGTGTTCGTCACCATGCTGCGCTGGATCGCCCTCGCCCTGGGTGCCGTCCTGCCGTTCGCGGCGCTCGCGGCCCTGCTCGCGCTGGTGTGGCGGCGCGTCGTACGCCCGCGGCTGTCCCAGTCCGAGCGGGACTGAAATGGCCGCGCCCCGTAGCGTGTTCACATGAGCATGAGCGCTGGGCGGGGCGGAACGGAACGCACGGAACGACTGGTCGTCATCGGCGGTGACGCCGCGGGCATGTCCGCGGCGTCCCAGGCGCGCCGGCTGAAGGGGCCGGACGAGCTGGAGATCGTGGCCTTCGAACGCGGCCACTTCACCTCGTTCTCGGCGTGCGGCATCCCGTACTGGGTGGGCGGGGACGTCCCCGAACGCGACCAGCTGATCGCGCGCACCCCGGACGAGCACCGCGCGCGCGGGATCGATCTGCGGCTGCGCACCGAGGTGACGGAGATCGACGTGGCCCGGCAGCGGGTACGCGCGCGTGACGTCGATTCCGGCGCCGAGTCGTGGACGCCGTACGACAAGCTCGTCATCGCCACCGGCGCCCGCCCGGTCCGCCCGGACATGCCCGGCGCGGACGCCCCCGGTGTGCACGGCGTGCAGACCCTGGACGACGGCCAGGCCCTGCTCGACACGATGGCAGGAACGCGTGGCCGCAGGGCGGTGGTCGTCGGGGCGGGCTACATCGGCGTGGAGATGGCCGAGGCGCTGATCAACCGCGGCTTCGAGGTGACGGTCGTCAACCGCGGCAAGGAGCCGATGTCGACGCTCGACCCGGACATGGGCCGTCTGGTGCACGAGGCCATGGAGGGACTCGGCATCACCATGGTGAACGACGCCGAGGTCACCAAGGTGCTCACCGGTCAGGACGGCCGGGTCCGCGCGGTCGTCACGGAGGACGCGGAGTTCCCGGCGGACGTGGTGGTCCTGGGCATCGGCGTCCGCCCCGAGACCACGCTCGCGCGCGCCGCGGGCCTGCCCCTCGGCGCCCGCGGGGGCCTGCTCACCGACCTCGCGATGCGGGTGCGCGGCCACGAGAACATCTGGGCGGGCGGCGACTGCGTCGAGGTGCTGAACCTGGTCTCGGGCCAGGAGCAGTACGTCCCGCTCGGCACCCACGCCAACAAGCACGGCCAGGTCGTCGGCACCAACGTGGGCGGCGGCTACGCCATCTTCCCGGGCGTGGTCGGCACGGCGGTCAGCAAGGTCTGCGACCTGGAGATCGCCCGGACCGGCCTGCGCGAGAAGGACGCCCGCCGGGTGGGCCTCCAGTACGAGAGCGTCACCATCGAGTCGACCAGCCGCGCCGGCTACTACCCGGGCGCCTCCCCCATGACGGTCAAGATGCTCGCCGAGCGCCGCACGGGACGCCTGCTGGGTGTCCAGATCGTGGGCCGCGAAGGCGCGGCGAAGCGGGTGGACATCGCTGCGGTGGCGCTGACCGCCGGGATGACGGTGGAACAGATGACGGCCCTGGACCTGGGCTACGCCCCGCCCTTCTCCCCGGTGTGGGACCCGGTCCTGGTGGCGGCGCGGAAGGCGACGGCGAAGGTACGGGCTGCCTAGGCCGTCCCGCTGATCCGCGGCAATGAAGTGACCGCTGCACTCGACGTCACAGCCGCGGGCTGCTCACCTGCCGGCTTCGCATGCGACGCGGTCGGCCGGGTCGATCGCAGCCGGTAACTCACCGCCTCGTCCAGCGTCACAGGCCGCTGCATCTGCGAAGCGAGTCGCCCGGCTTCCTGGCCGAGCCGTGCGACATCTTCCCAGGGGAGCCGCACCACCAAGGAGATCTCGGCCTCCCCATCGGGCAGGGCGTGCATCGCCGGGAGCTGCGGAGCGTTCGTCATCGCCTGATCCTCACGTCGGTTGACCAGGGATACGGACGCCCGCCCTGCGGCGTTCACCGGTTCGCGCGCCGCAGCGGGGGCAGACCTTCTGTGTGGTCATCCCCGTCCATGACGTGAACCCGGTGCGCGGCACCCCCTGGGTGACGTACGCGCTCATCGCCGCCAACGTGCTCGTGTTCCTCTCCACGCCCGGCATAGCGGGTTCCGTGGCCGGCGGCGGCGATCTCGCGCAGCTGTGCCATCTGAGGGCCTTCACGGAGCACTACGCGGCGGTCCCCAGGGAGCTGATCCACCATCGGATGCCGGGGCTGGTGCCGACCGGCGACGTCGGCGTGGGCCCGCACGGCGCGGGCTGTGTCGTGGCCCTGCCCGGCTACCACAAGTCCCCGCCGCTGTCGGTCTTCACGGCGATGTTCCTGCACGGCAGCTGGCTGCACCTGCTCGGGAACATGCTGTTCCTGCTGATCTTCGGCAACAACGTCGAGGACCGGATGGGCCACATCCGCTACTTCCTCTTCTACGTCGTCTGCGGCTACGCTGCCGGGTACGGCTTCGCGCTGCTCAACGCCTCCTCGGGCGACCCGCTGATCGGCGCGTCCGGCGCGATCGCCGGAGTCCTCGGCGCCTATCTGGTGCTGTATCCGAGAGCCAGGGTCTGGGTCCTCGTCCCGTTCCTGGTCTTCCTGCCGCTGCGGCTGCCCGCCTGGCTGGTGCTGGGCTTCTGGTTCGCGCTCCAGGCGGTGTACTCCTCCGGCCACGGCGTCTCGGGCGCCGGAACGGTGGCGTACGCGGCCCACGTGGTCGGCTTTGTCGCGGGGATGCTGCTGGCCTGGCCGCTCAAACCCGGCACGCCGCCCCCGCCGGAGCCGCCCGGCCTGCTGTTCGGCAGGCGGGCGCGGCCCCGCCACACGTGGTGAGTCAGCGCGCGGTGGCGGTGTGGACGTACTCCACGAGCCGGGTCAGCGCGTCCGGGTCGGTGTTGGGCATGACCCCGTGGCCGAGGTTGAAGACGTGGCCCTCCAGACCGGAGGCCGCATCGAGGACCTCGCGGGCCTTGGCCGCGACGGTGTCCTTGTCGGTGAACAGGACGGTCGGGTCGAGGTTGCCCTGGAGCGCCTTGCCGGGGCCGACGCGGCGGACGGCCTCGTCCAGCGGGACGCGCCAGTCGACGCCGACGACGTCCGCCCCGGCCTCGCCCATGAGCTTCAGCAGCTCGCCGGTGCCGACGCCGAAGTGGATGCGCGGGACGCCGTAGCCGGCGACGGCCTCGAAGACCTTCGCGGAGGCGGGCATGACCGAGCGACGGTAGTCGGCCGGGGCGAGCGAGCCGACCCAGGAGTCGAACAGCTGGACCGCGCTGGCGCCCGCCTCGATCTGCACCTTCAGGAAGGCGGCCGTGATCTCGGCGAGGCGGTCCAGCAGGTCGGCCCACAGCTCGGGGTCGCCGTACATCATCGCCTTGGCGTTCTCGTACGTCCGGGACGGGCCGCCCTCGACCAGATAGCTCGCGAGGGTGAACGGCGCTCCCGCGAACCCGATCAGCGGGGTCGGTCCCAGCTCGCGGGTGAGCAGACCGATGGCCTCGGTGACGTAGGGGACGTCCTCGGGGGTGAGGTCACGCAGCCGGGCGAGGTCGGCGCGGGTGCGGATCGGCTGCTCGACGACCGGGCCGACGCCGGGCTTGATGTCGAGGTCGATGCCGATGGCCTTGAGCGGGACGACGATGTCGCTGAAGTAGATCGCCGCGTCCACGTCGTGGCGGCGGACCGGCTGGAGCGTGATCTCGGTGACCAGCTCGGGCCGCATGCAGGACTCGAGCATGGGGATGCCCTCGCGCACCTTGCGGTACTCGGGCAGCGAGCGGCCGGCCTGACGCATGAACCACACGGGGGTGTGCGGCACGGGTTCGCGCCGGCACGCCCGGAGGAATGCGCTGTCGTAGGTGGCTGTCGGCTGCTGGCCCGTGGGGCTTCCGTTGGCACTCACGACGGCAAGTCTCGCACGCCCCGGAGCGGAGAAGTGCCGCAGCCCTTAGGGGGTGTCCTGCCTGCACGAAGGCCGCGTTCCCCTTACTCTTCCCCGCATGGCTGCGGCTCAGGGACGACTGTCGGACGGCGCTGACGGAATGGACGACGCGGAGGACACCGCGGAGGGGCAAGGGGGCAGTGGGCTGCCGCCGGCGTTCCAGAGCGCGGTGGAGGCGCTGCGGTCCGCGCGGCTGCGCCCGCAGGTCGAGGTGGAGCCGACACCCGCCCCGCAGCGGCTGGCCCCTTTCGCGTACGCGCTGGAGGCGGTGGTGGTCGACGGCGAGCAGGAGCTGGCCGACGGGCGTCTGGTGCTGCTGCACGACCCGGCCGGGCACGAGGCCTGGCAGGGCACGTTCCGCCTGGTGACGCTGGTGCGGGCGGAGCTGGAGCCGGAGATGGCGGTCGACCCGCTGCTGCCCGAGGTGTGCTGGTCGTGGCTGACCGGGGCGTTGCAGGCGCGGGGGCTCGGCTACGGCGAGCCGAGCGGGACGGTCACGCGCGCGGGTTCGCACTACTTCGGCGGGCTGGCCGAGCGCCCGCCCGCCTCGCAGATCGAGATCCGCGCCTCCTGGACGCCGCGCGAGGGCCTGGGCGGGGCGCCGGACACCGCGGCCCACCTGGCGTCCTGGTGCGATCTGCTGGCCCAGGTCGCGGGGCTGCCGCCGGCCGGTCCGGGCGACGCCTCGGTGGTGACGTTGCCGCAGCGTCGGCGGGGCCCGCAGTCCCGTTGACGGAGTGCCGGGAAACGCCTTATTGACCATCTCTTTGTCGATACGGCCACTTTCCGCACTCGAATGGCACCCGCACGAACCGACTCGATCTTCGGATGATCGATCGCGTGTCCGAATTGCACGGATTGTTACTCACTAGATCGTGATCATTCTCTAAAGGCGGACGAGTTTGCTGCCGAAGACGACTGTGACCTTGAAAGCACGGTTCGTCCCGGCTACCTCCCCACAAGCCGGCCCCGTCCCCCACCCAGGAGGCCTGGTGTCCGTTCTCCTAGAGCAACCCGCAAGCCTGGTCGCCTACCGCCCGAACAAGCCGACCGCCATGGTCGTCGTGGCCGACCCGCGCGTGCGCTCCACCGTCACCCGCCACCTGTGGGCGCTCGGTGTGCGCGATGTCATCGAAGCCTCGTCCATCGCGGAGGCTCGTCCCCGCATCGGCAACCCCCGCGACATCTGCGTCGCCGACGTCCACCTGCCCGACGGCTCCGGCCTGACCCTGTTGTCCGAGACCCGCGCCGCCGGCTGGCCCAACGGTCTGGCGCTCTCCGCCGCCGACGACATCGGCGCCGTCCGCAACGCCCTGGCCGGCGGGGTCAAGGGCTACGTCGTCACCGGCACCCGCACCAACATCGGGCTCCCCACCCGACCCGGTGCCACTCCCCTCGGTGCCACCGCCCGCATGCACCGCCGCCCCCCGGGTGCCCCGAGCCACCCGGGCGGCTACCGCGAACTGTCCGGACGCGAGGTCGAGGTCCTGCGACTCGTCGCGGAGGGCCAGTCCAACAAGGCGATCGGTGTCTCCATGGGCCTGTCCGCCCTCACCGTGAAGAGCCACCTGGCCCGGATCGCGCGCAAGCTGGGCACCGGCGACCGCGCCGGCATGGTGGCCGTGGCCCTGCGCACCGGGATCATCCACTGACCCCTGACTGCCCCCTGGAATCGACCCCCACGCCCCCGGGAACCGGCCGCACCCGTTCACTCATGTGAACCGGGAGTTTCACCGGGCTGACTGGTTTACGACCCTACGGTGCCCGTCGACGGAACGTTACGTCGACGGGCGCTGTGCACACACCGATACCCTTGACAGGTGACCGACGCCCAAGAGACCGCAGCAGACAGCGCCCTGCGAACCACCGGAGGCACCCCTCCGGACGACGCCGGATCTTCTGTGATGGGGGCGCCGACACCTTTGCTCGAACCGCGCGAGGGCATTCCGCCCGTGATCGCCGACGAGGCCGCCCTCGCCGAGGTGACCGCCGCCTTCGCCGCGGGCTCCGGCCCCGTCGCCGTCGACGCCGAGCGCGCCTCCGGCTACCGCTACGGCCAGCGCGCCTACCTCGTGCAGCTGCGCCGCGAGGGCGCCGGCAGCGCGCTGATCGACCCCGTGGCCTGCCCCGACCTGTCCGGTCTCGGCCAGGCGCTGTCCGGCGTCGAGTGGGTGCTGCACGCGGCCACCCAGGACCTGCCCTGCCTGCGCGAGATAGGCATGGTGCCGACCCGTCTGTTCGACACCGAGCTGGCCGGCCGGCTCGCCGGCTTCCCCCGGGTCGGTCTCGGCGCCATGGTCGAGGGCGTCCTCGGCTTCGTCCTGGAGAAGGGCCACTCCGCCGTCGACTGGTCGACCCGCCCGCTGCCCGATCCCTGGCTGCGCTACGCCACCCTGGACGTCGAACTCCTCGTCGACCTGCGGGACGCCCTGGAGAAGGAGCTGGACCGGCAGGGCAAGCTGGAGTGGGCCCTGCAGGAGTTCGACGCGATCGCGGCTGCGCCGCCGGCCGAGCCGAGGAAGGACCCCTGGCGCCGTACGTCCGGGATGCACAAGGTGCGGCGGCGCCGTCAGCTGGCCGTCGTACGGGAGCTGTGGGAGACGCGGGACCGGATCGCCCAGCGCAGGGACGTGTCCCCGGGCAAGGTGCTGTCCGACGCGGCCATCGTGGAGGCCGCGCTCGCCGTTCCGGCCAATGTGCACGCGCTGGCCGCGCTGAACGGGTTCGGGCACCGGGTGGGCCGCCGGCAGCTGGAGCAGTGGCAGGCCGCGGTGGACCGTGCGAAGACCCTGTCCGACAGCGCCCTGCCGCAGCCGGGACAGCCCGTCGCCGGTCCGCCGCCGCCGCGGGCCTGGGCCGACAAGGACCCTGCCGCCGCGGCCCGGCTGTCGGCCGCCCGCGCCGGTGTGTCGGCCCTGGCCGAGCAGCTCAACATGCCCCAGGAGAACCTGATCTCCCCGGACACCGTGCGCCGGGTCTGCTGGGAGCCGCCGAAGGCGGTCGACGCCGGCTCCGTCGGGGCCGCGCTGGCCGGGTACGGTGCGCGAGCGTGGCAGGTGGAGCAGGTGACGCCGGTCCTCGTGGAGGCCCTGGCGGCGAAGCCGGCGTAACCGCGGAACCGGAACAGGAACGTCGAGATCACGCCAAGATCCGGGGCGGCGTTCCGTGCTGCCACGAGGCGGGGCGAGCAACGCATTCGGGTGTGACGTTCGCCGCTCGCCCCGGCAGGACTGTGCAGCTACGTTACTCATAAGTAGCATGGGCCCTGAGCGCGCGCTCAGCGCTTGCGCGCCGCAGCTGTGCCATCCCGCACCCTGGAGGAGAGCCATCGTGCCTCGTACCGTCAGGGACGTCGTCTTCGTCGACGGCGTCCGCACCCCGTTCGGCAAGGCGGGCCCGAAGGGCATCTACCACGAGACCCGTGCCGACGACCTTGTCGTGAAGGCGATCCGGGAGCTGCTGCGCCGCAACCCCGGCCTGGACCCGAAGAAGATCGACGAGGTCGCCATCGCCGCGACCACGCAGATCGGTGACCAGGGCCTGACCCTCGGCCGCACGGCCGGCATCCTCGCCGGTCTGCCGCAGTCCGTTCCGGGCTACTCGATCGACCGCATGTGCGCCGGCGCCCTGACCGCCGTGACGACCACCGCCGGTTCGATCGCCTTCGGCGCCTACGACGCCGTCATCGCCGGTGGCGTCGAGCACATGGGCCGCCACCCGATGGGCGAGGGCGTGGACCCGAACCCGCGCTTCGTCAGCGAGAAGCTGGTCGACGAGTCGGCCCTGTTCATGGGCATGACCGCGGAGAACCTGCACGACAGGTACCCGACGATCACCAAGCAGCGCGCGGACGAGTACGCGGTGCGCTCGCAGGAGAAGGCCGCCAAGGCGTACGCCGACGGCAAGATCCAGCAGGACCTGGTGCCGATCTCGGTGCGCCGCACCAACCCCGAGGCCGGCGAGACCGGCTGGGGCCTGGTCACCGCCGACGAGCCGATGCGCCCGGGTACGACCCTGGAGAACCTGCAGGGCCTGAAGACGCCGTTCCGCGTCCACGGCCGCGTCACCGCCGGTAACGCCGCCGGTCTCAACGACGGCGCCACCGCCTCGATCATCGCGAGCGAGGACTTCGCCCGCGAGAACAACCTGCCGGTCAAGATGCGCCTCGTCTCGTACGCCTTCGCGGGCGTCGAGCCCGAGGTCATGGGCTACGGCCCGATCCCGGCCACGGAGAAGGCGCTCGCCCAGGCGGGCCTGTCCATCTCCGACATCGGTCTCTTCGAGATCAACGAGGCCTTCGCCGTCCAGGTCCTGGCCTTCCTGGAGCACTACGGCATCGCCGACGACGACGCGCGCGTCAACCAGTACGGCGGCGCCATCGCCTACGGCCACCCGCTGGCCTCCTCCGGTGTCCGTCTGATGACGCAGCTGGCCCGCCAGTTCGAGGAGCAGCCGCACGTCCGCTACGGCCTGAACACCATGTGCGTCGGCTTCGGCATGGGCGCGACGGTCATCTGGGAGAACCCGCACTTCGAGGGGGACAAGTGAGCACCACCGCTGAGCTTCTGAAGGGTGCGGCCGAGCTGTTCCCCGACGAGGTCGTGACGTCCGCGCACGTACGCCACCTCGACCTGCCGTTCGGCGCCGGGCGCTTCGCGCTCATCACGCTGGACAACGGCTTCGACCACACCAAGCCGACCACCTTCGGCCCCGCCTCGCTCGCGAACCTCAACACCGCGATCGACCAGGTGGAGAAGGAGGCGGCCGAGGGCGCGATCGTCGGCGCCGGCATCACCGGCAAGCCGTTCATCTTCGCGGTCGGCGCCGACCTCAAGGGCGTCGAGCTGCTGAAGAAGCACGAGGACGCGCTTGCCATCGGCAAGGGCGGCCACGAGGTCTTCAAGCGCCTCGCGGGCCTCGCCGTCCCGACCTTCGCCTACTACAACGGCGCGGCCATGGGCGGCGGCGTCGAGGTCGGCCTGCACTGCACCTACCGCACGGTGTCGAAGGCGCTGCCCGCCTTCTCGCTCCCCGAGGTCTTCCTGGGCCTGGTCCCGGGCTGGGGCGGCTGCACGATCCTGCCGAACCTGATCGGCGCGGAGAAGGCCGTCTCGGTGATCATCGAGAACAGCCTCAACCAGAACAAGCAGCTCAAGGGCAAGCAGGTCTTCGAACTCGGCATCGCCGACGCGCTGTTCGAGGGTGCCGACTTCCTGGAGCAGTCGCTGATCTGGACGGCGAACGTCCTCAAGGGCGACATCGAGGTCGAGCGTCCGGAGATCGACCGCGGCGAGGCCTGGGACCAGGCCGTCGCCAAGGGCCGGTTCATCGCCGACTCCAAGGTGCACGGCGCGGCCCCGGCCGCCTACCGCGCCCTCGACATCATCGCCGCCGCCAAGAACGGCGACCTCCAGCAGGGTTACGACGCCGAGGACCAGGCCCTCGCCGACCTGATCATGGGCGGTGAACTGCGCTCCGGCATCTACGCCTTCAACCTGGTGCAGAAGCGCGGCAAGCGCCCGGCCGGTGCGCCGGACAAGAACCTGGCGCGCCCGGTCACCAAGGTCGGCGTGGTCGGCGCGGGCCTGATGGCCTCGCAGCTGGCGCTGCTCTTCCTGCGCCGCCTGGAGGTCCCGGTCGTCCTCACGGACATCGACCAGGCGCGCGTCGACAAGGGTGTGGGCTACGTCCACGCCGAGATCGACAAGCTGCTCGGCAAGGGCCGGATCAACCAGGACAAGGCCAACCGCCTCAAGGCGCTGGTGACGGGTGTCCTGGACAAGGCCGAGGGCTTCGCGGACGCGGACTTCATCATCGAGGCCGTCTTCGAGGAGATCGGCGTCAAGCAGCAGGTGTTCGCGGAGGTCGAGGCGGTCGCCCCGGCGCACGCGATCCTGGCGACCAACACCTCCTCCCTCTCGGTGACGGAGATGGCGTCGAAGCTGAAGCACCCCGAGCGGGTCGTCGGCTTCCACTTCTTCAACCCGGTCGCGATCCTCCCGCTGCTGGAGATCGTCCGCGGCGAGAAGACGGACGACGCCTCGCTGGCCACGGCGTTCGCCGTCGCCAAGAAGCTGAAGAAGACCGCGGTCCTCACCAAGGACGCCCCGGCGTTCGTCGTGAACCGCATCCTGACCCGCTTCATGGGCGAGATCCAGAACGTCATCGACGAGGGCACCCCGGTCGAGGTCGCCGAGAAGTCGATCGAGCCGCTCGGCCTGCCGATGTCCCCGCTCGTCCTGCTGGAGCTGGTCGGTCCCGCGATCGGCCTGCACGTCTCGGAGACCCTCAACCGGGCCTTCCCGGACCGCTTCAAGGTCTCCCCGAACCTCAAGGCGGTCGTGGAGGCGGGCAAGCGCGGCTTCTACGTCTACGACAGCGGCAAGCCGGAGCTGGACCCGGAGGTCGCCGCGCTGCTGAAGCAGGGCGACACCGTCCTCACCGAGGAGCAGGTCCGTGCCCGCGTCCTGGACGCGGTGGCCCAGGAGATCGGCCTGATGCTCGACGAGGGCGTCGTCGCCGAGGCCCAGGACATCGACCTCTGCCTGATCACGGGCGCCGGCTGGCCCTTCCACCTGGGCGGCATCACGCCGTACCTGGACCGCGAGGGCGTCTCGGAGCGCGCGAACGGCAAGAAGTTCCTGGCCCAGGGCGTGGCCAGCGTTCCCGCGTAACACCCGGTGACAGCACGAAGGGCCCCCGCTTCGGCGGGGGCCCTTCCGCGTGCTCAGACGGGCCGCCAGGCCTCCAGTGCCAGCCCCGGTTCATCCTTCCGCCGGGTCAGCAGCAGCTGTCCCGTCGACGCGGACAGCGTTGCCGCCACCACGCGCTCGTCCTCGTCCGTGGCCAGGGACACCCTTGCGTCCACCGGGAGTTGGGGGCCCGACTCGGTCCACCAGGCGCCCGCCTGCTCCTGTTCCGTGGGGTACGCGGCGAAGGCCACCCGGCCGCTGGTGCCGCGCTGGGCCAGCAGGGTGCAGTCGTGGCCGTCCAGTTCGCAGCGGACCGCGGCGGCCGGGCCGGAGCCCGCCGAGGCGAGGAGGGTGACCGGGGCGGTGCCGGGGCGCCAGGTGCACAGGTTGCCCTCGGTGTCGGTGTAGAAGACCGTCGTGCGCTCGGGGGAGGTCGCCAGGGCGTGCAGGGTGCCCGGGCGGACCGGGGTCTCCAGGGCCTCTTGGAGGACCGGCCGGCCGCCGGGCTCCTCCTGGTGCCAGTACACGAGGCCGGCCGGGGTGGCCGCGTACAGGCCGACCGTGCCGGACTCCCCCGTCACCGCGGCCAGACCGTCCTGGACCTCCCGGCCCAACAGGTCCCGCCAGGGCTCCCAGCCGCCCTTCTCCTTCTGGGCGAGCAGGCTCACCCCGCCGCCCTTGTTGCGGACGAAGACATGGGCGCGGCCCTGGGCGTCGACGGCCACGGCGGGCGTGCCCGTGCGGTCGCCCTTCTTGTCCGGGTGGCCGATCGAGGACCAGTCCAGGGCCGCGAGGCGGGGCCGGAAGTGCGTGGAGTGCACCAGCCCCGACTCCCCCTTGCCCGTGGGCCGCCAGGAGACCAGGTGGGCGTAGCCGTCCGCGCCCTGGCCGACCGCGAGCACGGGGTGCAGCTTCTGGTCGCCGCCCACCGTGCGGGGTTCGGTCCAGGCACCGCCGGGGGCACGCTCCGCCCGGCACCGGACGGCGTCACCGGACAGCTGGTAGACACTGAGCCGGCCGTCTCGGCCGCGCAGGAGCCAGTTGCCGTTCACCGGTTCACTCTATGCTGCGCCCGGTGCCCGCCGTGGCCCGGCCCCCGCCCCTCCACCGGAGTTCCAGCCGGTCACAGCCGCTTGGCGCTGCGGAACAGTTCGGCGTAGAAGCCGTCGCCGTCGATGCGGGAGACCCCGCCGTTGTCGCCGATCGTGGGGCCGTTCTGCTCCTTGCGGCTGGAGATGAAGACCTTGTGGCCCTCGCTGTCCGGGCCCAGGTAGATGGCGGAGTGGTCGATGTGGTCGCCGGTGCGGTGGTCCATCTTGAAGAACAGCAGGTCGCCCGGCTGCAGCATGTCGGTGTTCTTCGGGCGGGTGTACCAGGGGGAAGGGCCCTGGAGCTTGATGATGTCGACACCGACCTTGGAGCGGGCCATGCCGTTGGCGGTGCGCGGCAGGCCGTCGCCGGACTCGTTGGTGGCCATCAGCGGGTAGCGGGAGCGGTAACCCCACACCATCCGCAGGAAGCCGGAGCAGTCCAGCGCACGGTAGCGGTCCTTGCGCGGGTACATCGTGACGCCGTTGCGGAAGGTGTACGGGATGCCGAGGTAGTCGTAGAAGTCGTTCTGCTCCAGGCGGTCCACGCCGTCCGGCTTGAACGGGCCGAACACCGCGTCGCCCGCGTACGGCACACCAGTGGAGTCCTTCTTGACCGGGGCGCCCTGCACGTACTGGAAGGCGATCGCGAAGATGTCGTCCTCCTGGCTGCCGTAGTACTGCTTGAACCAGTCCTTGAACCACTGCTGGTTCTCGGCACCCTTGGTCCAGGGCTCCGGCATGAGGCGGACCCAGTCGTCCGAGATGACCTTGGTGCTGGTGTTGGCGGGCTCGCTGAAGGTGCGGGACGGTCCCTTGAGGACGGCGCTGCGGGCGCCGTCGGTGAAGGTGGCGATGACGGCGCCCTTGCCGTCGCGCAGCACCGAGCGCGCCGGGTCGTTCAGCCGCTCCCAGGTCTGCTTGCCGGTCGCCTTGCCCGCGTTCTGCAGGGGGTGATCGGTGACCGACTGGCCGGCCGGGGTCTTCGCCGGCTCGTCCCGCAGTTCGTAGGTGAAGAACGCGCTGCCCGCGAGCAGCGCCACAACCGTCGCCACTTGGACGGCGGGGCGGCCTTTGCGCTTCGGCATGGTGTGGGCTCCAGGAATGCGTCGGGAAGAGGCGGGCTCAGGCGGAGGGCAGGGCGCCCAGCAGGATGCCGGCGGTCAGGACCACGTAGGTGGCGAGGGTCACGGATCCGACGGACAGCAGGGTGGCGCCCTTGGGCTGGCGGACCAGCTGGTAGCCGATCAGGCCGGGGACGATGAAACCGAGCGTCTGGTTGGCGTACAGCAGCGGGAACTCCATCTGCAGCACGATGATCACGGCGGCCTGGATGAGCACGCCGCTGAGCACGACGGCCGCGAACAGCCGCTTGCCGTACAGGATCACGAACTTCTGCATGAGCAGGGTGGCGAGGTACGTCAGCACGGTCACGCCGACCACCAGGGCGGCCCGCTGGAGGTCCTCGATGAGAGTGAGCGCGAGCCAGCCCGGCGTGATCATGCCGCCCGGCGACAGGTTGGTCGTCAGGTAGCACATCAACGAGAACATCAGACCCAGACCGATGCCGATCGCGGCGATCTCGGGGGTGAGGACGGAGGGGATCAACGCTGTTCTCCTGGGCTGTGCCACTGCTGGCTGTCGTCGGCGGAAGGCTGGGGATGGACGCGGGGCTCGAACAGCCCGCGCTGAGCGGGCGGTTCGCCCTGGTGGTGCTGCGGCCAGTCGTCCTGGTGCTGGTACTCGTGCTGCTGCTGCGGCCAGTCGTCGTCCGGCTGCTGCTGCGGCCAGTCGTCGTTCGGGTACGGGTGGGCGGCGTCGCGCTGCACCGGGATCTGCGGGACGTACGGCTGCTGCTCGACGTACGAGGGCTGGACGTACGGCTGCTGGCCGTAGCGCGACTCGTACGCCTCCGAGTAGCCCTGGTAGGGGTCGATGCGGGGTGCGTACAGCTGTACGGTCTCGACGTGCTCGACCACGGCGGGTGCCGTTTCCGCGCGGCCGGCCGGGGCCGTGGCGACGGGCTCGTCGGCGCTCTCGTCCGGCGGGAGTTCGGCGAGGTGCTCCAGCAGGATCTCGCCCTGGCCGTGGATGTTGCCGATCGCGACCATCGAGGAGTCCGCGCCGAGCATGTCCAGCATCTTGTGCATGAACTCCTCGGGGTCGCGCTTGTCGCCGCCGAGGTCGACGGCGCGCGAGCGGAACTCGGCGGGGATGGCGTCGATGGCGGACTTGGCCGGGTGGCCGATGACGAAGACGCGCTCGGGGTCGAGGTCGGGGATGATCTCGCCCATCTGCCCGTTGCGTTCGACACGGTCGGGTCGGCAGTTGATGACCACGTTGAGCGGGCGGTGGATGGCGCCGAGGTCGAGCAGCTGGTTGATGTTCATCAGCGTCGACTCGGGGTCGTTGGCCGCGAAGACGTTGGCGAAGCGCAGCTTCTTGCCCTCGGGCGTCTGGTAGCGCTCGACGGAGAGGACACCGGGGTCCGGCGGGGCGTCGTACATGCCCTGCAGGGCCGTCTCCCGGTCGACGCCGAGGAGTTCGGCGACGGCCAGCGCGATGGCCACGTTCTCCTTGAAGGTGAACCAGCTGAAGCCGCGCAGCTCCTCGTCGCTGACCGTCTCCGGGTCGGCGTAGATGAGCTGGCAGTTCCGGGCGTCCGCCTCCTCCTGGAGGATGTGGAAGCGGTCCTTCTCGGCGGTGACGCAGATGCCGTCCTCCGGCATCGAGCGGCACAGCGAGCGGGCCACGTCGTCCAGGGTGGGGCCCATCTCGGCGAGGTGGTCCTCACGGACGTTGCACAGCACGCCGATCGTGGAGCGGATCAGCTTGGACTGGTTGATCTCCTGCAGGGCCGGCATGACCGCCATGCACTCGATGACGAGCGCGTCCGGCTTGTAGGCGGCGGCGCGCCGCACGATGCCGATCTGCTCGACCACGTTGGCGATGCCGAACTTGCGGTAGACCGGTTCCTCGGTGGCGTCCGGGTGGATGAACCGGGCCGCGGTGCCGGTGGTCTTGGCCACGGTGACCAGGTTGCCGCCGCGCAGGGCGCCCGCGCACAGCCGGGTGATGGACGACTTGCCGCGGATGCCGTTGACCAGGACCCGGGTGGGTATGTGGTCGAGGTTGTCGAAGTGCCGCCGCTGCTCCACGATGCCTGCGCCAAGCAGGATCGCGCAGCACACCAGCAGCACGGTGTAGAGGAAGAGCACGGGTGATCAGTTCCTTGTGTACTGCTCGGGCGAGTACTGCTGCGGGGCGGACGCCTGGGGCGGGGTGCGGCGCGGCTGCTGCCGGCGCTGGTCCTGCAGTTGCTGACGGATGAGTTCCAGGGAGCGCGTGACCGCGCCGACCTCGTCGTGGTGCTGCGGGAACAGCACGGTCTTGCGGTCGCCGCCGGCCAGCGCCTCGGCGTGGTCGGCCAGCGAGCGCAGCGGCCGGCCCACCACGATGTACAGCCAGCCCAGGCAGGCGACGGCCGCGGCGGCGCCGAGCAGACCGGCGAGCACGGTGCGGTTCTGGGCGTCGTACTCGGGGATGGCGAGCCGGTTGGCGGGCTGCCAGCTGACCACGGTCCAGCCGAGGGACGCGGCGGCACCCTTGCCGTTGAACGGGGCGGCGGCGGCGATGCGCACCCCGCCGTCGCGGTAGAGCACGCCGTTGGCGCGCGCCCGCTTGCCGAGCTTCTGGGAGCTCGCCGAGGCCAGGTCCTTCAGGTGGCTGTCGGGCAGCGAGTGGAAGGCGAGGAAGCCGGTGTTGCCGGCGATGATCCCGCCCTGCTTGTCGACGAGGCGGACCACACCCATGCCGGGCCGGGTCAGCAGCGCGTTGAAGAACTCGACGCGGAACTCGGCCACGAGCTGGGCACCGCTGCGGCCGGGGATCTCGGCGTTGCCGATGACGACGGGCTCCTTGCCGCCGCGGCCGAGCAGCCGGACCGGATCGCTGGAGACACGGTGGGACTTGATCACATTGGGATCCTTGCCCACCCGGGTCTGGATCTCGCCGGAGGAGTCGACGACGTAGAGCGAGCGGTAGCGGTGGTTCTCGTCGAGGGTGCGCTTCAGCACCTCGTCCATGGCGCCGTCATCGGACTTGTCGCCGATCAGGGACGCCACCGACTGCAGGTCGACGCTGCCCTCGTTGAGCCCGCGGCGCACCCGGTCGCTGATCGTGTCGGTGCGTTCACGCTGGTCGCTGACGAGCTGCTGCGGGACGACGGCCGTGCCGTCGGCGCGGTTGACCAGCAGCATCAGCGGCGCGGACCAGGCCAGCAGCAGGACGGCGCAGGCGACCAGCAGAGCCCGGGTGCCCACCCGGCGCAGCCCGCCCGGACGCGCCGCGGGGCCCGTCTGCTCGGGGGTCTCGCCGAGCAGCTGTCGCCGCAGCTGTTCCAGGGAGTGGCCGACGCGGTGCGCCTCGCCGTAGCCGGGGACGGTGACGGGCCGGTGGAGGTCGCCCCGGGTGAGCCGGCGGGACTCCAGGAACAGCCGGATCAGCGGGCGCTGCACGGTGCCCAGCAGCACGGCCACGGCGATGCCGCCGACGATGAGGAGTGCGGCGGCGGCGAGCAGGCCGAACGCCGGGGAGCTGGGATGATCGGAGTCCTCGGCCACCTTGACCATGGCCACGACGGACAGGCCGAGCCCGGAGGCGGTGGTGGTCTCGCCGGGGTCCGGGGCGGCGAGCGTGGCGTATCCGGCGACGGAGCGGTCGCTGAGCACGTGCCCGCCGAGCAGGCTGCCGCTGACGCCCTGATAGCCGCCCAGATTGCCGAGTTCCTTGCTGCTGCGCGGATCCTGCTTGGCCTTGCGGGCCGCGATCTCGGCGAAGGCCTTCAGCTGCTTGCGGGAGGCCTTGGCGTCGGCGCGGTCGGTACTGGTGCGCGCCTGCTCGGGCTCGATGATGCCGTCGCTGCTGAGGATCGTGCCGTCGGGGTGGACCACGGCGATGGAGCGGAACTGGCCGAGGCTGATGCCGGGGGCCTTCAGGGTGTTGGAGGCGACCAGCAGCAGCTGCGGCTTGCCCGGCCAGGTCAGCAGCGCGAAGGACAGCAGCCGGGTCTCGCCGTTCTTCAGCTCGACCAGGCGCGGCGTGAGCCCGCCCTCGTCGCCGACGGAGGCGGTGTTCACCTGGGTGAGCGGCACGGTCTCGCCGCGGGCCGCGACCAGCTTGCCGCTGCGGATCTCGACGACCGCGGTGCCCATCCACTTCTGGTAGCTGCTGCCGAGCTTGTCGAGGACCTCGTCACCGGAGACCGGCTGGCCGGCGCTGAACAGCGCGGCGGAGCGGGTGAGGTCGGTGACGGACTCGTCGATGGAGGCGCGCAGCGCGATGGCGCCGTCCTCGGCGAAGTGCTGCTGGGAGGTCAGCACCGCTTTCGGCACACCGGCGTTGTCGACGCGGCCCAGCACCAGTGCCGTGATGCCGGCCAGCGTCAGCAGAAGCACCGACAGCACCGCGATCGGCGGGCGTATGCCTCCGATCAGCGACATGTCGGCTCGTCGGCGGGCTCGGTGCTGCCGCGCCGTGGGCGGTGACGCCAAGGGAGGGTCCTCTCAGGGTGTGCGGCTGGTCAAGTCCACACAGGGATTCACGGGGACGTTCTTCAGATGTTTCAGAAATACACGCGCTCTGTGTGCACCTGTGGCGCAGGTGCACTCGCAGCACTCAGACAGGTAAGCACCTCATAAAGTTGCTTACCTGCCTGTGTGATCTGCATAACATTCACGTTTAGAGGTTCAGGGTAGGGCAAAACGCGCACGTCATCAGGGCAGCGGGGTCAGCGGCTTGAGTCCGTCCTTGGCCGCGCCGCGGTTGAGCAGCGTGCCCTCGGTGCGCTCGAACGCGAGGCGCAGCCGCGCGCGTTGACGGTCCGTGAGGTGGTGGTCGTCGCGGAGCGCGGCCGGCACGTCCAGCAGACGGTAGTCCCGTGCGTCGTCGTCGGTGTACGAGGCCTTGTTGCCGTCCACGGCGTTCACGGCGTCCGGCGGGATCTGGAGCAGAGTCGGCTCGAAGCGCGGCTGGACGTCCCAGTGGCCCTTGCCGTGCTCGGTGAACGTGAACCAGCCGATCACGCCCTCCTCGGTCAGCCCCGTCGGCACCTCGTGCCGGGCGATCTGGTTGCCGAGGCCGTAGCAGATCCAGGTGCCCTCGACCTTCTCCATCGGCTCCACGACGTGCGCGTGGTGGCCGATGACCAGGTTGATGCCGGTCTTCTCGGCGATCTGCCGGGCGAAGGAGAGCTGGTCGACGGTGGGGTTCGGCTGGTGCTCCTTGCCCCAGTGCAGGGAGAGGATGACCACCTCGGCGCCCGCGTCGCGGGCCCGCTTCTCGGCGGCCTGGATCGCGCTCAGGTTCTGCTCGTTGGCGAGCCACGGCTTGTCCTTCGGCAGCGTGTGCGGCTCGTTGAAGCCGAACGCGAAGGATATCTGCGCGACCTTGACGCCCTTGACGTCCAGGATCAGCGGGGTGAGCGCCTCCTTCTGGGTGCGGAAGGAGCCGGTGTGCTTCACCCCGGCGGCGTCCAGCGCGTCCAGGGTGCGCTTCACGCCCTCGTAGCCGTGGTCGAGGCTGTGGTTGGAGGCGGTGGAGCAGGTGTCGTAGCCGAGGTCCTTGATGGTCTTCGCGGTCTGCGGCGGCACCGCGAAGTTCGGGAAGCCCTCGAACGGGCCGTTGGGGGCGCCCATCACGGGCTCCTGGTGACAGATCGCCAGGTCGGCCTTGCTGATGACCGGCTTGATGCCGGCCATCATCGGCCCGAAGTCCAGCCCGTTCACGCCCTGGCCGGTGCGCTTGGCGTCCTTGCGGGCCTGGTCGACGAGCTCGGGATGCATCAGGATGTCTCCGGCCGCCGCGACGGTGAAGGTACGCCCGCCGCCCTGGTCACCTCCGTCGCCGGGAAGAAGGCCGCAGCCGGCGACGGCGGCGACGAGGGAGAGCGGAGGCAGCAGGGTCAGCACTGTGCGGCTACGTCTGGTCACCGGGATATCTTGATACAGCCATGAGAGCCACTCGCTCACGCATCATAACGATCGCAACAATTCTGCTGGTCATCGCGGGCCTAGCCGCCGGGCTGACCGCGCTGCTGCGCGCTGCCCGGAACACGGGCGCGGACGGCGCGGACCACCGGGGCGGCCAGGGCGCCGCGCAGGTCGACCTGGCCCGCGAGGTGTCGGACTACACCAGCCGGTTCGGCCCGGACCACGGCTACCGGCCGCCCGACGAGGCCGACCGCACGGCCGTCGCCGAGGGGATCGGGCTGCTCGTCGACGGCCGCCGCAAACAAGCGGAACAGTTGCTTTCCCAACGCGACTTCACCGTGCGCACCATCGTCGACCGGGTCTCCGGGCACCGCTACACCGAGGTGGCCGACCGCACCGACGACGCCGTGTCGCCGCGCGGCTGGGGCCGGGTCTACATGGATCTGGAGCACCGTCCGCGCTGGTCGGTCCAGGTCCCGCATCCGATCTTCGACGAGGGCACCGAGCTGCTGGGCGTACGGGTCCTGCGCGACTCCCCCGGCGGCGTCCTGGTGATTGCGGGAGCACACCGCAAAGCCGGCGTCGGGAACGCCGCGGACGTGGCGCACCGCCGGGACACCGTGTTCCACGCCATCTGCGCCGAGCTGATCCGCCGCAGAATGCCCGGGATCCAGTTGCACGGCTTCGCCTTCTCCGCCGCCCCCGAGTACGACATGGTCGCCTCCACCGGCGCCGGATCTGCGGGCCTCGCGGACGGCCGCAGGCTGGCCGACGACCTGAGCCGGCACGGCTTCCGCGTGTGCCGGGCCTGGGTGCGCGCCTGCCCCCTGGAGGGCAAGGAGAACATGCAGGGCCGGGCCGCGGACGCCGCGGACGTACCGTTCCTGCACGTCGAGTTCGCCAACGAGGTGCGCCTCGACGGTCCGACCGCCGACCGTGCGGCCAGGGTCATCGGCGGGCTCGTCCACCGCTGGGACACCGCTCCTGTGACACCCTGAGGGCATGGCGGACGAGACAGACAACCCGGACGGCACCCCGGGGGCCGCCCCGCTGCCGCTGCTCGTCGTGGACGGCGCGAACGTCGTCGGCTCCGTGCCCGACGGCTGGTGGCGCGACCGCCGCGGTGCCGCCGAGCGCCTACGGGACCGGCTGGTGCCGTTCGCCCGGTCCGGAACGGCCGGGCTGGCCGGGCCGTTGGAGCTGGTCCTGGTGGTCGAGGGCGCGGCCCGGGGCGTCCCCTCCGTGCCCGGGGTGCGCGTCGAAGAGGCGCCCGGCAACGGCGACGACCGCATCGTGGAGCTCGCGGCGGCGGCCGGCGACCGCCCCTGCCTGGTCGTGACGGCCGACCGCGAGCTGCGCCGCCGGGTCACCGAACTGGGCGCCCACGTCACCGGCCCCCGCGCGGTACTGACCTGATCCAAGCGTGTCCTACTCCCCCGGCACCCGGGCGTACAGCACCGCCCCGTCGACCTCCCCCACCTCCTCGTACCGTGCCGCCAGCAGCCGGCGCAGGCTCGGGACGCGGTCGGGGGCGTACGGCTTGCCCCGGGAGTCGTCCACGACCAGGGCGGGGCTGTGCGCGCTCAGCTCCTGCCGGAACACCGGCCAGCTGCCCGCGACGGCGTACTTCTCGCCGACCTGCGGGCCGTCGCGCCCGCCGCTGTAGTTGGTGAGCAGTCCGGCGGTGAGATAGCGGGTGGCGGGGGTGCGGCCGGACAGCCAGTACGTCTCCGGGTGCATGCCCCACACGAGGACCTCGTCGGCGGGTGTGGTGCGGTGCGCGAGGGCCGCCGCGAGCCGTTCGGCGTGGGCGAGTTCGGGACGCGGGGCGCACAGGCCCCAGGCGAGGAACAGGGCGCAGCAGCAGGCCGAGGTGAGGACGGCGGCCACCAGCCGTTCGCGGGGCAGGACCTGCAGCGCGGCCGTCGCCAACAGGGCGACCGGCGGGGTGAGTTGCAGGTAGTAGTGGCCGAAGAAGTGGAAGCCGACGAGGACGGCGCCGGCCGAGGCGGCCAGCCACAGCCACAGCTCGGCCGCCCCGGTGCGGGCCAGCCGCAGCGCCCGTACGACCGGCGGGATCAGGCCCGCGCAGGCCACGGCGAGGATCGCGGTGTTGGTCAGACCCCGGACGAGGACGTGGAGTTCGGAGCCGGTGAAGGAGACGTAGGCGGCGGAGCCGGTGACCGTCCAGAACAGGAACCCGGCGGGGTCCGTGACCAGGGCCGCGCCCAGCACCGGTACGGCGCAGCCGGCCGCGAGCCGCAGCACCCCGGCGCGCGGGGCGCCCGCGCGGTGCAGCAGCCAGGCCGCCGGCAGCAGGACCGCGGCGCCGGTCTGCTTGGTGAGGAAGGCGCAGGCGACGGCAGCCCCGGCCGCGCCCCAGCGACCGCGGTCCGCGCACCACACGGCCGCGGCCGTGCAGGGCAGTATGAACACCTCGAAGGTGGCGGCCTGGGCGTCCTCGGGGTTGAGCCCGACCGAGACCAGCAGGTACAGCGCTCCGGCGGTGCGGCCCGCGCCGTCGCCCCAGCGGCGCCGGGCGAGGGAGGCCAGCACCGCGGCGGTGAGCAGCTGGGCGAGGACGGCGAGCACCCTGAGCGGGGTGAGCGAGGCGGAGCCGCAGACCGCGAAGGCGGCCTCGTACAGCCAGGGCAGCAGCGGCGGCTTGCGGTCCACGACCGTCTCGTAGAGGTGCCCGCCGTGGGCGAGCAGGCGCGCCTGTACGGCGAGATAGCCCTCGTCAGGGTTCCACAGCGGCCGGACGAAGGAGGGGACCCGCGTGACGCAGGCGAGAGCCGCGAGCGGGGGCAGCAGCCGCCTCCAGTACGCCGTCCGGGCGCGGCGCACGGTCCGTCCGGGGGCGAGCGGGGCGGCGAGCATGGGGAGCACGGTATCCGGCCCCGTAGCCTCCGCCGTGGCGGGACATACGGGGCCGGGGGGACATCCAGGGCCGAGGCGACGAGTGGTGCGCCTACGGGATGTTTCCGGCGGGCGGGCCGGTGGCCTCCTCGCGCACGGCGAGGCGGCTGTGCGTGCGGCTGTAGAGGAAGTAGACGACGCAGCCGATGACCATCCAGATCGCGAACCGGAGCCAGGTCTCGGCGGGCAGGTTGAGCATCAGCCACACGGTGGCGGCGACGGACAGGATCGGGACGAACGGCACCCACGGAGTACGGAAGGCACGGTGCAGGTCCGGGCGGGTGCGGCGGAGGATGACCACGCCGACCGCGACGACGACGAAGGCGAACAGCGTGCCGATGTTCACGAGTTCGGCGAGTTCGCTCAGGCTGGTGAAGCCCGAGATGACGGCGATGACCACGCCGAGCAGGATGGTCGGCCGGTGCGGGGTCCGGAAGCGGGGATGGACGACGGAGAAGAAGCGGGGCAGCAGGCCGTCGCGGCTCATCGCGAAGAAGACCCGGGTCTGGCCGAGCAGCAGGATCATGCAGACCGTGGTCAGGCCGACGACGGCGCCGAAGCTGATCGCGCCCGCGTACCAGGGGTGGCCGTTGGCCTTGAAGGCGTCGGCGAGCGGGGCGTCGACGGAGAGCTTGCTGTAGTGCTGCATGCCGGTGACGACGATGGACACCGCCACGTACAGCGCCGTGCAGATGAACAGGGAGCCGAGAATGCCGCGCGGCATGTCCCGCTGCGGGTTCTTCGTCTCCTCGGCGGCGGTGGCCACGACGTCGAAGCCGATGAAGGCGAAGAAGACCACAGAGGCGGCGGTGAAGATGCCCATCACACCGAAGTTGGACGGCGCCCAGCCGAACATCAGCTGGATGAGCGGCGCTTTGAGGCTGCCCCCGGCCGGCACCGTCTGGGCCTTGGGGATGAACGGCTTGTAGTTGTCGCTGTTGATGAAGAAGGCGCCGGCAATGATCACGATCAGGACGACCGTCACCTTGACGGCGACGACGACTTCCGTGACCCGCGCGGACAGCTTCATACCGAGGACGAGGATGGCGGTGAGCACCAGGACCAGTGCGGCGGCGAGGATGTCGAAGCCGAAGCCGCTGGCCCCGTCCCGGCCGCCCAGGTAGTCGGGCAGGTGCAGGCCCGCGTTGTCCAGCAGCGACCGCATGTACCCGGACCAGCCGACGGCGACCACCGCCGTGCCGAGCGCGAACTCCAGGACCAGGTCCCAGCCGATGATCCAGGCGGGCAGTTCGCCGAGGGAGGCGTACGAGAAGGTGTACGCGGATCCGGCCACCGGGACCGTGGAGGCGAACTCCGCGTAGCACAGCGCCGCGAGGGCGCAGACGACGCCGGCCGCGACGAAGGCCAGCGAGACCGCGGGGCCCGCGTTCTCCTTGGCGACCTTGCCCGTGAGGACGAAGATGCCGGTGCCGATGATGACACCGACGCCGAAGACGGTCAGGTCCAGCGCGGTCAGGGACTTCTTGAGCGCGTGTTCCGGCTCCTCGGTATCGAGGATGGACTGCTCGACCTTCTTCGTACGGAAGAGGGTGCTGCTCACGGGCCTACCTCCCACGCGCTTGTCGTCCTCGACCGGCTCGACATGATCGAGAGGGCTGGGGTCGCGGATGCCCCGGCACAGGCAGGTTCACGCAGACGGGCCGGTTCCGCCACCGCAAGGAGTGGCGCAACCGGCCCGGAAGCAGGCTCTTTCCGTGTCGCGTTCCTAGTCGCGGGCGGGCTCCACCGAGTCCACCTCGACGTCCACCTCGTCGGCCGTACGGTCGAACCGGCCGTCCAGCCTGGCGACCAGCCCGGTGACCTGGCGGGCGATGTCGGTCGCGGTCAGCCCGATCTCGGCCATCACCTCGGCGCGGGAGGCGTGGTCGAGGAAGCGCGGCGGGATGCCGAAGTCGCGCAGCGGCAGGTCGACGCCCGCGTCGCGCAGGGCCTGCGCGATCGCGGAGCCCACACCGCCGACGCGGCTGTTGTCCTCGACGGTGACGACGACCCGGTGCCGCTCCGCCAGCGGGGCCATGGCCTCGTCGACGGGCTTGACCCAGCGCGGGTCGACGACCGTGGTGGAGATGCCCTGCTTGTCGAGCAGGGTGGCGATCTCCAGGCACATCGGGGCGAGGGCGCCCACGGACACCAGCAGCACGTCCGGCCTGCCGGTGCCGGGCTCACGCAGCACGTCCATGCCGCCGACGCGGCCCACGGCCGGTACGGCGGGGCCGACGGCGCCCTTGGAGAAGCGCACCACGGTCGGCGCGTCCGTGACCTCCACGGCCTCGCGCAGCTGCGCCCGCACCTGCTCGGCGTCACGCGGTGCGGCGAGCCGCAGCCCCGGCACGACCTGGAGGATGGACATGTCCCACATGCCGTTGTGGGAGGCGCCGTCGGTGCCGGTGATCCCGGCCCGGTCCAGCACGAAGGTCACCCCGCACTTGTGCAGGGCCACGTCCATGAGGACCTGGTCGAAGGCGCGGTTGAGGAAGGTGGCGTAGACGGCGAAGACGGGGTGCATTCCGCCGTGCGCGAGGCCCGCGGCGGAGACGGCGGCGTGCTGCTCGGCGATGCCGACGTCGTAGATCCGGTCCGGGAAGGTGTCCGCGAACTTCTTCAGGCCGACCGGCTGGAGCATGGCGGCGGTGATCGCCACGATGTCGTCGCGCTCCTTGCCGAGCTCGACCATCTCGTCGCCGAAGACGGAGGTCCAGTCGGCGCCCGAGGCCTTGACCGGCAGGCCGGTGTCGGGGTGGATGGGGCCGATGCCGTGGAAGCGGTCGGCCTCGTCCTGGAGGGCGGGCTGGTAGCCGCGGCCCTTCTCGGTGAGGCAGTGCACGATGACGGGCCCGCCGAAGCGCTTGGCCCGCGCCAGCGCCGACTCCAGTGCCTCGATGTCGTGCCCGTCGATCGGGCCGACGTACTTCAGGCCCAGGTCCTCGAACATGCCCTGCGGGGCGATGAAGTCCTTCAGCCCCTTCTTGGCGCCGTGGAGGGTCTCGTAGAGCGGCTTGCCGACGACCGGGGTGCGGTCGAGGATGTCCTTCGTCCGGGCGAGGAAGCGCTCGTAGCCGTCGGTCGTGCGCAGGGTCGCCAGGTGGTTGGCGAGGCCGCCGATGGTCGGGGCGTAGGAGCGCTCGTTGTCGTTGACCACGATGACGAGCGGGCGGTCCTTGGCCTCGGCGATGTTGTTCAGCGCCTCCCAGGCCATGCCGCCGGTCAGGGCGCCGTCACCGATGACGGCGACGACGTGGCTGTCCCGCTTCTTCAGCTCGTTGGCCTTGGCGATGCCGTCCGCCCAGCCGAGCACCGTGGAGGCGTGGCTGTTCTCGATCACGTCGTGCTCGGACTCGGCCTGCGCGGGGTAGCCGGACAGGCCGCCCCTCATCTTCAGCCTCGAGAAGTCCTGCCGGCCCGTGAGCAGCTTGTGCACATAGGACTGGTGACCCGTGTCCCACAGCACACTGTCCTTCGGCGAGTCGAAGACGCGGTGCAGGGCGATGGTCAGCTCCACCACACCGAGGTTCGGGCCGAGGTGGCCGCCGGTCTTGGAGACCGCCTCGACCAGGAAGGTCCGGATCTCGCCTGCCAGCTGGTCCAGCTCCTCCAGGCTGAGCCGGTCCAGATCGCGCGGTCCCGTGATGCGGGTCAGCAGCGGCACCCGTGCCTCCTTGCAAGTTGAGCTGATCGAGCTGTTGCCGGGCTTGACGAGTCTAATGTTCCGGCTTTGTAGGACACGACAGTGCCCGGCACCTTTCGGGTACCGGGCACTGTCACCCGCCTAGCGGCGCTGGCACCTCAAGGTGCTACGCGCGCCCCGCGGTCTTCTGCGTCTTGCGCGTGATGGAGTCGATGACCACGGTGGTCAGCAGGACCGCGGCGGTGATCATGTACTTCACCGGCTCCGCGATGGACTCCAGCTGCAGACCGTACTGGATGGACACGATCACCAGCACACCCAGCAGGGCGTTCCAGGTGCGGCCCCGGCCGCCGAACAGCGACGTACCACCGATGACGGCCGCCGCGATGGCGTTCATGAGCAGGTCGCCCGTACCGGCGCTCTGGTTGGCCGAGGCGATCTTGGAGGCCAGGAACAGACCGCCGATCGCCGCGAAGCCGCCGGAGATGCCGAACACGGAGATCCGCACCGCCGTGACGTTGATACCCGCACGCCGGGAGGCCTCCACGCTGCCGCCGAGCGCGAAGATCTTGCGGCCGTAGGAGGTGCGCCGCAGGACGAAGTCGGTGGCGACCAGGAACGCGAGGAAGATCACGGTGGCCAGCGGCAGGCCCTTGTACTGGTTGTACATGTAGGCGCCGGCGAAGGAGACCACGGCCAGCAGGACCGTGCGCAGGACCGTGTCGCTGAGCGGCCGGAACGGGATGCCCGCGGCCTCGCGGCGCCGGTTGCCGAGGAAGGAGGAGACGAAGAACACGGCGACCACGGCGATGGCCAGGCCGTAGGCGGCGGCCACGTCCGTGAAGGTGTACGTGGTCAGCTTGCCGATCAGACCGTCCGGGTCGAGGTTGATCGTGCCGTTCTCGCCGAGCACCTTCAGCATGAAGCCGAGCCAGAACAGCAGGCCGGCCAGGGTCACGGCGAAGGCGGGCGCGCCGAGCACCGCGAAGAAGAAGCCGTGCAGCGCGCCGATGGCGGCGCCGGCGGCGATGGCGACGAGCACGGCGACCCACTCGGGCCAGCCCTGGTTGACCGTGAGGACGGCCGCGAGGGCGCTGGCCGCGCCGCTGACCGAGCCGACGGAGAGGTCGATCTCGCCGAGCAGCAGGATGAAGACGATGCCGACGGAGATCATGCCCGTGCCGACCATCGTGACCGTGATGTTGCTGATGTTCTCCGCGGAGAGGAACTCGGAGTTCAGCACCTGGAAGATGATGCAGATGGCGGCGAGGCCGAGGATGACCGGCAGCGAGCCCAGCTCGCCGGCCTTCATCTTGCGCTTGAACTCGGTCCAGTAGCCGAGCAGGCCCTCTTCCTGCACCAGCAGGCGCGGGTCGACCGCGGTGACCGCGGCGGCCGGGGCCTCGGGGTTCTCGACGGCGTGCTCGTCCTTGGCGGACGCGTCAGGCGCGGAGGTCTTGTCGATGCTCACTTGGAAACCTCCCCGGACGTGCGCGCCGCACGGCGGGTCACGGCGTTGTCGGTGGCGCCGGTGATGGCGGAGATGATCTCCTCCTGCGAGGTCGTCTTGACCTCGAAGACGCCGTTGTTGCGGCCGAGGCGCAGGACGGCGACCTTGTCGGCCACCGCCTTCACGTCCGCCATGTTGTGGCTGATGAGGATGACGGCGTGGCCGCGCTCGCGCAGGCGCTCGACGAGGTCGAGGACCTGGGCGGTCTGCTCGACGCCGAGGGCGGCGGTGGGCTCGTCCAGGATGACGAGCTTGGGGTCGCCGAGCATCGAGCGGGCGATGGCCACGGTCTGGCGCTGACCGCCGGAGAGCGAGGCGATCGGGATGCGGACGCTGGGGATGCGGATCGAGAGCGTGGTGAGCAGCTCGCGGGAGCGGCGCTCCATCTCGACCTCGTCGAGGATGCCCCACTTCCTCAGCTCACGGCCGAGGAACAGGTTGCCGACGACATCGATGTTGTCGCAGAGCGCGAGGTCCTGGTAGACCGTCGCGATGCCCAGGGCCTGGGCGTCGTGCGGCCTGCTGATCGACACGGGCTTGCCGTCCCACTCGATGACGCCTTCATCGATGGGGTGCACGCCGGCGATCGTCTTGACCAGCGTGGACTTTCCGGCACCGTTGTCGCCCACCAGGGCGACCACCTCACCGGCGTGGACCTCAAGCTCTACGTCGGTGAGCGCCTGAACGGCACCGAATCGCTTGGAGACCCCGCGCAACGCCAGCACGGGCGTAGCGGACACGTGAACCATCTCCTTCGCCGCCTGACCCGGCGGGAGGTTGTGCAGAAGTTTGGGGGGTAGTTCCGTCCGGCGCCCCGCGTCGAGCTTGCGGGGCTGTCATTGAGCGCGGGGCGCCGGAGGAGCCTGGGGCGGTCCGTCCGGTCCCGTACCGGCATTCAAGGGCGAATGCCCGTACGGGGGAAGGGACTTGGACCGCTTACTTGAGGCCGAGCTTGTCGCAGGCGGACTTGTACTTGCCCGTGCAGATGTCGCCGACGGTGTAGACGCCGTCCTTGATGACGGTGTCCTTGATGTTGTCCTTGGTCAGGGAGGTGACCGGGACGAGGACCGAGGGGACGTCGGTGGCGGAGCCGGAGGAGACCTTGTCCTTGGCGACCGCGTCGAGCGGCTTGCCCTGGGCGAGCGCGACGGCCATCTCGGCGGCGGCCTCGGCCTCGGGGGCGTACGGCTTGTAGACGCTCATGAACTGCTCACCGGAGACGATGCGCTGCACACCCGCCAGCTCGGCGTCCTGGCCGGTGACCGGGACCTTGACGCCGGCGGCGTTCAGGGCGGTGATGATACCACCGGCCATGCCGTCGTTGGCGGAGTAGACGCCCGCGATCTTGTCCTTGCCGACCGCGGAGATCGCCGCCTCCATCTCGGAGTTGGCGTTGTCCGGCGACCACTCCTTGGTGTCGTACTCCTTGGCGATGGTGACCTTGCCGTTGAGGACGGCGTGCGCGCCCTTCTTGAACTGGGCGGCGTTCGGGTCGGTGACCGAGCCGTTGATCATGACGATCTTGGAGGACTTGTTGGCCTTGCTGCCCAGCGCCTGCAGCAGGGCCTGGCCCTGGGTCTCGCCGACCTTCTCGTTGTCGAACGAGGTGTAGGCGCTGATCGGGCCCTCGGCGAGGCGGTCGTAGGCGACGACCTTGATGCCCTGGTCCTTGGCCTTCTGGACGGAGTTCTGGATGGCCTTGGCGTCCACCGCGTCAAGGATCAGGACGTCCACCTTGTTGGTGATCATGGTGTCGACCTGCTGGGCCTGCAGGTTCGCGTCCTGGCGGGCGTTGTTGTACTCGATCTCGGCCTTGCCGTTCGTCAGCTCCTTGATCTTCTTCTCGATCAGCGGGCGGTCGAACTTCTCGTACCGGGCGGTCTTGTTCTCCGGAAGGAGCAGACCGACCTTGATGTTGTCGCCCTTGGCGGGCGCCGAGGAAGAGCTGTCGCTGCCCTTCGACTCCTTGGCGCTGCCACAAGCGGCGAGCGAGACGGCCATGGCACCCGCGGCAACGGCAACGGCGGCACGACGCATACGTGCGTTCACTTGATGAAACCTCCCTGACGAGGCCGCGTCGTTGCGGCCGAGGTGGCTGGAAGTCAACTCGGCCACACGTGCGACGTCAAGAAGTAAATCCTTAACGAGATGGCAACGGTGCCATCCGTTCTCTAAGTGAAGGCAGGAGTGGCGGTCGGCAGAGCGCCGTTGACAGACCCGTCCAAAAGGGTCGAGTCGCCCATCTCGCTCAGGGCGAGGGCGAGCGCCCCGAGCACCTCCGCACGGCCCCCAAGTGCCCCTGGGAGAACGGACAGTTGGCGCGCCGCGCTGGGGATGGCGTAGCGGCCGACGGACTCCCTGATCGGCCCGAGCACCAGCTCACCGGCCTCGGCGAGATCACCGCCGAGGACCACCCGGCTCGGGTTCAGCAGATTGCAGAGATTGGCCACTCCACTGCCGATGTGGCGGCCGACGTCGGCGATCACCCGACGGCAGCCCGGGTCACCGTCCCTGGCCAGCCGTACGACGCCTTCCATCGTCAGGTCGGTGCCATGGCTGGACTGGAGCAGCGGGAGCACATAGCGCGCGGCCGTGAACGTCTCCAGGCAGCCGCGGTTCCCGCAACGGCAGACCGGGCCGGATTCATCCAGGGTAATATGTCCTATTTCGCCCGCGGTGCCACCCGGGCCGCGGTAGATCGTCCCGTTGATCACCAGACCGGCGCCGACACCGCTCGCGACCTTGATGTAAGCAAGGTCACGGACGCCCTTGCCGCTCCCCCAGACCAGCTCGCCGAGGGCACCGAGGTTGGCGTCGTTGTCGACGTACACGGGCACGCCCAGGCGCTCGCGCAGCTCCTCCGCGGGCTTGGTGCCGCCCCAGCCCGGCAGGATCGAGGTGGAGCCGAGGGTCCCCGACTCGACGTCGATCGGACCGGGCACGCCGAGCCCGACCCCCGCGACCTTGGACCGGTCCACCCCGGTCGCCGCGATCAGGCGGTTGACCAGCTCCTCCGCCCGGTCGAAGCCCTGCTTGGAGGAGGCGTCGACGTCCAGCGGCTCGGACTCCTCGGCCAGCACCTGGTGGGCGAGGTTGCCGATCGCGACGCGCAGGTGGGTGTGCCCGAAGTCGACACCGATCACGATCCCGGCGTCGCCGCTCAGGCTGACGCTGCGGGCCCGCCGCCCGCCGGCCGAGGTGGGCGTGACCTCGACGGTTCCGCCGTCCTTCAGCTCCCGCACGATGTTGGAGACCGTCGCGGCTGACAGGCCGGTCGTCCGCGCGATCTCCGCCTGCGTGAGCGAGCCTGCCAGCCGTACGGCCCGCACGACACGTTCCAGGTTGGCTCGGTGCAGCGACGACTGCGACCCCGGAGTCTCCATCGACTCATCCACTCCCGACATCGGTGGGGCGGCTCCAGCGCCGCCCGTGGCCCAGGTCACATCCGCGGAACCGGGCCACTTACAAGTTATGAACTCCAAGCTCGGCTGTACGGGTTACCGCAGTCAAGTCCTTGAGGGAAATCGCTGTCACTTCGATGGTCCGCCCCGGACACCCCACAGACATGACGACGCCACCCTGGAGCAGGGTGGCGTCGAATCGTGATCAAGTTGTGACCGTAAGTCGACTACTTCAGCGCCCCCGCCGTCAGGCCCGCGACCACCTGCCGCTGGAAGACGATGTACGCCGCCAGCACCGGGAGCATGGCCATGACCAGTCCGGCGAAGAGGCCGGACCAGTCGCCCTTGTAACCCTGGCTGACCGCGAGCTGGACCAGGCCCTGGGTGAGGACCTTCTTGTCCGGGTCGGTGTTGAGGACCGTGGGCAGCATGTACTGGTTCCACTGGCCCAGGAAGTTGAAGATCCCCACGCTGATCAGGCCGGGCTTGGCCATCGGGAGCATGATCTGGAAGAACGTACGGGTGTGCGAGGCGCCGTCGACGAACGCCGCCTCCGCCACGGACGTGGGCAGCGTGCGGAAGAACGCCGTCAGGAAGAACACAGTGAACGGCAGCGAGTACGCGATGTAGACCAGGATCAGTCCGTGGAGCGTGTTCAGCAGGCCCATGTTGTTCACGACGTAGAACAGCGGGACCAGCGCCAGCATGATCGGGAAGCTCATGCCGCCGATGAACAGGTAGTAGATGAACCGGTTGCCCGGGAAGTCGAAGCGGGCCAGCACATAGGCCGCCATCGAGCCGAGCACCAGCGTGCCGATGAGCGAACCGCCCACCACCAGGACGGTGTTGAGGAAATAGTCGCTCATGTTGGCGTCGGTCCACGCCCGCGACCAGTTGTCGAAGTGCAGGTGGTGCGGCAGGGCCCAGGGCGAGGTGAAGATGGAGCGGTCGTCCTTGAAGGACGTCATCACCGCCCACAGCAGCGGCATGACCACCATGACCGCCCAGATGATCAGGATGCCGTGGGAGAAGGCGTTGAGGACGGTGCCCTCTTTCTTCGGCTTCTCCGGCCGGGCCGGGAGCACGTCCACCTTGGTGACGGTCGCCCCGGATTCGGCCGGCAGCGGGGCGGGGGTCTCGGTCGTCTTCATGGCTTCAGAACTCCAGCCGCTCGCGACGGCCCAGCCGCATCACGATCGCCGCGAACGCGAGCGTGACCACGAGCAGGGCGACGCCGATGGTGGTGGCGTAGGCGGCCTGGCCGTCCCGGAACGCCTTCTGGTACACGTACAGGACCATCACGCTGGTCGAGTAGTCGGGCCCGCCCGGTCCGGTCGTCATGATCTGTACGACCGCGAACGACTCGGCGCCGAGCGCCATGATGCCCATGTACACCCAGCCGGACTGCACCGTGTCCCACAGCAGCGGCAGGGTGAGACGGAAGAACGTGGTGAACCGGTTCGCGCCGTCCAGCAGGGCCGCCTCGTACAGCTCGGCCGGGATGGAGGCCATGCCGGCCGAGAAGAGCACCACGAAGAAACCGACCGTGGACCACACGAGCACCGCCATCACGCACCACAGCGCGAGGCTCGGGTCACCCAGCCACAGCGGCTGGACGCTGCCGAGGCCGATGCCGCGCAGGAACGAGTTGATCGCGCCGCTGTCGGGGTTGTACGCGTACTGGAACAGAAGCGCGACGATCGCGATCGAGAGGACCTGAGGGAAGAAATACACGATTTTGTAGAAGGAGGAGCCCCGGACCCCAGAGATCACGGGGCCGCCCCTTCTCCGCCGTCCGCCCACATTGATCATGAAAGCGAAGAACAGCGCCAGACCGAGGGACACCAGCGGCAGCACCAGAGCGAGAAGCAGACTGTGCTGCAACGACTTCCAGAAGATGTCGTCATGGAACATCCTCTTGTAGTTGTCGAAGCCGACCATCTTGAATTCGGGGCTCAGGCCGGTCCAGTCCGTGAACGAGTAGTAGATGGACTGGATGAACGGCCACACCACGAAGAGCGCGTACAGTCCCAGGGGCAACGCCAGAAACCCCACGATGAACCGGTACTTGCCGTGCTGCATCGTCACTCCGGTGCGTTAAAGGGTGCTGGTTACTGGTGCTTGTAGTGCTTGATGGAGCTGTCCTTCGCGGCCTCGTCGGCGAAGCCCTGGATCTTCTTGATGGCCTCGGCCGGGGTGAGGCGGCCGGCCATCATCTCGCCGAGTCCGGCCACACCGATCTTCTCCTTCTGCAACTGCACGTACCAGTCCTGGAGCCGCGGATTCACCACGTTGGATCCGGCCTTCTCCAGCGCCGCCACACCGGACTTCAGCCCCGGGGTGAGGGAGATTCCCTCGGTGCCGCCGTTGTACGCGGTCAGCGACTTCACCTTGGCCGTGAAGTTCTTCGAGGACGCCTCGGAGAGCATGATGCGCAGCTGCTCCATTCCGCCCTCGGGGTTCGCGGCCTTGGCCGGCACGATGAACGGCTCACCGCCGGAGGCCCAGATGGTGCCGAACGGCATTTTGTCGGACGCGTCGATGCCGGAGGGCGCCGACACGGCCAGGTTGAAGTCGGCCGGGATGACGTTGGCCGACTCGTTCTCCACCCAGGAGCCGTTCGGGATGAACAGCGCCTTGCCCTGGGCCCAGGCGGTCTGCGACTGGATGTGGTCCAGGCCGGGGGTGCCCTTGAGGACGTAGCCCTTCTTGTACAGCTCGTAGTACGCCTCGAAACAGGCCTTGACGGCCGGGTGCTTCCAGGCGTTCGGCTCCAGGTTGTCGATGGCGTCGAGCACCTCGCGCCCGCCGACCTTGCCGATCATCGGGTACAGCGAGAAGGGCAGGTAGTACGGGTACTTGCCCGCGTACGTCCAGCCCGCCATGCCCTTCTTCTTGGCCTTCTCGCAGACCTTGAGCATCTCGTCCCAGGTCTCCGGGTACTTCTCGTCCAGCGAGTCGAGGGCCTTCTGCGAGTACCAGACGCCGTACACCGTGTAGGCGTAGTACAGGATCCAGACCGGGTTGCCGTCGAACTGGCCCATCTCGACGATGCCGGGGCGCAGCGTGTCGCGGACCTTCTTGCTGGGGTCGTCGTACGACGGGGCGTCCAGCAGCGCGGTGAGGTCCGCCAGCTGGTTCTTGCCGACGAGCACGCCCATGTCCATCTGCTCGGCGCCGGAATTGTCGATGAGGTCCGGCGGGTTGCCCTGGTTGAAGCGGGGCTGGAGGGTGGACTGGATCTTCTGGGTGGCGGAGAACTTCACCTTGGCCTTGGGGAAGTTCTGCTGGTAGATCTTCACCGCGTCCTGGGCGTACTCCTTGCCGAAGCCGCCGTCGAAGAGGACGAATTCCATCTGGGCGGTGTCATTGACGGCGAGCGGGTTCTTGGCGCTCTTCTTGCCCGCCTTCGCCTTCTTCTGTCCGTCGCCGCCGCTGCTCGCACAGGCGGACAGCAGGCCCATTCCGGGGGCCGCGACGAGGCCGAGCGCGGCCGAACGCTTGATCAGATCGCGGCGGCCGATACCCTCGCCACCGTGGTGCTCAGTGGATCCCATGCTCAAGTCCTCGCCTTCTCCAGGACTCAGGCGGTGAACCGGATCCTCCCCGGCACCGCGGTCGGGTAGTGCAGGGTCGTGCAGGGTCGTGCAGGAAACGCCGACAGGTATAGTCCACTTCCCGCCAGCTGAGCAAGATCGAATGCAAGGTTCGCCATGGGTCTTTTCCGAGTTGAGACCTGGGGGAAATATGAGCGTCCGGCGCGGACCCGGTGGGAAGAATTCGCGGCATTAGTCCCTGAATGCCACGCCCAACACCCTTGACATCAACGGCCACTTGACCACCTACTGGTTCCTGCGCACCGAAGTGACAACGTTGTCCACAGTTCGGCGCAGGGAGGGAATCCGTAGATGCAGCGGAAGACGCAGCGGAGAACTCGGCACAGATACGGTCCGGCGGTCGTCCTCACGGCCGCCTTTGTCATGGCCGTCGGATCGCAGGGCGCGGCGGTCGCACTGCCCGGCAAGGCACCGGCCGACGACCGGCAGTTCGCATCCTCGTTCGAGGTGAACGAGCCGGCGCCGGACTGGCTGAGCACCGTCGACACCGCACCCGACGGCACCAAGCGCGCCTCGGGCGTCGACGGCGGCTACAGCACCGGCATTCCCGGCAATGTGACCGACCATGTCACCGACGTCCGGGCGAGCGGCGAGAACACGGGCGCCGGCGAGGTGAAGGAGAACCTCGTCGACGGTGAGCCCAGCACCAAGTGGCTGACCTTCCAGCCCACCGGCTGGGTGGAGTTCGACCTGGACAAGCCGGTCGAACTGGCGACGTACGCGCTCACCTCGGCCAACGACTACGACGGGCGCGACCCGAAGGACTGGACGCTCCAGGGCTCCACCGACGGCCACGACTGGAAGACCATCGACACCCGTGCGGGGGAAAGCTTCAGCGCGCGGTTCCAGACGAAGTCCTACGACCTCGCCCAGCCGGCCGAGTACCAGCACTTCCGGCTGGACGTGACGGAGAACAACGGCGCGACCGACATCCTCCAGATCGCCGACGTGCAGTTCTCCACGGGCGGCACGGGCGGCACGGTGCCGCAGGACATGCTGTCGCTGGTCGACCGGGGCCCGAACGGCTCCCCGACGGCCAAGGCGCGGGCCGGGTACACCGGCAGGCGGGCACTGCGCTACGCCGGCCGGCACACGGCGAGCGGGCGGGCGTACTCGTACAACAAGGTCTTCGACGTGAACGTGAAGGTCGGGGGCGACACCCAGCTGTCGTACCGCATCTTCCCGTCGATGGCCGACGGCGACCGCGACTACGACGCCACCAACGTCTCGGTCGACCTGGCCTTCACCGACGGCACCTATCTGAGCGGCCTGGGCGCCACGGACCAGCACGGGTTCCCGCTGTCGCCGCGCGGCCAGGGCGAGTCGAAGGCGCTGTACGTCAACCAGTGGAACAACGTGGTCTCGCGCATCGGCCCGGTCGCGGCCGGCAAGACCGTCGACCGGATCCTCGTGGGATACGACTCCCCGAGCGGCCCGGCGAAGTTCCGCGGCTGGATAGACGACCTGGCGCTCCGGCCGGTCCCGCCGCAGGAGCCGAAGGCGCACCTGTCCGACTACGCGCTGACCACCCGCGGCACCAACTCCAGCGGCAGTTTCTCCCGCGGCAACAACTTCCCGGCGACGGCGCTCCCCCATGGCTTCAACTTCTGGACGCCGGTGACCAACGCATCGTCGCTGAGCTGGCTGTACGAATACGCACGTGCGAACAACGACGACAATCTGCCCACGATCCAGGCGTTCAGCGCGAGCCACGAGCCGAGCCCGTGGATGGGCGACCGGCAGACCTTCCAGGTGATGCCGTCCGCCGTGACCGGCACCCCGGACACCGGCCGCACGGCGCGGGCGCTGCCCTTCCGGCACGAGAACGAGACCGCGCGGCCGTACTACTACGGGGTGCGGTTCGAGAACGGTCTGAAGGCGGAGCTGGCGCCGACCGACCACGCGGCCGTCCTGCGGTTCACCTATCCGGGCGCGGACGCGAGCGTGCTCTTCGACAACGTCACCGAGCAGGCGGGGCTGACCCTGGACAAGGAGCACGGGACCGTCACCGGCTACTCGGACGTGAAGTCGGGCCTGTCGACGGGCGCGACGCGGCTGTTCGTGTACGGCGAGTTCGACAAGCCCGTGACGGACGGCGCGTCGAGCGGAGTCAAGGGCTATCTGCGCTTCGACGCGGGCGCGGACCACACGGTCACGCTGCGCCTGGCGACCTCCCTCATCAGCGTCGACCAGGCCAAGGACAACCTGAGCCAGGAGATCCCGGCCGGCACCTCCTTCGACACGGTCAAGGAGCAGGCCCGGCGGACCTGGGACAAGCTGTTCGGCCGGGTCGAGGTGGAGGGCGCGACCCCGGACCAGCTGACCACGCTCTACTCCAGCATGTACCGGCTGTACCTGTACCCCAACTCCGGTTTCGAGAAGGTCGGCGGCAAGGACGAGTACGCCTCGCCCTTCTCCCCCATGCCGGGCCCGGACACGCCGACGCACACGGGCGCGAAGATCGTGAACGGCAAGGTGTACGTCAACAACGGTTTCTGGGACACCTATCGGACCACGTGGCCGGCGTACTCGTTCCTGACGCCTTCTCAGGCGGGCGAGATGGTCGACGGGTTCGTGCAGCAGTACAAGGACGGCGGCTGGACCTCCCGCTGGTCCTCCCCCGGGTACGCCGACCTGATGACGGGCACCTCCTCGGACGTCGCGTTCGCCGACGCCTACGTCAAGGGCGTGCGCTTCGACGCCGAGGCGGCGTACGAGGCGGCGCTGAAGAACGCCACGGTCGTACCGCCGACATCGGGCGTGGGCCGCAAGGGCATGAGCACCTCGCCCTTCCTCGGCTACACCAGCACCGACACCGGCGAGGGCCTGTCCTGGGCGCTGGAGGGCTACGTCAACGACTACGGCATCGCGAAGATGGGCGAGGCGCTGTACAGGAAGACGGGCGAGCAGCACTACGAGGACGAGTCCGAGTACCTCCTCAACCGCGCCCGGGACTACGTGAAGCTCTTCGACTCCCGGGCGGGCTTCTTCGTCGGCCGCACCGCCCAGGGCGACTGGCGGGTGGACTCCGGGAAGTACGACCCGCGCGTGTGGGGGTACGACTACACGGAGACCAACGGCTGGGGCTACGCCTTCACGGCCCCGCAGGACAGCCGGGGTCTGGCCAATCTGTACGGCGGCCGGAAGGGCCTCGCGGACAAGCTGGACGAGTACTTCGCGACGCCGGAGACGGCCTCGCCGGACTTCGTCGGCTCCTACGGAGGTGTCATCCACGAGATGACCGAGGCCCGGGACGTCCGGATGGGCATGTACGGCCACTCCAACCAGGTCGCCCACCATGTGATCTACATGTACGACGCGGCTGGCCGGCCCTGGAAGGCACAGCAGTACGTGCGTGAGGCGCTGTCCCGGCTCTACGACGGCAGCGAGATCGGGCAGGGCTACCACGGCGACGAGGACAACGGCGAGCAGTCCGCCTGGTACCTCTTCTCCTCGCTCGGCTTCTACCCGCTGGTGATGGGCAGCGGCGAGTACGCCATCGGCTCCCCGCTGTTCAAGCAGGTCACCGTGCACCTGGAGAACGGCCGGGACCTCGTGGTCAAGGCGCCGAAGAACAGCGCGAAGAACGTGTACGTGCAGGGCGTGACGTTCGACGGCAAGCCCTGGACGTCGACTTCGCTGCCGCACTCGCTGCTGTCCCAGGGCGGGGAGCTGGAGTTCTCCATGGGCCCCGAGCCCTCGGCCTGGGGCACGGCCCGGAACGCGGCCCCGGTCTCCATCACCCAGGACGACAAGGTGCCGAACCCGCGCGCGGACGTCCTGACGGGTGACGGCGCCCTGTTCGACAACACCTCGGCCACCGCCGCGACGGTCTCCTCGGTGGACCTGCCGGTCAAGGACGCCACCAAGGCCGTCCAGTACACGCTGACCTCGTCGGCGGACCGCACGAAGGCGCCGACCGGGTGGACCCTGCAGGGCTCCGCGGACGGCAAGAGCTGGCAGACGCTGGACCACCGCACGGGCGAGACCTTCACGTGGGACCGGCAGACCCGGGCGTTCACGATCGCCACGCCGGGTTCCTACGCCAGGTACCGGCTGGTGCTGGACGGCGAGGCGACGCTCGCGGAGGTGGAGCTGCTGGCCTGACGCGGGCACAGGGACAGGGGGGCGGGCCCGTCGGGGTCCGCCCCGGCGTACGCCCGCGCAGGCGCACGCCGGGGTCACCTGGTCGGGCCAGCCCAAGTCGCCGGACATCGTTGTCGGGAGTCACGCTGGAGCCATGTACAGACCAAGAGAAAACAGTGCCGCATCCGGGCGGCAGCACAGGCCACTCGGTTCAAAGGCCGGAAGATGTGATGTCTGTCGCTCGGGCCAGCCGTAGTCACCCGGAGGCGTCGGTGTTAGAAATATCGCATGTCGGACCTTTTCGGCCGATTCAGGAGCATGTGGCGCTCCATGGTCGGCAGGAGCCCGCGCAGCGTCGCCGGGCAGGTCTTCATCCTGCAGGTGGCCCTGGTGGTGGCACTCGTGGTCTCCGCCGTCTTCGCCGTTTTCCTGCAGTCGGAGCGTGACACCACCGCGGAGGCCAAGCGCCGGTCCATCGCCGTCGCACAGACCTTCGCGCACTCCCCTGGCATCGTGCAGGCGCTGCAGAGCCCCGACCCGTCCAAGGTGCTCCAGCCGCTCACCGAGGCGGGACGCAGGGCCGCGGGCGTCGACTTCATCGTGGTCATGGACACCAAGGGCATCCGGTACACCCACCCCATCCCGAGCAAGATCGGCCATCGCTTCGTGGGCAAGATCGGACCGTCGCTGGCCGGGCACGTCTACACCGAGTCCGTCCACGGCCCGCTCGGCCACGAGGTTCAGGCGACCGTTCCCATCGACGACGCCCACGGCAAGGTGATCGCTCTCGTCTCCGCCGGGCTGAAGGTCAAGAACGTGACCAGCCAGGTGGACCGGCAGCTGCCGATCATCCTGACCGCCGGAGCCGCGGCCCTCGTACTTTCGACCGGCGGGACGGCTCTGATGAGCAGGCGGCTGAGGCGGCAGACCCACAGCCTGGCCCCGGACGAGATGACCCGCATGTACGAGCACCACGACACGGTGCTGCACTCGGTGCGGGAAGGCGTGCTCATCGTCGGTGACGACGGGCGGCTGCTGCTCGCCAACGACGAGGCCAGGCGGCTGCTGGAGCTGTCTCCCGAGGCCGAGGGACGGCCCGTGCGGGAGTTGTCGGGGCTCGCCCCCGAGACGGTGGAGCTGCTCGTCTCCGGGCGTGAGGCCACCGATGAGGTGCACCTGGCCGGAGGACGGCTGCTGGCGGTCAACCAGCGGCCGACGGACAGTGCGGGCGGTCCTCGGGGAACCGTGATGACGCTGCGCGACTCCACCGAACTGCAGGCCGTGTCCGGCCGCGCGGAGGCGGCGCGGGAGCGGCTGGATCTGCTGTACGACGCGGGACTGGGCATCGGCACCACGCTCGACGTGGTCCGCACGGCCGACGAGCTGGCGATGCTCGCTGTCCCGCGCTTCGCCGACTTCGTCACCGTGGACGTGGCCGACGCCGTACTGCACGGCGAGGAGCCGGCCGCCACGGCGACGGACATGCGGCGAATCGCCGTGCGGGGCATCCGGAACGACCATCCGCTCTACGAGAAGGGCCGGCTCTTCGACTGGCTGCCCTCCACCCCGCAGGCACGCGGCTACGGCGCCGGGCGCTCCGAGCTGGTGACCGACCTGTCGACCGCTACCGGCTGGCATGCACAGGACCCGGATCGCGCGCGCCGGATCATGGACTACGGCATCCACGCGCTCATCGCCGTCCCGATCCAGGCCCGCGGTGTCGTGCTGGGCATGGTCAACTTCTGGCGTTCCAAGCAGCGCCCCTTCGACGAGGAGGAGCTGTCGCTGGCGGAGGAGCTGGTGGCCCGGGCCGCGGTCAGCATCGACAACGCCCGCCGGTACACCCGCGAGCACGCCCTGGCGGTCACGCTCCAGCGCAGCCTGCTGCCGCGGGCGCTGCCCGAGCAGAGCGCCCTGGAGGTCGGCTACCGCTATCTGCCCGCCCAGTCGGGCGTGAGCGGGGACTGGTTCGACGTGATCCCGCTGCCGGGGAGCCGGGTGGCGCTGGTCGTCGGCGACGTGGTCGGGCACGGCCTGCACGCCGCCGCGACGATGGGCCGGCTGCGGACCGCGGTGCACAACTTCGCCACGCTCGACCTGCCGCCCGACGAGCTGCTCGGCCATCTGGACGACCTGGTCGGCCGCATCGACCAGGACGAGAACCGCGCGGACGAGGCGGGGATCGTGGGCGCCACCTGCCTGTACGCGATCTACGACCCGGTGACGCGGCGCTGCGCCATGGCGCGGGCCGGGCATCTGGCGCCCGCGCTGGTCCACCCCGGCGGCAGTGTCACCTTCGCCGACGTGCCGGCCGGGCCGCCGCTGGGCCTCGGCGGCATGCCGTTCCAGACGGCCGAGCTGGAGCTGGCCGAGGGGACCCAGCTCGTCCTGTACACCGACGGCCTCATCGAGGACCGCACACGTGACCTGGACGTGGGCATGGAGCTGCTGCGGCAGGCGCTCGCCGGCCACCCCGACCGCTCGCCGGAGGAGAGCTGCCAGGCGGTGCTGGCCGAGCTGCTGCCGGAGCGGGCCAAGGACGACGTCGCCCTGCTCATCGCGCGCGCCCGGGCGCTGCCTGCCGAGAACGTCGCCGACTGGGACGTGCCGAGCGACCCGGCCGCCGTGTCCGGGATGCGCGCCGCCGTGTCCGACAAGCTCGAGGAGTGGGGCCTGGCCGAGCTGGGCTTCGGCATGGAACTCGTCCTGAGCGAGCTGATCACCAACGCCATCCGCTACGCCTCGGAGCCGATCCATGTGCGGCTGATCCGTGACCGCACGCTGATCTGCGAGGTGGCCGACGGCAGCAGCACCTCACCGCATCTGCGGTACGCGGCGACGACCGACGAGGGTGGCCGGGGCCTGTTCCTGGTCTCGCAGATGTCCGAGCGCTGGGGCACCCGGTACACGCCCCAGGGCAAGGTGATCTGGGCCGAGGTGGCGATACCGCAGTTCCCGGACTTCCCGGACCTGCCCGCGGACTGAGGGGATCGGGGCCGTACGGCGAAGGGCCGCACCCCCGTCGCCGGGGATGCGGCCCTGTACCGCCGTGCCGTACCGCTTACTTGCGGATCAGGTTGCGGAGCACGTACTGCATGATGCCGCCGTTGCGGTAGTAGTCCGCCTCACCGGGGGTGTCGATGCGGACGACCGCGTCGAACTCGACACCGGTGTCGGTGGTGACCTTGACCGTGCGCGGCGTGGTGCCGTTGTTCAGCTCGGTGACACCGGCGAAGGAGAAGGTCTCCTCACCGGTCAGGCCGAGGGACTCGGCGGAGGCGCCCTCCGGGAACTGCAGCGGCAGGACGCCCATGCCGATGAGGTTCGAGCGGTGGATGCGCTCGTACGACTCGGCGATGACGGCCTTCACGCCGAGCAGCGCGGTGCCCTTGGCCGCCCAGTCGCGGGACGAGCCGGAGCCGTACTCCTTGCCGGCCAGGACGACCAGCGGGATGCCCTGCTCGATGTAGTTGCGGGAGGCGTCGTAGATGAACGACACCGGCGCCCCTCCTTCACCTTCGGCGGACCGGGTGAAGTCGCGGGTGTAGCCGCCCTCGGTGCCCGGCGCGATCTGGTTGCGCAGGCGGATGTTGGCGAACGTACCGCGGATCATGACCTCGTGGTTGCCACGGCGGGAGCCGTAGGAGTTGAAGTCACGACGCTCGACACCGTGCTCGGTCAGGTACTTGCCCGCCGGGGTGTCGGCCTTGATCGCACCGGCCGGGGAGATGTGGTCGGTGGTGACCGAGTCGCCCAGCTTGGCGAGCACGCGGGCACCGGCGATGTCGGAGACCGGGGCCGGCTCCATGCCCATGCCCTCGAAGTACGGGGGCTTGCGGACGTAGGTCGACTCGGCGTCCCACTCGAAGGTGTTGCCGGTCGGGACCGGGAGGGACTGCCACTGGGCGTCGCCCGCGAAGACGTCCTGGTAGGACTTGTTGAACATGTCCTCGCCGATGGCGTTGGCCACGACGTCGTTGACCTCGGCCTCGGTCGGCCAGATGTCGGTCAGGTAGACCGGGTTGCCGTCCTGGTCGGTGCCGAGGGCGTCCTTGGTGATGTCCACCTTCATGGAGCCCGCGATGGCGTACGCGACGACCAGCGGCGGGGAGGCGAGGTAGTTCATCTTGACGTCGGGGTTGATCCGGCCCTCGAAGTTCCGGTTGCCGGAGAGGACCGAGGTGACCGCGAGGTCGTGGTCGTTGACGGCCTTGGAGACCTCCTCCGGCAGCGGGCCGGAGTTGCCGATGCAGGTGGTGCAGCCGTAGCCGACGAGGTTGAAGCCGACCTTGTCGAGGTACGGGGTGAGGCCCGCCTTGTCGAAGTAGTCGGTGACGACCTTCGAGCCCGGGGCGAGGGTGGTCTTGACCCACGGCTTGCGGGTCAGGCCCTTCTCCACGGCCTTCTTCGCGACGAGCGCGGCGGCGACCATGACGTACGGGTTCGACGTGTTGGTGCAGGAGGTGATGGCCGCGACCGTCACCGCACCGTGGTCGATGGTGTAGGTCGTGCCGTCGGGGGCGGTCACCTGGACCGGGTTGGACGGGACACCGTTCGGGTGCACGGCCGGGGCGTCGGAGGCCGGGAAGGACTCGATGCCCGCCTCGTCGGCGTCGGCCACGTAGTTGCGCACGTCCAGCGCGAACTGCTGGGCGGCGTTGGCGAGGATGATGCGGTCCTGCGGACGCTTCGGACCGGCGATGGAGGGGACGACCGTCGACAGGTCGAGCTCCAGCTTCTCGGAGAAGTCCGGCTCGGCCTTCGGGTCCAGCCAGAGGCCCTGCTCCTTGGCGTACGCCTCGACGAGCGCGACCTGCTGCTCGGAACGGCCGGTCAGGCGCAGGTAGTTCAGGGTCTCGCCGTCGATCGGGAAGATCGCGGCGGTGGAGCCGAACTCGGGCGACATGTTGCCGATGGTGGCGCGGTTCGCGAGGGAGGTGGCGGCCACGCCCTCGCCGTAGAACTCGACGAACTTGCCGACGACGCCGTGCTTGCGCAGCATCTCGGTGATGGTGAGCACGAGGTCCGTGGCGGTCGTGCCCGGCTTCAGCTCACCGGTGAGCTTGAAGCCGACGACGCGCGGGATGAGCATGGAGACCGGCTGGCCGAGCATGGCGGCCTCGGCCTCGATGCCGCCGACGCCCCAGCCGAGGACGCCGAGGCCGTTGACCATGGTGGTGTGCGAGTCGGTGCCGACCAGGGTGTCCGGGTAGGCCTGGCCGCCTCGGACCATGACGGTGCGGGCCAGGTGCTCGATGTTCACCTGGTGGACGATGCCGGTGCCCGGCGGGACGACCTTGAACTCGTCGAAGGCGGTCTGGCCCCAGCGCAGGAACTGGTAGCGCTCCTTGTTGCGGCCGTACTCCAGCTCGACGTTCTGCTTGAAGGCGTCGTTGGTGCCGAACTTGTCGGCGATGACGGAGTGGTCGATGACCAGCTCGGCCGGCGCCAGCGGGTTGATCTTCGCCGGGTCACCGCCCAGCTCCTTCACGGCCTCACGCATGGTCGCGAGGTCCACGACGCAGGGGACGCCGGTGAAGTCCTGCATGATCACGCGGGCCGGCGTGAACTGGATCTCCTGCGACGGCTGGGCCTGGGAGTCCCAGTTGCCGAGGGCGCGGATGTGGTCGGCGGTGATGTTCGCGCCGTCCTCCGTGCGGAGCAGGTTCTCCAGCAGGACCTTGAGGCTGTACGGCAGGCGAGCAGAGCCCTCCACCTTGTCCAGCCGGAAGATCTCGTACGACTCGTCGCCCACCTGCAGCGTGCTGCGGGCGTCGAAGCTGTTCGCCGACACGACAGTCTCCTTCATTGATGTGCGCGTTCCACCGCATCCTGCCGCCACGCCGGTCTGGCCGGTCCGCTGAGGTAAGGCTAAGTTAGGTAACCCTTACCGAGTGGCGGCTGCGGTGCGCCTCGGCAGATATCTCGATGTCGAGATAACTCTAGTACATGGGCGCCGACTGGTCATGCCCGACCGGGCCCAGCCCTGCCGTTTTTCGGTGGCGTGGGCCACAGGGTGCCAGGCGAAGATCACCACATGACTCTCGACACCGCACTGATCGGCCGCTGGGACAGCTCACCCTTCGACTACGGCGTGATGGAGGCGTCGGAACTGGAGTTCCTGGAGGACGGGCGGGGCCGCGGCACGATAGCCAACGCCCTGGGTGAAGACGTCACGGAGTTCGAGTGGCACTGCCCGGAGTCCGGACTGCTGGAGGTTCGTGACGAGTACGGCACCGTGGAGCGGGTTCGCTACGTCATGGCCCCCGCCGTACCGACGTTCACACCGGACGCCGTACCGGCGGTCCGCTTCGAGCCGCACCTGTTCTTCGCCCAGGAGTACGCGAGGGTATGCGTGAATAACGGATGAATCACCCAAATCATGGCACATAATCGGTATTTCCGCTGGTCATTGACGTCCCGTCACCCGAATGGACCCCCCAACAGGCGCCATCTCATATCTGAGATAACCTCAACCACATGGCAGACGACTACCTCGTACGCATCGGCAAGCTCATCCGTGACGCCCGGCAACACCGTGGCTGGACACAGGCGCAGCTCGCGGAGGCGCTCGGCACCAGTCAGAGCGCGGTCAACCGCATCGAGCGCGGGAACCAGAACATCAGCCTTGAGATGATCGCGCGAATCGGTGAGGCTCTGGACAGCGAGATCGTCTCGCTCGGGTACGCGGGCCCGATGCATCTGCGGGTCGTCGGCGGCCGTCAGCTGTCCGGCGCCATCGACGTGAAGACCAGCAAGAACGCGTGCGTGGCCCTGCTGTGCGCCTCGCTGCTGAACAAGGGGCGCACGGTGCTGCGCCGAGTGGCGCGGATCGAGGAGGTGTACCGCCTGCTGGAGGTGCTCAACTCCATCGGCGTCCGCACCCGCTGGATCAACGACGGCGTCGACCTGGAACTGGTGCCGCCGGCCGAGCTGGAGATGGCGGCCATCGACGCCGAGGCGGCCGTCCGCACCCGCTCCATCATCATGTTCCTGGGCCCGCTGCTGCACCGCATGGACGCCTTCAAGCTGCCGTACGCCGGCGGCTGCGACCTCGGCACCCGGACCATCGAGCCGCATATGATCGCGCTGCGCCGGTTCGGTCTGGACATCGCGGCCACCGAGGGCCAGTACCACGCGCAGGTCGACCGCACGGTCCGCCCCGACCGCCCGATCGTGCTGACCGAGCGCGGCGACACGGTGACCGAGAACGCGCTGCTGGCTGCCGCCCGGCACGACGGCGTGACGGTCATCCGCAACGCCTCCTCCAACTACATGGTCCAGGACCTCTGCTTCTTCCTGGAGGCACTCGGCGTGCTGGTCGAGGGCATCGGCACCACCACGCTCACCGTGCACGGCGTGCCGAACATCGACGTCGACGTCGACTACTCCCCCTCCGAGGACCCGGTCGAGGCGATGAGCCTGCTGGCCGCCGCCGTGGTGACCTCCTCGGAGCTGACGGTGCGCAGGGTGCCGATCGAGTTCCTGGAGATCGAGCTGGCCGTCCTGGAGGAGATGGGCCTCGACCACGACCGCAGCCCCGAGTACTTCGCGGACAACGGCCGTACCCGCCTGGTGGACCTCACGGTCCGGCCCTCCAAGCTGGAGGCCCCGATCGACAAGATCCACCCCATGCCCTTCCCGGGCCTGAACATCGACAACGTCCCGTTCTTCGCTGCCATCGCGGCGGTCGCCTCGGGCAAGACGCTGATCCACGACTGGGTCTACGACAACCGCGCGATCTACCTCACGGACCTCAACCGCCTCGGCGGCCGACTCCAGTTGCTCGACCCGCACCGCGTCCTGGTCGAGGGCCCCACCCGCTGGCGCGCCGCCGAGATGATGTGCCCGCCGGCCCTGCGCCCCGCCGTGGTCGTCCTGCTGGCGATGATGGCGGCCGAGGGCACCTCGGTGCTGCGCAACGTGTATGTCATCAACCGGGGTTACGAGGACCTCGCCGAGCGTCTGAATTCGGTCGGCGCACAGATCGAGATCTTCCGGGACATCTAGGGCCTGTCCGGCGGATCTTGTCGCAGACGCGGGGCCTGGCACGCCCATCTGCGGCGTTGTCGTCGGTTGCCGACGCTCCGCGTCGCCGCCCTCCTCCGCCTTGCAGCTGGACGCACCAGGCCCCGCTCACCGGCGTCCATGAGGTGCCGTCGATCCCTTGCGACCTGATCCGCCGGACAGGCCCTAGTCTCCCGACCACCGTTCGGGTGATCCGCGACGGGGCCCGTATTCCTGGACCAAACCCAGGAATACGGGCCCCGTCGAGCATTCTCCGCCCGCCTCGGCGATCGATCAGAAGTGGCACCTTGACGACTGCCTGCCCAAACTGAAGCTGCCGGTTCGTGATCTGGAAAAATCCACGTTTCTCCGGGAGATCGCATGACGGAGCAGTCCTCCGAGGTCCATATATCCGGGCCTGCCGAACCTGCTGTCACCTTGAGTGACACCGGCCCGGACAGGACGGAGACCGAACGCAAGCTCGCGGAGGCACTGGCCGACGTCGTAGGCGCGGAGCGTGTTCCGGTCGAGAGCCACTTCTTCACCGACCTCGGTGCCAACTCCCTGGTCATGGCCCAGTTCTGCGCGCGGATACGGAAGAGAGCGGATCTGCCGTCCCCTTCGATGAGGGACATCTACCGGCACCCCACCATCCGGAGCCTGGCGGCGGCTCTCGGGGAGGCCGTTCCCGCTCCTGCCGATCCCGCGATCGCCAAGTCGACGCCGGTGACCGTCACGCCGGCGGCTCCGAGGACGCACGGGAACCGGCTGAGCCATGTGCTCTGCGGAACCTTCCAGTTGCTGGTCTTCCTCGGATACTCCCTTGTCTCCGGATTCGTCACCGCCGCGGGATACGAGTGGATCGCCTCCGGTTCCGGCGTAGGCGACATCTATCTGCGGTCGGTGCTGTTCGGAGGCATCGGGTTCATCGGGCTGTGCGCCTTCCCGGTCATCGCGAAGTGGCTGCTCGTCGGCCGCTGGAAACCGGGTGAGTTCCCCGTCTGGGGCCCGGCGTATCTGCGCTTCTGGCTCGTCAAGGTGCTGCTCCACGCGAATCCGATGATCCTGCTCGCCGGGACCCCGCTGTACGTGCTGTATCTGCGGGCCCTCGGCGCGCGGATCGGCAAGGGGGTCACGATCCTGTCCCACTCCGTGCCGGTCTGCACCGACCTGCTGACGATCGGCGCCGGTTCGGTGATCCGCAAGGACTCGTTCTTCCTCTGCTACCGGGCCTACGCGGGGCGCATCCAGACCGGCCGGGTCACCCTCGGCCGCGAGGTGTTCGTCGGCGAGAAGACCGTCCTGGACATCGACACCTCGATGGGCGACGCCGCCCAACTCGGCCATGCCTCCGCCCTCCACCGCGGCCAGGCGGTACCGGACGGTGAGCACTGGCACGGATCGCCGGCCGAGACCACGCGGACCGACTACCTACGGGTCGCGCCGGCCAGGTGCGGCACCGCGCGCCGGGCCTGGTTCGGCTTCGGCACCCTGCTGCAGCTGTTCTTCCTCTACATACCGCTGGCCGTCGGCGGGGTGTACATGCTGTTCACCGAGGTACCGGCGATCGGCAGGCGGCTCGATCCGCAGATGGCCGCACTGACGCGGTCGGCGTTGATCACCGACGCGCTGGAACTCTCGCTCGTGCTGTTCTTCGGCTTCGTCGTCCTGGGCCTCGTCGTCCTGTGCACGGTTCCGCGCCTGCTGAGGCTGGCCGTCAAGCCGGACCGGGTCTATCCGCTCTACGGCTTCCACTACGCGCTCCACCGGGCGACGGCTCGCATGACGAACATCAGGTTCTTCGCCTGGCTGTTCGGTGACAGCTCCTACATCGTCCACTATCTCCAGGCGCTCGGATACGACTTGTCACGGGTCGAGCAGACCGGATCGAACTTCGGCACCGAGGTGCAGCACGAAACCCCGTTCCTGGTCTCCGTCGGCAGCGGGACGATGGTTGCCGACGGACTCTCCGTCCTCAACGCCGACTATTCCAGTACGTCCTTCCGGCTCTCCCCTGCCTCGATCGGGCCGAGCAACTTCCTCGGCAACAACATCGCCTATCCCGCGGGCGGCCGAACAGGGGCCAACTGCCTGCTCGCGACGAAGGTGATGGTCCCCCTGGACGGCGAGGTCCGGGAAAACGTGGGGCTTCTCGGTTCGCCGTGCTTCGAGATACCCCGGTCGGTGGAGCGTGACGCACGGTTCGACGGCCTCAGGACCGGTGACTCACTCCGCCGCAGTCTCGCCGCGAAGAACCGCTACAACCTTCGCTCGATGGCCCTCATGCTGTTCGTCCGGTGGCTGCACACCTTCGCGCTCACGCTGTTCGGGCTCGTGTCCGTGGACATGTACGGAACGCTCGGACACGTCGTGATCGCCGGATACCTGGCCATCACGCTCGCGTTCAGCACCCTCTACTTCGTCCTGCTGGAGCGGTGCATCGCCTCGTTCCGCGCGCTGCGGCCCCGGTTGTGCTCCATATACGACCCCTACTTCTGGTGGCACGAGCGCCTGTGGAAGGTGCCGGACCACTACCTCGACATCTTCAACGGAACACCCTTCAAGACCCTGGTCTGGCGGCTGCTGGGCGTGCGCATCGGCAGCCGGGTGTTCGACGACGGCTGCTACCTGACCGAGCGGACGCTCGCCACCATCGGCGACGAGTGCACCCTCAACGTCGGCAGCAAGATCCAGTGCCACTCTCAGGAGGACGGCACCTTCAAGTCCGACACCATCACGCTCGGCGCCGGCTGCACGCTGGGCGTCGGCGCCCATGTGCACTACGGCGTGACCATGGGCGAGGGCTCGGTACTGGCACCCGACTCCTTCCTCATGAAGGGCGAGGAAGTCCCCCCGCACGCACGGTGGGGCGGCAATCCCGCCATGGAGCTGCCGGAGACCGTCAGCCGGCCCCAGGGCACCGGACAGGCAGCGTCAACAGCCAACGCCACTGCGGCGACCGTGAGTTGAGGAAGGCCTTGCGATGGGAACGCGCGTGGAATCGGACCAGTCGGCCGGGGAGTTCTGGAGCCGTGTGCTGACCGCGGGTGGTGTCACCGCCGTGCCCCGGTGGGTCCGGGAACAGCTTCCCGGCACGGCCGAGCAGGACGCGGCGGTCCCGGACGACCTGGCGGACGCCGTACGTTCCCTGGTGCGGCGCTCGGGCATGCCGATCAGCGTGCTGCTGCTGGCGGCGCACGCCAAGGTGCTGGCCGCCCTGTCCGGCGAGCAGGAGGTGGTGACGGGGTACACCGCCGGAGTGCGCGGCGAGCCGCTGCCCTGCCGCCTGACCGTTCCCCCGGGGTCCTGGCGCGCCCTGGTGGCGACCGCCGAGCGCGCCGAGGCGGAGCTGCTGGCCCACCGGGAGTTCCCGGTGGCGGAGCTGCGGCGGGAGCTGGGGGTGACGGAGCCGTCGCACGAGGTCGTGTTCGGCCCCATGGGACACGACGCGGCCCACCTCGACGACGGCGTGCTGCACGTGCGCTGGTCCGACCGGAGCGGACGGCTGATGCTGCGCCTGCGGTACCGCACGGACGTGCTGGACGCCACCGCGGCGGCGCGGATCGGCGGCTACCACCTGACGGCGCTGCGGCTGATGACGGCTGACTACGACACCGACGCCGACCACACGCGGCAGAGCCTGCTCTCGCCCGACGAGGTACGCGAGCAGCTGGAAGGCCTGGCCGGCCCCCGCCGTCCGCTGCCGGACGCGCGGGCGCACGAACTGTTCGAGCGGCGGGTACGGGCGCATCCGCAGGCGGTGGCGGCCGTACACGGCGGGCGGGAGTGGACGTACGAAGAGCTCAACCGGCGCGCGAACAGGCTGGCGCGGGCACTGCTGGCGCGCGGGTTGGGCCCGGAGGACGTGGTCGCCGTCGTGACCGAGCGCAACCTCGACTGGCTGGCGGCGACGCTGGCGGTGTTCAAGGCCGGCGGCGCGTACCTGCCGATCGAGCCGCATTTCCCGGCCGGCCGTGTCGCGGCAACGTTGTCGCGCGCGGGGTGCCGGCTGGTGCTGACCGAAGCCGGCAGCACCCACAGCCTCGACGGGGCGCTGGCCGGCCTGCCCGGAACCGAGAAGCTGCTGGTGGACGCGGCGTACGCGGAGCCGCACGCCGACGACGACCTCGGCGTGCGGGTCGACGCCGGGCGGCTCGCCTACATCTACTTCACGTCCGGCTCCACCGGCGAGCCGAAGGGGGCGATGTGCGAGCACGCGGGCCTGCTCAACCATCTCCACGCCAAGATCGACGACTTGGGGATCGGCGAAGGATCCGTGGTCGCGCAGACCGCCCCGCAGTGCTTCGACATCTCCCTGTGGCAGCTGGTGTCCGCGCTCCTCGTCGGCGGACGGACCCTGCTGGTCGAGCAGGACGTGATCACGGACGTGGAGCGCTTCGTCGACACGCTGGAGCGCGGCCGGGTCGGTGTGGCGCAGGTCGTGCCCTCCTATCTGGAGGTCGTGGTCTCGTACCTGGAGCAGCACCCCCGCTCCTTGCCGGACCTGCGGTGCGTGTCGGTGACCGGTGAGGCGTTGAAGCGGGAGCTGGTGCAGCGCTGGTTCGCGGTCCAGCCGGGGATCCGGCTGCTCAACGCCTATGGGCTGACGGAGACTTCGGACGACACCAACCACGAGATCCTGGACGGCGTACCCGAGCGGGTGCTGCTGGGGCGTGCGGTCAACAACGTGCGCGTCTACGTCGTGGACGAGCAGCTGTCCCTGGTGCCGCTGGGCGCCCCGGGGCTGATCGCGTTCTCCGGGGTCTGCGTGGGCCGGGGGTACGTCAACGATCCCGAGCGGACCCGTGAGGCGTACCGGGCGGACCCGTACCGGCCCGGTGAACGGCTCTACCTGGGCGGTGACTGGGGGCGCTGGCACCCCGGCGGCAAGCTGGAGTTCCTCGGCCGCCGGGACAACCAGGTCAAGATCCGGGGCTTCCGGATCGAGATCGGCGAGATCGAGAACTCCCTGCTGCGGGTGGACGGCGTACGGGACGGCGCGGTGGTCGTCACCGAGCGGGCCGGCGGGAGCAGGCATCTGATCGCCTTCTACACCGGCACACGTCAGCAGCCGGAGGCGCTGCGCGCGGCACTCGGCGCGGCGCTGCCCGCCTACATGGTCCCGTCGGCCTTCCACTGGCAGGACAGCCTTCCGCTGACCGCCAACGGCAAGACCGACCGAAAGGCCCTGACCGAGCTGGCCGAACGGACAGCGGTGACCGAACGGACGGCGCCGACGGCCGAACGGGACGAGGCCGGCGCGGGCGATCCCGGCCCGCTCACCCCGACCGAGCGGCGGCTGGCGGCGGCCTGGGCCGAGCTGCTGGGGGTGCCCGAGCCGCAGATCGGCCGCACGGACCACTTCTTCGAGCGCGGGGGCACCTCCCTGACAGCGGTCAGGCTCACCATCGCGCTCGACCGCGCGGTGTCCCTGAAGGACATCACCCGGCACCCGGTCCTCGCCGACCTGGCCGCGCTCATCGACGGTACGGCCCGGCAGCGCCCGGGGCTGCTCCAGCCCCTGTCGGCAGGGAGCGGTGCGCCGGAGTGCGCCCTGGTGTGCTTCCCCTACGCGGGCGGCAACGCGGTCAACTACCAGCCGATGGCGAGCGCGTTGGCGGGCAGCGGCCTGGGGGTCCTCGCGGTGGAGCTGCCCGGTCACAACCTGGCCGCACCTCCGGAGCCGTTCGCGTCGATCGAGCAGGTGGCCGAGCAGGTCGCCGCCGAGATCGTGGCGCGCGGCCTGCCCCGGGTCATGCTGTGGGGCCACTCGTCGGGCGCCGCGCCGGCCGTCGAGACGGCCCGGAAGCTCCAGGAGCGGGGCGTGTCGGTGACACGGGTGTTCCTCGGCGCGCACCTGCTCGGCACCGCCGGCGAACGGCAGCACGCCATCGGTGAACTGGCGAGCCGGAGCGACGCCGAGATCGCGGCGCGGCTGACCGCGGACGGCGGCTACCCGGAGCTCACGGAACTGAACGCGCGCCACGCCCAGCAGGTCGGGGCCGCCTACCGGCACGACTGTGTGTCCGCACACGCCTATTTCCGCGCCGCCCTGGAAGGCCCGTCGCCGGTGAAGCTGTCCGCTCCGGTCACGGCGGTCGCCGCCGCGGACGACCCGTACACGGACGGCTACGCCCGCCGCCACCGGGACTGGCTGCTCCTGGCCGAACACGTCGATCTGTACGAACTGGCCGGCGGCGGCCACTACTTCCCGCGCACCCGCCCCGCGGAGGCGGCGCGGGCCGTCCTGAGCACCGTCGCACCCCTTCCCTCCTCCTGAGCCCCGTCGAACCTCCAGGCGGTCGACCGAAAGGAATCCGAGATGCCGTCCTCATCCCTGGCACCACCGCTCCAAGTCGAGCTGCGGCCGGACCGGCCCGCAGTGCTGCGCGTCGACGTCCCCGACGACGCCCCGAGCTGGGCGACCGAGCACCGCGAGGCGCTGCGTGCGCAGGTCACCGAGCACGGGGCGCTGCTCGTCCGCGGCCTCGGGCCGCGGGACCCGCACCAGGCCGGGGCCGTCCTCGAACGGCTGGCCGGTGGGCTCATGACGGAGCGGGAGGCGTTCGCGCCTCGCCAGAGCCACGGTCCGGGGCTGTACTCCTCGACGCCCTGGCCGGACAACCAGCCGATGTGCATGCACCACGAGCTGAGTTACCCGCTGGAGGTGCCCGGCCTGATGCTGTTCGCGTGTCTGACCGCGCCCGAGCAGGGCGGGGCGACGGCGGTGGCCGATTCCGAAGAGGTCCTGCGTGCGCTGCCCGCCGGGCTGACCGAGCGGTTCGAGCGTGAGGGCTGGATGCTGGCCCGTACGTACAACGACGAGATCGGGGCGAGTCTGGCCGAGTCGTTCGGCACCGACGACCGCGCCGCGATCGAGCGCTACTGCCGGGCCCACTCCATCGACTTCACCTGGCGGGCCGACGGGTCGCTGCACACCGAGCAGCGCCGCAGCGCCGTCGTCCGCCACCCGGTCACGGGCAGGCGCTGCTGGTTCAACCAGATCGCCTTCCTCAACGAGTGGACGCTCGCCCCGGACGTGCGCGAGTACCTGGTGGACGAGTACGGCGCGGACGGGCTGCCGTTCAACACCCTCTACGGAGACGGCAGTCCGATCGACGAGGACGTCGTCCAGCTGCTCAACAGCACCTACGAGGCGCACACCCGGCGCGAACCCTGGCAGGCCGGTGATCTGCTGATCGTGGACAACATCCGTACCGCGCACAGCAGGGAGCCCTTCACCGGAGAGCGGCAGGTGCTGGTCGGCATGGGCGAGCCCCGGCGGCTGGCCGACAGCTGCCCGACCCCGGAGGCGAGTGAGCGATGACCGAGGTGCTGCCGACCACCGCCCGATCGACCGCCGCCCGATCGACCGCCGCCCAGCCGGCCGAGCCCGGCCGGGCTTCCGTACCGACGTTCGCGGTGATCTCCGGTGAGCAGGTGCAGCGTGCGCTGAGCGGGCGCGAGAAACAGCTCGTGGAGCTGGTCGAGGCCGCCTACCGGCTGCACGGCGCCGGGGATTCGGTCAACCCGCCGTCGTACTTCCTGCGCTTCCCCGACCGGCCCACCGCGCGGATCATCGCGCTGCCGGCCTCCCTCGGCGGGCCGGTCCGCGTGGACGGCCTGAAGTGGATCTCCAGCTTCCCGGAGAACGTGGGCGCCGGGCTGCCGCGCGCCTCCGCGGTGCTCATCCTCAACGACGCGGACACGGGCTACCCGTTCGCCTGTCTGGAAAGCTCGATCATCAGCGCCACCCGGACGGCGGCCTCCGCGGCGCTGGCGGCCGACTGGCTCAGCCGCGGCCGGACCCGCCCCCGCCGCGTCGGATTCTTCGGCACGGGCCTGATCGCCCGGTACATCCACACCTTCCTGGCCGGCACGGGCTGGGCCTTCGACGAGGTCGGCGTGCACGACGTGTCCGCGGACAGCGCCGACGGCTTCCGCGGCTACCTGCGGCAGGCCGGCAGCACCGGGCGGATCACCGTGCACGACAGCGCCGGGGACCTCGTCCGCGAGAGCGACCTCGTGGTCTTCGCCACCGTCGCCGGCCGGCCGCACGTCACCGACCCGGCGTGGTTCAGCCACAACCCCCTGGTCCTGCACGTGTCCCTGCGTGACCTCGCCCCCGAGATCCTGCTCGAGTCGGCCAACTTCGTCGACGACGTCGAGCACTGCCTGAAGGCCGACACCTCGCCTCATCTGGCCGAACAGCGCACCGGCCGACGCGACTTCCTGAACGGCACCCTCAACGACGTGATGCTCGGCCGGGCCACGCCGCCCGCCGACCGGCCGGTGATCTTCTCGCCGTTCGGACTGGGCGTCCTCGACCTCGCCGTCGGCCGTTACGTCTACGACGAGGTGTCCCGGGCGGGGAACCTCCGCCTCATCGACGACTTCTTCCATGACCTGCGCCGGTACGGCTGAGGCCACCGCACTCGGCCCGACACCAGGAGGCCCGCCGTGCCCGTCATATCCGCTCCCCACGCCTTCAACGAAGGCCACCTCTTCGTGGACCTGGAGTCGATCTGCGGATACCCCCTCTACCTGAAGTGCGAGGGCTTCAACTTCGCCGGCTCCATCAAGCTGAAGGCCGCGAACGAGATGGTGGAGAGCGCCGAGCGGGACGGAGTCCTCAAGCCGGATTCCGTCCTCGTCGAGTCCTCGTCCGGGAATCTTGGTGTCGCGCTCAGCATGATCGCCGCGAGCAAGGGTTACCGGTTCCTGTGTGTGACGGACTCCCGGTGCAACCTGTCGACCAGACTGCTGATGGAGGCGCTCGGCAGCGAGGTGCACGTCATAGCCGACCTGGACTCCAACGGCGGCTTCCTGGGCACGCGCATCGAGTACGTCCGTACGCTGTGCGAGTCCGACGAGCGGTACGTCTGGCTCAGCCAGTACACCAACGCGGGCAACTGGTGGGCGCACTACCGCACGACGGCCCCGGAGATCGCCGAACAGTTCCCGGAACTGGACGTCCTCTTCGTCGGGGCGGGCACCACCGGCACCCTGATGGGCTGCGCACGCTACTTCCGGCAGTGGCACCGGCCGGTGCGGATCGTCGCCGTGGACAGCGTGGGCTCGGTGGCGTTCGGCGGCGAGCCGGGCCGCCGGATGATCCCGGGCCTCGGGATGAGCATGCGCCCGCCGCTGCTCGACGAGTCCTACGTCGACGAGGTGCTCCGTGTGGAGGAGACGGACACCATCCGTATGTGTCACCGCATGGCCAGACACGGCTTCCTGTTCGGCGGCTCCACCGGAACGGTGGTCAGCGGCGCGACGGACTGGCTGGCCCGGCACGACACACGCGGCCTCACCGCGGTGGCCATCGCACCGGACCTCGGCGAGCGCTACCTCGACACCGTCTACCAGACCAACTGGCTGCAGGACCTGTACGGCGACCAGGTGCTCGACACCGCCCAGGTGCGCCCCTTGCCGCAGGAGGCCAAGTCCGCGTCACGACGAGCGGCGGGGCGTCGGCGCAGGACGTAGCGGAACGCGGAAGGAGAGGGGGCCGCCCGCCCGAATGGGGCGGGCGGGCGGCCGGGGTGGGGCGGGTCAGCCGCTGAGGACGGCCTCCGCGGCGGCCACGCCGCAGACTCGGGCCGCGCCGTGGGTGGCGATGTGCAGGGCACCGCGCGGCGGGGCCTGCGGTACGCCCATCTCGATCACGATCGTGTCGGGGCGGGCGGCGAGCAGGGTGTCGAGGGCGGCGCCCATCCAGTCGTGGCGGTGTTCGTCGCGGACCACGGCGACGATCCGGCGGCCGTCCGCCGCCGCCAGGGCCGTGGCGCCCGCGGCGGCGCCGGTGAAGGAGCCGGCCGCGCTGCCGGGCAGCAGCCGTTCCAGCTCGGCGGCCACGCCCCACGGGGTCTCGTCGCCGACGGCGATATTGGGCGCCGGGTTGAACCGGGCGACGTACACCGGTCCGTCGACCGGCTTCGCGGCTCCGGCGCGGGTGACCCGCAGGGCGCGGCGGGCCGCGGCCAGGCCGAGCTCCGGCTCGGGGGTCAGCCGGTCGGTGCCGGGGCGGGCCGCGGCGGTCCAGGCGGCGAGGCCGCGCACGCTGGCCGCCGCGTCGGCCAGCCGTTCCTCGGGCAGTTCGCCGGTGCGTACGGCGGCCACGAGCGCGTCCCGGAGCCGTACGACCGTGGCCTCGTCGCACAGCCCGCCGCCCACGCAGATGGCGTCGGCGCCGGCCGCGATCGCGAGGACCACGCCGTGCTCCAGGCCGTAGGTGCCGGAGATGGCGCGCATCTCCATGCCGTCGGTGACGATCAGGCCCTGGTAGCCGAGTTCGCCGCGCAGCAGGTCGGTGAGGATGCGGCGGGAGAGCGTGCCGGGGCGGTCCGGGTCGAGGGCGGGGACGAGGATGTGCGCGCTCATGACCGCCCGGGTGCCGGCCTCGATGGCGGCGCGGAACGGGGCCAGTTCGCGGGCGTGCAGGGTGTCCGCGTCGGCGTCGATCCGCGGGAGGGCGTGGTGGGAGTCGACGCCTGTGTCGCCGTGGCCCGGGAAGTGCTTGGTGCAGGCGGCCACGCCGGTGGACTGCAGGCCCTCGACCCAGGCGGCGGTGTGCCGGGCCACCAGGCCGGTGTCCGCGCCGAAGGAGCGCACCCCGATGACGGGGTTGTCGGGGTTGGCGTTGACGTCGGCGGAGGGCGCCCAGTCGAAGTTGACGCCGCAGGCCGCCAGGCGCCGGCCCAGCTCGCGGGCCACGCCCCGGGTGAGATCGGGGTCGTCGACGGCGCCGAGGGCATGGTTGCCGGGGAAGGAGGAGCCGGTACGCACCTCCAGGCGGGTGACGTCGCCGCTCTCCTCGTCGATGGCTACCAGCAGGTCGTCGCGTTCGGCGCGCAACTGGGCGGTGAGCGTGGCGACTTGGTCCTCGGTGACGACGTTCCGGCCGAACAGGGCGACAGAGACGAGCCCTTCGCCGAGGCGGCGGCGCACCCAGTCGGGCGCGGTGGTGCCGTCGAACCCCGGCTGCAGCACCGCGAGGGCGTCGCGGGTGAGGGTGTCGCCCGCGGCGGAGCCGCTGTCGGATGCAGTGGTGGCGGGTGTTGTCGGTGCTGTCACGAAGATGTCATCCCTTCACGGCGCCGTCGGTCAGGCCGCTGACCGCCTTGCGTTGCAGGAAGATGAAGAGGATCAGGATGGGCAGCGCGAACAGGGACGAGGCGGCCATGGTGGCGCCCCAGTCGTCGCCGAAGGCGGTCTGGAACTGGGAGAGCCACAGCGGCAGGGTCTGCTTCTCGATGTCCTTGTTGAGGATCAGGACGAGCGGGAACTCGTTCCAGGCGGTGATGAAGCCGAACAGCGAGGTGGCCATCAGACCGGGTGCCAGCAGCGGGAAGATCACCTTGATGAAGGCCTGGGTGCGGGTGCACCCGTCGACCATCGCGGACTCCTCCAGCTCCTTCGGCACGGCGGCGACGTAGCCGCGCAGCGTCAGGATGGTCAGCGGCAGCACCATCATCGTGTAGAAGACGGTGAGCGGGACCAGGCTGTCGAGCATGTCGTTGTCACGGACCAGCATGTAGATGGCGATGATCATGACTTCCCAGGGCGCCATCTGGGCCAGCATGAAGGTCACGATGAAGCCGCGCCGGCCCTTGAACCGCAGCCGGGCCAGGGCGAAGGCGGCGAACAGGGCGATGACGAGGGAGAGCAGCACCGAACAGGCCGTGACGGTGACCGAGTTGGCGACCAGGGTCCAGAAGTGGTCGGCGTCGACGGCCTTCTTGAAGTGGCTGAGCGTGACGTCGGTCGGGAACCAGACCGGGTTCTCGGAGATGATGTCGCCGGTGGGCTTGAAGGCCGTGGCGAACATCCAGTAGACGGGGAACGCGAAGCCGACGAAGAGGGCGACGGCGGTCGCGTTGGGCCAGATACGGCCGAAGAGTGAGCGCTTCACAGCTCGTCCTCCTCTTGCTTGAGCACCATGCGCAGGTAGTACGAGGTGATGATGAGCAGGACCAGGATGGTCAGGAAGGAGATCGCCGCGCCGACTCCGAAGTGCTGGTTGCCGACGCCCTCGACGAAGGCGTAGATCGGCAGGGTCTCGGTGAGGTGGTCGGGGCCGCCCTCGTTCAGCGCGAAGATCTGCGGGAACGCCTTGAAGACCCAGATGACTTCGAGGAAGGTCGTGGCGTACAGGAAGGGCCGCAGGAAAGGCAGGGTCACCGAGGTGAAGCTCTTCCAGGCATTGGCGCCGTCCAGCGAGGCGGCCTCGTACAGCTCCCTGGGGATCGTGGTGGTGGCCGCGTACAGGTTGATCGCCACGAAGGGGATCGACTGCCACACGATCAGCAGGGTGATCACCGAGAAGGTGGAGAACTGGGTGGCGAGCCAGTTGTGGTCGGCCATGGAGTGCCAGCCGAGCTTGTCCAGGACCCAGTTGACGACGCCGAAGCGCTGGGCGAACAGCCACTGGTAGACGGTGGTGGCCGCGATGACGGGCATGGCCCAGGCGAGCACGAGGCCCAGCATGAGCAGCAGCCGCATCTTCTTGCCGAGGCGGGCGAGCAGCAGGCCGGTCAGGGTGCCGAGCAGCATGATCAGGACGACGTTGGCGGCGGTGAAGAACACCGAGCGCTCGACGACCTTCCAGAAGTCCGAACCGGTCAGGACTTCCTTGTAGTTGTCGACGCCGTTCCACTCGGTGAGGTGCTGGATGAGCTGGCGCGGGTTGAGGTTCTGGAACGACAGCATGCCGTTCTTCACCAGCGGCCAGCCGAGCAGGACCAGGGTGGCCAGCAGCGCGGGCAGCAGGAGCAGGTAGGGAGCAGCGGCGGTACGGCGGCCGGCCGACGAGGTCCCGGACACGGCGTCCTCACCTCTCCCCGGCGCCGGTACCCGGGCCTTGCGGACAGCGGGCTCCCCGGCCGTGTCCGTGCCTTCGGTCTGCACTGACATGAGTTGCCATCTCTTCCGTGGCCGCAGAGGCCGTACGTTCGGCACGTCTGAGCCGGGGGCGTCCGCCGACGCCCCCGGCGCGGGTCATCAGTTCTGCTGGGCCAGACGCTTGTTGATCTCGCCCTCCACCTGCTTGGCGGCGTCCGCGGGGGACTTACCGTTCAGCACCGCGGTCATGTAGGACTTGATCGGGTTCGGGGTGTTCTCCACCGCGGCCCACTCGGGGATCAGCGGGGTGGTGCCGCCGACGGAGGCGCCGGGGGCCGCGGCCTCGGCGACGGCGTTGCCCTTGAGGTTGGTCTCCAGGGACTGCTTGTTCGGGATGACACCGTTGAGCTTGGCCAGTTCGCCCTCGAACTGGTCGGACAGCGCGAGCTTCAGGAACTCCTTGGCGAGAGCCTGCTTCTTGCTGCCCTGGGCGACGGCGAAGTTGGAGCCGCCGAGGAAGACGCCCTCGGGCTTGTCGGCGGTGGCGCCCGGGACGGTGAAGTAGCCGAGGTCCTTCTCGATCGCCTTGTTGGCGGTGACCGCGGTGCCGGCCTCCCAGCCCATGCCGATGAACGCGCCGGTCTTTCCCTTGGCGAAGACGTCGGCCTGCTGCGGGGTGGCCTCGTCCTTGTCCTTGGGGGCCTTGGAGTAGGAGGCGTACTTCTTGTAGATCTCCATGGCGGCGGCGACCTTGGGGTCACCGAGGTTGGAGACGTACTTGTCGCCGTCCTTCTTCACCAGGTCGGCGCCCTGGCCGATGGTCAGGCCGTCGAAGAAGTACCAGTTCTGGCCCGGCATGTAGAGCGGCTCGGCGTCGGTCTTCTTGCCGATGGTGTCGAGGTCCTTGAAGAACTCGTCGCGGGTCTTCGGGGTGTCCTTGATGCCGGCCTTGGCCCAGATCTTCTTGTTGTAGATGACGACGCGGTTGGCGAAGTACCACGGGGCGGCGTACTGCTTGCCGTCGTACACGGAGGACTGGGAGACGGACGGCGTCCAGTCGGTGCCGATCTCCTGCTTGAGGTCGCCCAGTTCGGCGAGACCGCCGGTGGCCGCGTAGGCCGGGGTCTGGGTGTTGCCGACCTCGAGGACGTCCGGCGGGTTGGACTCCGAGAGGGCAGTGGTGATCTTCTGCTGGATCCCGTCCCACTTCTGGATCTCGAACTTCAGTTTCGCGCCGGTCTTCTTCTCGAAGGCGGCCTGGACGTCCTTGGTCCACTGCGGCGGCGCCGAGCCGTCCATCGTCCAGACCGTCAGCGTCTGGCCCTTGAAGCTGTCCGGACCCGCGTTCTTGCCGCTGTCGTTGCCCTTGTCGTCCCCACACGCCGAGACGGAGACCATCATGCCTGCGATCACGATCGCGGCTGCGAGCTTGCGCTTCACGCCACCCTCCTCAGGGATGCCACTAACCCCCCACGCCCTCGGCGATGACCTGCGCACGACGCTGTTGCACGTAGGGCTCGGGACCTGGCCACTAATGGTGTAGACCAGTACGGTGGAGCTTGGCCTAGACCTTTTGGAGTGTCAAGAGTGGTTCGGAAAGCCGGTCCCGGCCGTTACGAGAAAGTCACTATGACCACCGACGTCAGCAGCGCGCGCGTGCCGAAGTACTACCGGATCAAGCAACAGCTCCTCGCCATGACCGAGGCGCTGCAGCCCGGTTCGGTGATGCCGGCGGAGCGGCTGCTGGCCGTCCGGTTCAGTACCTCCCGGACCACCGTCCGGCAGGCACTCCAGGAGCTTGTCGGCGAAGGCCGCCTGGACCGGATCCAGGGCAAGGGCACCTTCGTCGCCCAGCCCAAGCTGTACCGCACCCTCCAGCTCACCTCGCACACCGAGGACATGCGGGCCCAGGGCCTCACGCCCGCCTCGCAGGTGCTGGACATCGGGGACATCCCGGCCGACCAGCGGCTGTCGGACCTGCTCGGCATCGGCATCGGCGAGCGCGTGCTGCGCATCGAGCGGCTGCGCCTGGCCGGCGGCGACCCCATGGCGATCGAGACGACCCACCTGTCCGCGCGCCGCTTCCCCGACCTGCGCCGCTCGCTGGCGACGTACCCCTCGCTGTACACGGCGCTCGCCGAGGTGTACGGCGTCCAGCTCGCCGAGGCCGACGAGACCATCGAGACCTCGCTGTCGACCCCGCGCGAAGCCCAGCTCCTCGCCACCGACGTGGGGCTGCCGATGCTGCTGCTGTCCCGGCACTCGCGGGACGCCGAGGGCGCGCCGGTGGAGTGGGTGCGCTCGGTCTACCGGGGCTCGCGCTACAAGTTCGTGGCCGCGCTGCACCGCCCGGTGCCGCGCCCCAAGCGGTGAACGCGCCGAGGGCCCGGCGGAGAAACGCTCCGCCGGGCCCTCGGACGAGCCGGTCTCAGCCGCGCCGGAACCAGGGGGTGTCCGGGCGCGAGTCGCGGACCAGGGTGTCGGGGTGGCCCGCGCCGTCGGCGATGGAGATGGTGCGGTACTGGCCGCCGTCGTGCAGGACCCAGCACCAGGTCTTGCCGCCCGTACGGTACTTGCCGAGCACGAACTGGAAGGCGTCCACCTTGGTGACGCCCGCCAGTGACGTCCACTTGCTCAGGTCGCGGTCACCGCGGTCGAGGGTGTCGGTGTGCATCGGCTGCTCGGCGACGGAGACGAGCCGGTAGCGCTGGCCCTGCGGGGTGGTGTGGAAGAGCCAGTACTGCGACTTGCCGCCGACGTGCAGCATGTCGGGCACCGGCAGCACCGCGTCGACATGCGTGACCTGGGTGTCTCCGCCGAAGGAGTTCCAGCGGCCGAGCGGCTGGTCGTTGCCGACACGGCGGGTGGTGTGGCGGGCGTCCAGGCCGATGTTGATGCGCCGGTAGACCTGGGTGCCCTTCACGGTGTGGAAGAGCCAGTAGCTGCTCTCGCCGTTGACGTTCTGCTCGTCGGGGACGGGCCAGATCGCGTCGACCCGCTCCACGCCCGCCAGCGCGTCCCAGGAGGAGAGGTCTTCGCCGGCTGCGCCGAAGACGATCCCGGTCTGCGTGTCCGAGCCGGTGGTCAGCTGATCCACCGCGGCAGCGCCGGTTCCGACGACCCGGATCGTCCGGCCGGAGAAGGTCCAGTACCGGCCCTCCACGTCCGGCCAGGGCACGACCTCGTCGACGGGGCCGGGCTGCGCGGAGGTGTCCGGCTGCGGCTTCGGCGGTGTGGTCTGCTCCGTGGTCTGCTGCGACGGCCCCTCCAGGCGGCCCTGGGACAGACCGCGCAGGGTACCGATGGAGGGCATGAAGGCGTACACCGAGCCCTCGGTGGTCACGAAGGTCTTGAACTGGAGCTTGGTGGTCTTGAGGTCGCCGTTGACCTTGCTCTCGAAGCTGACCTCGCCGTTGGTGATCTCCGGGAGCTGCCCGCTGATCATCGCGTCGGGGCCGGGCATGCGCTCCTTCTCCTGGTCCTCCGGCAGGTGCGGGAACTTGGGGTCGTTGACCCAGTCGGTCTGGATGAACTCGAACTGCCGGGCCAGGTCGGCCTGGTAGCAGACGAACACCAGACCGCGCTCGTCGTCGGGGCCGCCGCCCTCGTCGTTGGTGGGGTCGAACGGGGCGCCGTACGGAATGCCGCGGCGGATGATGCGGCGGACGTCCATGAACTTCTCGTCCACGTGTACGCCCTTGTCGTACAGTCCGTCGCGCGGGGCGGTCTTGCGCAGATGGGACCAGAGCGGGGTGATGATGCCGTCCTCGTCGTCCACGAAGCTGAGGTCGTTGTCCGCCTTGGTGCCCGACGGGGGCTTGGTGGGGTACTTGGCGACCGAGGCACCGCAGCGCCAGCGGCCCACCATGCGGGCGGCGAGCCACTCGCTCTTGGTCGTCCCGTCCACCACCTTGGCGTCCCGCAGCTTCTGCAGCTCGGCCTCGACCTGCACCCACCAGCCGGGGACGTCCTGGCCGAGACGCCGTACGACCTGGAAGGAGCCGTACTTCATCCACGCGGGGGCACCGTCGGGCATCGCGGTTTCCTGGTCGGCGCCCAGGACGAACTCGCCGGCCGGGATCATCCGGGCGCCCTCGGCCTCCGCCGGGTCGTCGAAACCCTTCACGTACGGTTCGCTGACGCCGTCCTTGAAGCCGAAGTGCTCCTTGCCCCTGCGCGTTCCGGGCAGCGTGGCGCCGGGCTGAATGTGGACGCCCACGATTCCGGCGCGGGAGGCAGCCTGCGTCTGGCGGTTGACCTCGGTGTCGTGCTGGCCCTTGTCATCGGCGGCGATGGTGAGCACCGCGTGGATGACGGGCCTGTGGTCGGCGCCGAAGATCCAGTTCTTCGGGTCGTTGCGGCCCTTGTCGCCGAGGGCGTCGGCGCGGACGGCGGACCCCTGGACGAAGCACTCGACGGTGCTGTTGGTGGGCACCTCGTCGAAGATCTGCTCCTTGCCCGTGAGGTGCTGCATGCCGGGGTAGGTGAGGCTCAGGCCCACCCAGGTGGCCTTGAGGGCCTGCGGGTCGTCACCGCCGGAGGTGGTGCGTGCGTCGTGGAACTTCTGGTTGAACTCGGCGACGTCCTTGTTCCTGGCGATGTTCGGGACCAGCTCCGCCAGCCAGTTCCGGGCGGCGGTCATGTCGCCGAACTGGAGGAAGAGCAGGGTCATGTGGTCCTTTTTGAACCCGGCGAGGATGTCGCCCTGGATCTCGGTGTTGTCGCGCAGGGGCAGCGGCGTGGTCATGGAACTCCCTTGTTCGGGTGGGGACATGGGCACACGCCGGATCGCCCGGACGGCGCCTGGGAGGCGCCGTCCGGGCGTCCGGCGGCAGGGGACTTCGAAGGGCCGGAAGGGGTACGGCGCCGTCAGGTACCGGGCTTCAACTGCACCCACTTGGCGATGCTGGGCACACCGCGGTTGTCGAGCAGGAACAGCAGGTAGTAGCCGGGCGGCGCCTCGTTGGCGGACGCCGGAGTCTGGAGCACCAGCTTGTTGCCGGCACGGCTGGTGATGTTCAGCTCGATGCGCCGCTGGCTGGTGTCCACCGAGTGGGTGGAGGTGATGGGCGCCATCAGCACGGCCCGCGTCACCCGGGTCGGCGTGTCGGTGCTGACCCGGAGGCTGCCGCCGTATGCCACGGTCGGGTTCGTCACGTCCGTCAGCGTCGGCCGGGTACCGCCCTGGTTGAGATACGGCGGCGAGTAGATCTCGATGCTGCCGTTCATCCCGGACTTGATGTCACGGTTGTTGGCGATCTCCTGGAGCTCGTCGCCGGTGACCATGATGCGGCCGTCGGGCAGGATCACCGCGTTGGAGTGGTAGCCGCGCGGCAGCCGCTGCTCCGGACCCAGCCGCCAGGTGCCGTCGGCACCGCGGATCTCGGTCTTGCGCCACTTGTCCTCGGCGTTGGGGTTGTACTGGCCGAAGCCGTAGTCGCGGATGTCGTAGCCGCCGTTGACGGTGAACAGCCGCCCGTCGGGGAAGATCAGCGTGTCGTCCTGGGTGCGGCCGAAGGCGCGTGAGGAGTCCGTGGTCCAGCTGCCGCCCGAGAACTTGTACGTCTTCGGGTCGTTGCGGTCGCCGCCGAGGATCAGCGTGGAGTCGGGGCCGTTGCCCGGGGTGAGGCTGGGCAGGGCCACCGCGGAGCCGTAGTTGCGCATGCCGCCGCCCGGCCGGTTGCGCAGCGGCTGGCTGGTCTCGTTCTGCGGGTCGAAGACGAACTGCTCGTCGAAGTTGCGCCCGAAGCCGTAGATCTTGCCGTCCCGCAGCGAGAACAGGTGCGGGTAGTCGGCGCTGTACTCGGCCTTGATCGGCCACTTGTCGAGCGACTGACCCTCGGGCTTGGTCCCGGGGTCGACCGACACCGCCGTGCCCTTGGCCGGGAAGCGCTCGATGGACTGGGAGAGCTTGCCCCAGCCGATGTCGCCGTGGCCGGAGGTGATGAACTGCCGGCCGTCGGCACCGGTGACGACCGACGGGTACCAGCGGCCCTCGGCCATGTCCTGCTGGCGGTACCACTTCTTCGCCCAGGGGTCGAAGACGAGGGCGAGGTGGGCGCCGGTGCCGTGGTTGCCGCCGAGGTTGCCGCCGAAGATCCCGACCATCCCGTTGGGCAGATAGGCGTGCCCGGCGCAGAAGATGGGCGCGGGGCGCGGCTCGTCCAGGCCGTCGTCCATGTTCACGACCGGTGGCGGTACGGCCTCGAAGGCGTCGGGTCCGGAGCCCTTGCTGGGGTCCCAGAGGTAGGCGCGGCCGGCGTTGTCGCGGCCGATGACCTCGGTCGGCGCCGTCTCCTTGTTCGGGCTCGTCTCGACGGCCTCGAAGGAGAACAGCAGCACCTTGCCGGTGGGCAGCAGAGCCACGTGGTCGCCGTAGTCGGGGCTGTCGAAGTAGTCGGCGAACTTGCCGAACTGGGACGGGTCGAAGGACGCGTTGTGTTCCGTCTGCGAGTCGGTGTGCTCCTTCAGGCTGCGGTTGCGCATCGGCTGCGGGTAGCCCCGGTCGACGGCGGCTAGGCCGATGCGGTCCCGGGCCAGCTCCTCGGCACGGTGTCGACCGAGGGCCTTGACCTCCTCGGGGCGGACCTCCTTCTTGATCTGGTCCTGGGTGATCCGCACGCCGCCGCCCGGGCGGGGGTCGAACTGGTGCGGGGCGGACGGGGTCGAGCCGAGCGCCGCGGGAGCAGTGACGGACAGAACGATGGCGGCGCAGCCTGCCGCGAACGTCCACCTGCCTCTGCGGGGGATCCCTCTGCGGGACATGGGACTCCTCGTGGGATGAGCACGGGGCGCCGCAAACAACACGGAGGCGGCATGAGGCGACCACGTAGAGTGACGAGATACGCGCAGTCAATCACACACCGTAACGATTCATGGCGGTCATCTCGAAAGATTGACCGTTTTACCCCGATGAGCGGTAACGCTGCGTGTCCGGCCCGGCAGGCGGCACGACGGCGGGCTCCAATGGTGCCCGTCTCCCCCCTTCCCGATCCCGATCCCGAGGAGCCTCACCATGCCGGGAACACGCATGCCGCTCGCCGCCGCGGGCGCCCTGGCCCTGCTGTGCTTCGTCGCCGCACCGGCCGCCGCGGACCCGCCGGAACCCCCGATGGAGGTCGGCGGCACACTCATCCACGCCGGTGCCGACGGCAGCCCGCGCGAGGTGTTCTGCCCCGCGATGCAGCACGTCTTCGGCGGCGGGTTCGCACTCACCGCGTCGAACGGCAACCGGCTCTCCAAGGAGCCGGCCGACCTCATCGAGAGCCGCCCGAACGACCACGCCACCGGCTGGATCGTCGCCGTGCGCAAGACACAGCTGACGAACCAGCTCCCCGTCATCGGCCACAACGCGGGCCCGGCCGACCTGACGATCCACCTGGTGTGCTCGGACGAGTCGACGATGCTGCATGGCGCCTGACAGGTGCCGTACACGCCGGGCGGCCCGGCACCCTGAGGGTCCGGGCCGCCCGGCGGACTCCCGCCGTTTCACTTCCTGGGCATCGCTCTCGGGTGTCACCCCTGGGCATCACCCCTGAGTGAGCGCGATGTCCTGCTCCTGGACGGTGTGGAAGGCGGGCAGCGGCACGATGCCCGCGGGGCGCAGCTCCATCAGCGTGGCCTCGACATGGGCGGCACCCGCCTTGAGGCTCTGTGGCGAGACCTGGCCGGAGTTCTCCCAGCGGTGCTCGGCACCGTCGCACTGGGCGGTGGTGCCGCCGATGCCGTGCTTGAGGCGCTTGTCGCCCTGGCTGACCGAGGAGCTGACGAACACCGGTCCCGTGCCGCCGGTGCAGCGGTAGGTGCCGGAGAGGGTGACGGTGCCGTCCGGGGCGATGCGGCCGGTGGGGTCGACGGTGACGGTCTCCGACGGATCGGCGGCGACCGGGCCTGCGGCGGCGCACAGCAGGGCCGCGGTGCCGAGGGCCGCGGCGAGGACGGGACGTACGGGCATGGGGTGTCTCCCGGTTTCGTGGGGTGGGGGCCTCCACTGGTACCGGTCGGGCACACCGGGGAGCGTGATCGTCACTCCATCGGTGGCGCGTCGGTCAGGGCAGCACCGCGAACCCGTCCAGCTCCACCAGGGCCTGTTCGTCCCACAGTCGTACGACTTCCACGACCGCCATCGCCGGATAGTCCCGGCCCGCCGACTCCCGCCAGATGCGGCCCAGTTCGGGGGCGTGGTCGCGATAGGCGGCGACGTCCGTGGCGTACACGGTGACGCGGGCGAGGTCGGCGGGGGTGCCGCCGGCCTCGCGCAGGGCGGTCAGGAGGTTGCCGAGGGCCCGCTCGAACTGCTCGGGGAGCGTGTCGCCGGTGATCTTGCCGTCGGTGTCGAGGGCGGTCTGGCCGGCCAGGAACACCAGGCGGGAGCCGGCCGCGACGACGGCATGGGAGAAGCCGGTGGGCCGGGAGAGGGTGGGCGGGTTGATGCGCTCGGTGGTCACCGGGCCTCCCGGTCGGGTGTCGTGGCGTACAACTCCTTGGCAATGATGCCTCGTTGGATCTCGCTCGCGCCTTCATAGATGCGCGGGGCGCGCACCTCGCGGTAGAGGTGTTCGAGGAGGTGGCCGCGCTGCAGGGCGCGGGCGCCGTGCAGCTGGACGGCGGCATCGACCACGTACTGCGCGGTCTCGGTGGCCAGCAGCTTGGCCATCGCCGCGCGCCCGGGGACACCGGGGGCGCCCGTGTCGTAGGCGGTGGCCGCCGCGTACACCATCAGCCGGGCCGCCTCCGTGCGCAGCGCCATCTCGGCGACCTGGTGGGAGACGGCCTGGAGGTCCATCAACGGGCCGCCGAACGCCTGGCGTCGGCGGGTGTGCGCGATCGTCGCGTCCAGGGCGGCCTGGGCCATGCCGACCGCGAAGGCACCGACGCTGGGCCTGAAGAGGTTGAGGGTGCCCATGGCGACGGCGAAGCCGCGGTCGGCCTCGCCGAGCATGTCGTCGGCGGTGACCGGGACGGCGTCGAAGTCGAGGGCGCCGATGGGGTGCGGGGAGAGCATCTCCAGCGCGGTTCCGGTGAGTCCGGGCCGGTCGGCGGGGACGAGGAAGGCGGTCACGCCGCGGGCGCCGGCGCCGGGCGTGGTGCGCGCGAAGACGGTGTAGAAGTCGGCCTCGGGGGCGTTGGAGATCCACCGCTTGGCGCCGGTGAGCCGCCAGCCGGTCCCGTCCGGCTCGGCCGCTAGGGCCAGCGCCGCCGCGTCCGAGCCGGCGTCCGGTTCGCTCAGCGCGAAGGCGGCGACCGCGCTGCCGTCGGCGACCCGGGGCAGCCAGCGCTCCCGCTGGGCGGCGCTGCCGTGGGCGTGCACCGGATGGGCGCCGAGGCCCTGCAGGGCGAGGGCCGTCTCGGCCTCGGTGCAGCCCTGCGCGAGGGACTCCCGCATCAGGCACAGGTCAAGCGCGCCAGAGGTGAACAGCCGTGCCGGCAGGCCGAGTCGGCCGAGTTCGGCGAGGAGGGCGCGGTTGACGCGGCCCGGTTCGCCCTTGTCGGCGAGCGGGCGCAGCCGTTCGGCGGCCAGGGTGCGCAGCTCGGCACACCAGGCGGTCTGTTCCGGTTCGAGCGAGAATGCGGGCACGGCCGGTCCTCCCTCCGGGGCGGGTCACCGTGACTCCTCCCCGTCACCCAACGACGTTATCGCGCACAGTTGACTGCCGTCACCAACACGATACGCTCGAACGGCGAGCCTACAAGGATGCCCGAGCCCGCCAGGACTCCCGTGCTCACCAGGGCGCCCGTGCTCACCAGGACGCCCGACTCGACGCTTGTCACGGCAAGGGGGCGAACCGCCATGCACGTCTCGGCCCACGTCGACACCTTCGCGCGCGACCATCTCCCGCCGCCGGACGAGTGGCCCGAGCTGCGCTTCGACCTGCCGGAACTGCAGTACCCCGACCGGCTGAACTGTGCCGCGGAACTCCTGGGCCACGCCGATCCGGACCGCCCCGTCTTCCGCACCCCCGCCGGGCCGGTGTGGACGTACGGCGAGCTGCGCGGGCACGTCGACCGGATCGCGCACGTCCTCACCGGCGCCCTGGGCGTCGTCCCCGGCAACCGGGTCCTGCTGCGCGGCCCCACCGGCCCGTGGCTGGCCGCCTGCTGGCTGGCCGTGCTGAAGGCGGGCGCGGTCGCGGTCACCGTGCTGGCCCAGCAGCGCCCGCACGAGCTGGCGACGATCTGCGAGATGGCCCAGGTGCGGCACGCGCTGTGCGACGTCCGGGTGGTGGACGACCTGGCGAAGGCGCAGGTCCCGGGGCTGCGCATCACGACCTACGGCGGTGAGAGCCTGGACGACCTGCTGCACCGCCCGGCACCCGGCACGCCCTTCCCGGCCGTCGGCACCGCCGACGACGACGTCGCCCTGATCGCGTTCACCTCGGGCACCACGGGTCGCCCGAAAGGGTGCATGCACTTCCACCGGGATGTGCTGGCGATAGCGGACACCTTCTCCAGACATGTGCTGCGCCCCCATGTGGACGACGTCTTCGCCGGCAGTCCCCCGCTCGGCTTCACCTTCGGCCTCGGCGGGCTGGTGATCTTCCCAATGCGGGCCGGCGCCAGCGCCCTGCTCCTCGAACAGGCCGGTCCCCGGCAGCTGCTGCCTGCGATCGCCGAGCACCGCGTCTCCGTGCTGTTCACGGCGCCGACCGCCTACCGCACGATGCTGGACGAGCTGGACGCGTACGACGTCTCGTCCCTGCGGCGCTGCGTGTCGGCGGGCGAGAACCTGCCCGCGGCCACCTGGCGGGCCTGGCACGAACGCACGGGCCTGCGCATCATCAACGGCATCGGCGCGACCGAGCTGCTGCACATCTTCGTCTCCGCCGCCGACGAGCACATCAGGCCGGGCACCACGGGCGTTCCGGTGCCGGGCTGGGAGGCGCGCGTCCAGGACGTGCACGGCGCGCCGGTGCCCGACGGGGAGCCCGGGCTGCTGGCCGTATGCGGCCCGGTCGGCTGCCGCTACCTCGCCGACCCACGGCAGCGGGAGTACGTGCGGGGCGGCTGGAACGTCACCGGCGACACCTATGTCCGCGAGGCCGACGGCTACTTCCGCTATGTGGCCCGCGCCGACGACATGATCATCTCCGCCGGGTACAACATCGCCGGACCGGAGGTGGAGGAGGCGCTGCTGCGTCACCCGGACGTGGTGGAGACGGCTGTGGTCGGCCGCCCCGACGAGGCCCGCGGACAGGTGGCCGTGGCCTACACGGTGCTGCGGGACGGTGCGCCCCGCGACCCGGAGGCCCTGCGTGCCTTCCTCAAGTCCGAACTGGCGCCCTACAAATGCCCGCGCGAGTTCGTCTTCCTCGACGCGCTCCCGCGCACCGCCACCGGCAAACTCCAGCGGTTCCGCCTGCGCACCGATGGCGACCAGCAGTGATGCCGACGACCTAAAATGATCAACGTGTCCGAGCAACACGCCCCCAGGTCTCTCATCGTCACGCTCTACGGCGCGTACGGCCGCTTCGCACCCGGCCCGGTGCCCGTCGCCGAGCTGATCCGGCTCCTGGCCGCGGTCGGCGTGGACGCGCCGTCCGTACGCTCCTCCGTGTCCCGGCTCAAACGGCGCGGGCTACTGCTGCCGGCCCGCACCGGGAACGGCGCCGCCGGGTACGAACTCTCCCCGGAGGCACGCCAGTTGCTGGAGGACGGCGACCGGCGCATCTACGCCACGGCGCCGCCCGAGGACGCGGGCTGGGTGCTGGCGGTCTTCTCCGTGCCCGAGTCGGAGCGGCAGAAGCGGCACGTGCTGCGCTCCCGGCTGGCGGGCCTCGGCTTCGGCACGGCGGCGCCCGGGGTGTGGATCGCCCCGGCCCGGCTGTACGAGGAGACCCGGCACACCCTGCGCCGGCTGCACCTCGACCCGTACGTGGACTTCTTCCGCGGCGAGCACCTGGGCTTCGCGCCCACCGCCGAGGCGGTCGCCCGCTGGTGGGACCTCACCGCGATCGCCAAGGAGCACGAGCGCTTCCTGGACGCCCACGGGCCGGTGCTGCACTCCTGGCAGCACCGGGTGGACACCCCGCCCGAGGAGGCCTACCGCGACTATCTCCTCGCCCTGGACTCCTGGCGCCACCTCCCCTACACCGACCCCGGCCTGCCCACCGCCCTGCTGCCCGCCGGCTGGCCGGGCGTGCGCTCGGCGGAGGTGTTCCGGGGGCTGCACGAGCGGCTGCGGGACGCGGGGGCGGAGTTCGCGGGGGTGTGAGGGCTGTCCCTCAGACCGACGGCAGGGGGCCGGCTCAGCCGCCGAGCGACAGCCTGGGCTTAGGGGCGTCCGTGCGGCCCGTCTGCGGGCGGCGGCTGCCCGCACGGTAAGGGGCGGGCCAGACGACGCCCGGCCCCTCGTAGCCCTGCTCCGCGGCGGCGTGCAGGGTCCAGTGCGGGTCGTACAGGTGCGGGCGGGCGAGCGCGCACAGGTCCGTACGCCCCGCCAGAATCAGGGAGTTGACGTCGTCCCAGGAGGAGATCGCGCCGACCGCGATCACCGGGACGCGGACCTCGTGGCGGATGCGGTCGGCGAACGGCGTCTGGTACGAGCGCCCGAACTCCGGCTGCTCCTCGGCCACCACCTGCCCGGTGGACACGTCGATCGCGTCGGCTCCGTGCGCGGCGAAGGCCCGTGCGATGTCCACGGCGTCCGCTGCCGTCGTGCCGCCCTCGGCCCAGTCCGTGGCGGAGATGCGCACGGTCATCGGCCGCTCCTGCGGCCATACGGCACGCACCGCGTCGAAGACCTCCAGCGGGAACTTCAGCCGCTTCTCCGGCGTGCCGCCGTAGGCATCGGTGCGCCGGTTGGTCAGCGGGGACAGGAAGCCGGAGAGCAGGTAGCCGTGCGCGCAGTGGAGTTCGAGCAGATCGAAGCCGGCGCGCGCGGCCCGCCCGGCGGCGGCAGCGAACTGCTCGCGGATGTCGGTGAGTTGGGCCCGGGAGAGCTCGTGCGGGGTCTGGCTGCCCGGCTTGTACGGCAGCGGGGAGGCGGCCACCAGTGGCCAGTTGCCCTCGGGCAGCGGCTCGTCCATGCCCTCCCACATCAGCCGCGTCGAACCCTTGCGCCCGGAGTGCCCGAGCTGCACGCCGATCGCGGTGCCGGGCGCCTGGCGGTGCACGAAGTCGGCGATCCGGCGCCAGGCCTCGCCCTGCCGGCCGGTGTAGAGACCGGTGCAGCCGGGCGTGATGCGGCCCTCCTCGCTCACGCACACCATCTCGGTCATCACCAGCCCGGCCCCGCCGAGGGCGCGGGCGCCCAGGTGGACGAGGTGGAAGTCGCCCGGGACCCCGTCGGTGGCGGAGTACATGTCCATGGGCGACACGACGACCCGGTTGCGCAGGGTCAGTCCGCGCAGCCGGAACGGAGTGAACATCGGGGGCGTGCCGGGCGGGCAGCCGAACTCGCGCTCGACCGACGCGGTGAAGTGGGCGTCGCGCAGCCGCAGGTTGTCGTGGGTGACGCGGCGGCTGCGGGTGAGCAGGTTGAACGCGAACTGGCGGGGCGGCTGGCCGAGGTAGCGCTCCAGGTTCTCGAACCACTCCAGGCTGGCGCGGGCGGCCCGCTGGGTGGAGGCGACGACGGGCTTGCGCTCCTCCTCGTAGGCGGCCAACGCCCGTTCCAGGGTGGGCTGTTCGCGCAGGCAGGCGGCTAGGGCCAGCGCGTCCTCCACGGCCAGCTTGGTGCCGGAGCCGATGGAGAAGTGCGCGGTGTGGGCGGCGTCGCCGAGGAGGACGACGTTGCCGTGCGACCAGCGTTCGTTGACGACCGTGCGGAACGTGGTCCAGGCCGACTTGTTGGAGCGCAGGGGGCGTCCGCCGAGCGCGTCGGAGAAGATCTTGGCGCAGCGTTCGACGGACTCCTGCTCGTCGAGTTCCCCGAACCCGGCCGCCCGCCACACCTCCTCGCGCATCTCGACGATCACGGTGGAGGCGTCGGCCGCATATGGGTAGCCGTGGAGCTGCATCACGCCGTGCTCGGTCTCGGCGATCTCGAAGCGGAAGGCGTCGAAGGCGAAGTCGGCGGCGAGCCATATGTAGCGGCAGTGGTGTGCGGCCACATGGGGACGGAACACAGGGGCGTAGGCGTCACGCGTGGTGCTGTGCACACCGTCGGCGGCGACGACGAGGTCGTACGACGCGGCCAGCCGGTCGGGGTGCGGCGCCTCGGTGCGGAAGCGGAGCTCCACGCCGAGGTCGCGGCAGCGCTCGTGCAGGATCTCCAGGAGCCGCTTCCTGCCGAGTGCGGCGAAGCCGTGTCCTCCGGAGGTGTGGCGGGCGCCCCGGTGCACGATGTCGATGTCGTCCCAGCGGACGAAGTCGCGTTGCAGGGCCTCGTAGACCACCGGGTCGGCGTGTTCGATACCGCCCAGGGTCTCGTCGGAGAGCACCACGCCGAAGCCGAAGGTCACGTCGGGGGCGTTGCGCTCCCAGACGGTGACCTCCCGGGCCGGGTCGAGGCGCTTGAGCAGGGCGGCGGCGTAGAGACCACCGGGGCCGCCGCCGATCACAGCGACCTTCATGTCACCTCCCGCGCCACTTCGGCGGACGCTTCTCCGAGAACGCCGCGTGGAACTCCGCGTAGTCCTCGCCGTTCATGAGGAGGGCCTGCGTGGCGGCGTCCAGTTCCACCGCTGCCGCGAGCGGCATGTCCAGCTCGGCGGTGAGCAGGGCCTTCGTCTGGGCGTGGGCGAGGGCCGGGCCGTCGGCCAGGCGGCGGGCCAGGTTCTGGGCGGCCTCGTCGGCCCGGCCCTCCTCCGCCAGCTCGCTGATCAGGCCGATGCGCTCGGCCTCGGGTGCGCGGACGGGCTCGCCCAGCATCAGCAACCGGGTCGCGTGGCCGAGGCCGACGACCCGGGGCAGCAGATAGGCCGCGCCCATGTCGCCGCCGGACAGGCCGACGCGGGTGAACAGGAAGGCGAAGCGGGCCGTGGGGTCGGCCACCCGGAAGTCGGCCGCGAGGGCCAGCACGGCGCCCGCGCCCGCCGCGACCCCGTGCAGGGCCGCGATCACCGGGAACGGGCACTCCCGTACCGCCCGCACCACCTGCCCGGTCATCCGGTTGAAGTCGAGCAGCTGGGCGGTGTCCATGGACAGCGTGGCGCCGATGATCTCGTCGACGTCGCCGCCGGAGCAGAAGCCCCGCCCCTCGCCGGCCAGCACCAGGGCGCGTACCGCGCGCTCCCGGGACAGCTCGGCGAGCAGGTCGCGCAGGTCGGCGTAGGCGCCGAAGGTGAGCGCGTTGAGCTTGTCGGGGCGGGCGAGGGTGACGGTCGCGACGCCGTCGGAGAGCTTGACCCGCAGATGCTCCCAGTCGGAGGTGCGGGCGGCGGAGCCGGTGAAGGGACTCATGACGTGCGCCTCCTAGGGGGGCGGTGCCTCACGCTGCTCTACACCACAAAGTTATCACTTTTTTGTGACTGTCGTCATGAGTACGCGACAGAGGGGCCGGGTACGGCACCGATATGGCCGAGTCCCGTCACGCCCGTCACTGATCATCGACAGTGCCGTAACAGGACGCGAAGCCCGGCGACGGCCGCCGTGGCCGGGCCCGTACCATTCCTACCGTCGAAAGCAGGACAGCCTGCTGCATGAACGGACTTACCTTGCACGAACGCCCCACCGAACCGGCCTCCTGGCGCATCGCGCTGCCGCACACCGCCGCGGCGGTGCCCGTGGCGCGTGCCCTGGTGCGTACGGCCCTGGCCGAGGTGGAGCACACGGCCGACAGCGACACCGCGGAGCTGCTCACGGCGGAGCTGGTGGCCAACGCGGTGGAGCACACCGCGGGCCGGGGCCCGATAGAGCTGGTGGTGGAGCTGCTGCCGACCGGCTGCCAGGTCGAGGTGCACGACCCGGACCCGGCGCCGCCCGGCCATCTCACCCGCCCGGTGATCGAGGAGCCCGACGTCTGGCAGGAGGGAGGGCGCGGTCTGCTGCTGATCCGCGCCCTCAGCTCGTCCTGCGGTCACCGCCCTACCTCGTCGGGCAAGGCGGTGTGGTTCAGACTCCCTGTAGTTCCTGCTCAGCGGCGTCCGGCGTAACCGCGGAGGCCGTGGTGCCGGTCCCGGCCAGCGTGGAGTGCCGGCGCCCGTAGGCGACGTACACGAGCAGGCCCACCGCGAGGAACACCGCGAACTGGATCCAGGTCTGCCACCCGGTCTCGTACATCAGGTACAGGCAGAAGCCGACGCCGAGCAGCGGGCCGACCGGGTAGAGCGGCACCCGGAAGCTGCGGGTCAGACCCGGCTCCCGGCGGCGCAGCGCGATGACCGTGATGTTGACGACGGCCATGATGGCGAGCGTGCCGATGGTGCACAGGTTCATCACCGCGTCCAGCGAGGCGAAGGCCGCCGGGACCGCGAAGACGACCGCGACGATCAGGGTGCCGGCGACCGGGGTGGACGTGCGCGGCGAGACCTTCTCGAAGACGCGCGGGATCAGGCCGTCCCGGGACATCGACATCAGGATGCGGGTCTGGCCGTACATCACGGCGAGGACCACGGAGGCGATGGCGACGACCGCACCGAAGGCGATCACGCCGCCGCCGACGGCCGAGCCGGTCACCTTGTTCACGACGTACGACAGGGCCGCGGGCCGGCCGGCGACCTGGTCGCCGCCGATGGCGCCGATCGCGGCGACCGCGACCGCGCAGTACAGCACGGTGACCAGACCCATGCAGACCATGATCGCGATCGGGATGTCCCGGCGCGGGTTCTTCGCTTCCTCACCGGCCGTGGTGATCGCGTCGAAGCCGATGTAGGAGAAGAACGCGGCGGTGGTGCCCGCGCCGATGCCGCCGAGGCCGGCCGGGGAGAACGGGGTGAGGTTGCCGTCCTTGAACGCGCTGTAGCCGATCGCGCAGAACGCGAGCAGGATGACGAGCTTGACGGCGGCCATGGCGGCGGTGGCCCGCGCGCTCTCGCGCACCCCGCGCACCAGCAGCACCGAGGCCATGGCGATGACGATCACGGCGGGCAGGTTCACGATGCCGCCGTCGCCCGGACCCGCGGACAGGGCGGCCGGGAGCTGCCAGCCGGTGAGGCTGTGCAGCAGCTCGTTGACGTACTGGCTCCAGCCGACCGCGACGGCCGAGATGGAGATGCCGTACTCCAGCAGCAGGCACCAGCCGACCAGGAAGGCGGTGGACTCGCCGAGACCGGCGTACGCGAAGGAGTACGAGGAGCCGGAGACGGGGATCGCGCCGCCCAGCTCCGCGAAGGAGAAGGCGGTGAAGACGCAGGTGATCGCGGCCAGGATGAAGGAGACGACGACGGCCGGACCGGCCTGGGCGACCGAGTCGGAGAGGCCGACGAAGATGCCGGTGCCGACGATGGCGCCGACGCCGAAGCAGATGAGCTGGAAGAGGCCCATCGTGCGCTTCAGGCCGTGTCCCTCGCGGTCGGCGCCGGATTCGGCGACCAGCACGTGCGGGGACTTGATGCGTGGAGCGGGCATGCGGGTGGTGCTCGTTTCTGGTGGTGCGGGCGACCGGTCCGGTCGCGGCGACGGCCTGGGGCAGGGGTGATGCCGGGCCGCCGGTCAGGATAAGGCCTGGTGGCGTGGGTCAGGCAACGCTGTGTGACGTACCCGCCAGGGTGGCCACGAGGATCGCCTTGATCGTGTGCATCCGGTTCTCCGCCTCGTCGAAGACGACGGAGTGCGCGGACTCGAAGACCTCGTCGGTGACCTCCAGCTCGGTGAGCCCGTGCCGCGCGTGGATCTCGCGGCCGACGTCGGTGCCGAGGTCGTGGAAGGCCGGCAGACAGTGCAGGAACTTCACGTCGTCGTGGCCGGTGGCCCGGAGCACGTCCATGGTCACGGCGTACGGGCCGAGCAGCGCTATGCGCTCGTCCCAGACCTCCTTGGGCTCGCCCATGGAGACCCAGACGTCGGTGGCCACGAAGTGGGCGCCGCGCACACCCTCCTTCACGTCGTCGGTGAGCGTGATCCGGGCGCCGGAGGCGTCGGCGAGCTGCCGGGCCAGCTCGACGATCGTCTCGTCCGGCCACAGCACGCGCGGTGCGACGATACGGACGTCCATGCCGAGCAGGGCGCCGGTGACGAGGTAGGAGTTGCCCATGTTGTAGCGGGCGTCGCCCAGGTAGGCGAAGGCGATCTCGGTCAGCGGCAGCTCGCTGTGCTCGGTCATGGTGAGCACGTCGGCGAGCATCTGGGTGGGGTGCCACTCGTCGGTGAGGCCGTTGTAGACGGGGACCCCGGCGTGCGCGGCCAGCTCCTCGACAACACCCTGGCCGTGCCCGCGGTATTCAATGGCGTCGAACATGCGGCCGAGCACGCGGGCCGTGTCCTTGACCGACTCCTTGTGCCCGATCTGCGAGCCGGCCGGGTCCAGGTACGTCGTGCGGGCGCCCTGGTCGGCCGCGGCGACCTCGAACGCGCAGCGGGTGCGCGTCGAGGTCTTCTCGAAGACGAGCGCGATGTTCTTGCCGGTGAGGTACCGCGTCTCGGTCCCGGCCTTCTTGGCCGCCTTCAGCTCGGCGGCCAGCGTGACCAGCCCCCGGAACTCCTCCGCGGTGAAGTCCAGTTCCTTGAGGAAGTGGCGGCCGACGAGGGCGGTCGGGACTGTCGCCATGGGGGCGCTCCAGGGGTGACGAGAACAGCTTGCACTGGAAGTCTATACGACGCCTCACATTTATATACAGACTCTTGGGTTCTTATGCGCCCCTCGCCCCTCCCTCTCTATGCAGGGGCTATACGGCATCCCTCGCAACAGGACAGCTCATGCAGCGCGGCCCGCCGCGCCCGCGCCCCAGCTCGCTGCCCGGGATCTCGATCACCTCGATGCCCTGTTTGCGCAGATGCGTGTTGGTGGTCGAGTTCCGCTCGTAGGCGACGACGACTCCGGGCTCGACGGCGAGCACGTTGCAGCCGTCGTCCCACTGCTCGCGCTCGGCCGCGTGCACGTCCTGGGTGGCGGTCAGGACCCGGATCTCGCTGAGCCCGAGGGCGGCGGCGATGGCGCGGTGCATGTGCTCCGGCGGGTGGTCGGTGACCTTGAGCTCCTTGTCGGCGGCGCCCGGTTCGATGGTGTACGAGCGGAGCATGCCGAGGCCGGCGTACTGGGTGAAGACATCGCCGTCGACCATCGTCATCACGGTGTCGAGATGCATCAGGGCGCGCTTCTTGGGCATGTCCAGCGCCACGATCGTCTGCGCGGACCCGGCGGCGAACAGCTTGTGCGCGAGCATCTCCACGGCCTGCGGCGTGGTGCGCTCGCTCATGCCGATCAGCACGGCGCCGTTGCCGATGACCAGGACGTCCCCGCCCTCGATGGTCGACGGGTAGTCGGCCTGCCCCTCGGACCAGATGTGGAAGGCCTCGTCACGGAAGAGCGGATGGTGCCGGTAGATCGCCTCGAAGTGGACGGTCTCACGCTGCCGGGCCGGCCAGCGCATGGCGTTGATGGAGACGCCGTCGTAGATCCAGGCCGAGGTGTCGCGGGTGAAGAGGTGGTTGGGCAGCGGGTCGAGGAGGAAGTCGTCCAGGTCCATGGCGTGGAAGCGGACGGAGACCGGCTCCTCGTGCGCCTCCAGGAACTCGCGCTTGGTCATCCCGCCCACGAGGGCCTCGGTCAGTTCGCGTGCGGGCAGGGTCTCGAAGGCGGTGCGCAGATGATCGGTGGCGAGAGGGCCGTACTCCTTCTCGTCGAAGACCCGGTCCAGGACGAGCGCCCTGGCCTCGGTCAAGGCCAGGGTCTCGGTGAGCAGGTCGCCGAAGAGGTGGACGGCGACTCCGCGGTCACGCAGGACGTCGGCGAAGCCGTCGTGCTCGGCCCGCGCACGGCGGACCCAGAGCACGTCGTCGAAGAGAAGGGCGTCCTTGTTGCTGGGGGTGAGCCTTTTGAGCTCCAGGTCGGGCCGGTGCAGGATCACTCTGCGCAGCCGACCGGCCTCGGAGTCGACGTGAAATGCCATGCCTCCATCCTGGCCGCGAACGACCGTATTCACGCTCCTCTCGACTGTTTCTGTCTCTTCTAATTTTCGTCCCGTTGACGAGAAACGGGCCGGGCGGATCCTCAGAGTCTGGGGTCGACCGGCTCCGACTCCAGCGCCAGGACGCCGAACACCGCCTCGTGCACCCGCCACAGCGGCTCCCCGTCGGCGAGCCGGTCCAGGGCCTCCAGGCCGAGGGCGTACTCGCGGATCGCCAACGACCGCTTGTGGTTCAGGAACCGGTGCCGCAGCCGGGCGAGGTTGTCCGGCCGGGTGTACTCGGGACCGTAGATGATCCGCAGGTACTCGCGGCCGCGGCACTTGATGCCGGGCTGCACCAGCCGGCCCTGCTCGGTGCGGACCAGCGCGCCGAGCGGCTTGACGACCATGCCCTCGCCGCCCCGGCCGGTCAGCTCCAGCCACCAGTCGACTCCCGCCCGGACCGACTCCGGGTCACCGGTGTCGACGTACAGGCGGCGGGTGGTCTGCAGCAGTCCGGTGCCGTCGTGCTCCACCAGCCGGTCGATCAGGGCGAGTTGCTCGTCGTGCGGCAGCGCGGCGAGGCTCTGCCCGCGCGCGGCCAGGATCTGGAACGGGGCGAGGCGTACGCCGTCCAGGCCGTCCGTGGTCCAGCAGTAGCGCCGGTACGCGTCGGTGAACGCGGCGGCGTCGGCGGCGCGTTCACGCTGCCGGTCCAGCAGCCCGGCCACGTCGACACCACGGCCGGCGGCGGACTCCAGGGCGGCCAGCGCGCCCGGGAACACCGCGCCGGAGGCGGCGCCCACGGCCGCGTACTGCGACCGCAGCAGACCGGACGCCTTCAGCGACCAGGGCATCAGCTCGGCGTCCAACAGCAGCCAGTCAGTGTCGAGTTCCTCCCACAGGCCCGCGTCCGTGATCGCCGAGCGCAGGCGGGCGAGGATCTCCTCGGTCACCGTCTCGTCGTCGAAGAACGGCCGGCCGGTACGGGTGTAAAGGGACCCGGTGGGCCCGGTCACCCCGAACCGCTCCCGTGCCGCGTCCGCGTCCCGGCACACCAGGGCCACGGCCCGCGAGCCCATGTGCTTCTCCTCGCACACGACCCGCGCGACCCCGTCCTCCGCGTACTGCGCGAAGGCCTCGGCCGGGTGCTCAAGGAAGTGTCCATCAGCGGCTCCGCCGCGGGCATCAGCCTGCGAGGTCGCCGTCGGCGCCATGGTCGGCGGCAGGTACGGCAGCAGGCGCGGGTCGACCGCGAAGCGGCTCATGACCTCCAGGGCCGCCGCCGCGTTCTCCTCGCGGACCGCCACCCGGCCCGCGTGCCGGGTCTCGACACCCCTGCGGCCGTGCACGTCGGCGAGGTCCAGCGGGCGGCCGTCGTGACCGCCGGGCGCCTCGGCACGCAGCGGCTTCACCGGCTCGTACCAGACCCGCTCGGCCGGTACGTCGACCAGCTCCCGCTCCGGCCAGCGCAGAGCGGTGAGCTTGCCGCCGAAGACCGCGCCGGTGTCCAGGCAGATGGTGTTGTTCAGCCACGTGGCCTCCGGGACCGGAGTGTGGCCGTAGACCACGGCCGCGCGGCCCCGGTAGTCCTCCGCCCAGGGGTAGCGCACGGGCAGCCCGAACTCGTCGGTCTCGCCGGTGGTGTCGCCGTACAGGGCGTGCGAGCGGACCCGGCCGGAGGTCCGGCCGTGGTACTTCTCGGGCAGACCGGCGTGGCAGACGACGAGCCGTCCGCCGTCGAGGACGTAGTGGCTGACCAGCCCGTCCAGGAACTCCCGGACCTGTGCCTTGAACTCCTCGCTCTCGCCCTCCATCTGGGCGACGGTCTCGGCGAGTCCGTGGGTGTGCTGGACCTTGCGGCCCTTGAGGTAACGGCCGTACTTGTTCTCGTGGTTGCCGGGCACGCACAGGGCGTCGCCCGCCGCGACCATCGACATCACCCGGCGCAGCACGCCCGGGGTGTCCGGGCCGCGGTCGACGAGGTCGCCGACGAACACGGCCGTACGGCCCTCGGGGTGCACGCCGTCGGTGTAGCCCAACTTGGCGAGCAGCGCCTCCAGTTCGGCCGAGCAGCCGTGGATGTCGCCGATGATGTCGAAGGGGCCGGTGAGGTGGGTCAGGTCGTTGAAGCGCTTCTCGGTGACGACGGCGGCGTGCTCGACCTCCTCCACTCCGCGCAGGACGTGCACCTTGCGAAAGCCCTCGCGCTCCAAGTGCCGTAGCGAGCGGCGGAGTTCGCGCGTGTGCCGCTGGATGACCCGGCGGGGCATGTCGGCCCGGTCGATGCGGGCCGCGTTGCGCTCGGCGCACACGGCCTCGGGCACGTCCAGCACGATGGCGATCGGCAGCACGTCGTACTTCTTGGCCAGTTCGATCAACTGCCGCCGGCTGTCCTGCTGCACGCTGGTGGCGTCCACGACGGTGCGCCGGCCGGCGGCCAGCCGCTTGCCGGCGATGTAGTGCAGCACGTCGAAGGCGTCCCTGGTGGCGCTCTGGTCGTTCTCGTCGTCGGAGACGAGACCACGGCAGAAGTCCGAGGAGATCACCTCGGTCGGCGCGAAGTGCCGACGGGCGAACGTGGACTTGCCGGATCCTGAGGCGCCGACGAGGACGACGAGGGAGAGGTCGGTGACGGGGAGGACCCGTCCCGTGCGTGTCTCGGTCATGCTGCCTTCGCCTCCTTCTCGGTGCTCTCGGTGCTCTCGGTGCTCGGGGTCTTCGCGGTCTCTTCGGTCTTTTTCATGAACACGGCCATCTGGGTGGGCGGCCCCACCTCGGGGTCCTCGGGTCCGACGGGCCGGAACTTGACGTCGTAGCCGTGCCGTTCGGCGACGGTCCCCGCCCACACGCGGAACTCCTCGCGGGTCCACTCGAAGCGGTGGTCGCCGTGCCGGACGTGCCCGGCCGGGAGGCTCTCCCAGCGGACGTTGTACTCGACGTTCGGGGTCGTCACGATGACGGTCCGCGGGCGCGCGGAGCCGAACACGGCGTACTCCAGGGCGGGCAGCCGGGGCAGGTCGAGGTGCTCGATGACCTCGCTCAGCACGGCGGCGTCGTAGCCCGTGAGCCGCTTGTCGGTGTACGCGAGCGAGCCCTGGAACAGCTTCACGCGCGAGGCCTGCCGCTCCCCCATGCGGTCCAGCTTCAGCCGCCGGGAGGCGATGGTGAGCGCCCGTACGGAGACGTCGACGCCGACGATCTCGGTGAACCGGACATCCTTCAGCAGCGCCTGCACCAACTGACCCTGTCCACAGCCGAGATCGAGCACCCGGGCGGCACCGAAGTCGCGCAGCGCGGCGAGGATCGCGTCCCGGCGCTGTACCGCGAGCGGGGTCGGCTTCTCCTCCTCCTCGCTCTCCGTCTCGACGGCGTTGTCGATCTCCTCGACCTCGCTGTCGTCGGCCTCTGCCAGGCGCACCAGCTCCAGGCGCTCCATGGCCTGCCGGGTCAGGGACCAGCGGCGGGAGAGATAGCGGCTGGTGATGAGCTTCTGCTCCGGGTGTCCGGGCAGCCACCCCTCGCCCGCCCGCAGCAGCTTGTCGACCTCGTCGGTGGCGACCCAGTAGTGCTTGGCGTCGTCCAGGACGGGCAGCAGGACGTACAGGTGGCGCAGCGCCTCGGCGAGGGTGAGCTGCTCGGACTCCAGGACGAGCCGGACGTACCGCGAGTCGCCCCACTCGGGGAACTCGCTGTCGAGGGCGACCGGTTCAACGGTCACCGCCCAGCCGAGCGGCTCGAACAGCCGTCGTACGAGGTCCGGGCCGCCGCGGGCGGGCAGCGCGGGCACCTCGACACGCAGCGGCAGCGGTGCCGCGGCCCGCTCCGGGCGGGCGTTGCACACCCCGCGCATGGCGCTGGAGAACACATTGCTCAGCGCGACCGCGAGCAGTGAAGAGGCGGCATAGGGGCGGTCGTTGACGTACTGCGCGAGCGCCGCGTCGGGTGCGCCGCCACGGCCCTTGCCCTTGCCGCGCCGGACCAGCGCAACGGTGTCGACCTCCAGCAGCAGCGCGGCCGTGCAGCGTTGTTCGTCCGCCTCGGGATAGAAGACGTGCGCACCGCCGTAGGAGGTGGAGAAACGCTGTGCCTTCCCGGGATGCTTGTGCAGCAGGTACCCGAGGTCGGTGGCCGGGTGGGCGGCATCGCCGCGCGTGGAGATCGTCAGGAACACACGACCGAGTCTCCCGGCCCGGCCCGGCCGCGACCACTGGTTTTCCCTCAGGTGACGCGCGACCGCGCTGGCGAAGCGACTCGATCGCAGCAGCCCGCAGATCTACGCGGCGCTCGGTGAGCTCACCGCCCGGGGCGAGATCATCCAGGACGAGCGCGGCGGACCCTACCAGCTGTGCTCGGACAACTAGATGATCAATTCCAAGGGGTCGGTGCGACCGCTTGGCCTGATTGACGCAGACGTGTCGAGGACATCCGCGCATGGATCGCCAGCCTTGAGCGGTTCTGTGATCGATTAGGGTTGCGCAATGTTCGAAGGAAGTTTGGTAAGGCTGCGTGCGCTGCGCTCCGAAGACGCGGAGCATCATCTTCGGTGGCGCAACGACCCGGAAGTGGTGCGCTGGGCCGCGGCCGGCGATCCCTGTTTCGGCCCGGTCACGGCGGAGGCGATCGGGCTCGGCTTCGACACCATGCTGCGCCTGAGCCCGAGGGAGTCGGCCGTGTTCACGGTCGAGGATCTGGCCGGCGGAAGGGTGATAGGCATGGCCGACTACCGGGACCTGGACCCGCACGCCGGAGTGGCCACGCTGGGAGTCACCATCGGCGAGCGGGAGTTCTGGGGTTGCGGCCATGGCAGTGACGCGTTGCGGCTGCTCGTGGGCCACCTGTTCGGCGCGTACTGCCTGAGCCGGCTGGAGCTGGACACCTGGAGCGGCAACGAGCGCGCCGTGCGCGCCTTCACCAGGCTGGGCTTCCGTGAGGAAGGCCGCCGCCGGTCCGCGGTGCTGGTGAAGGGAGAGCGCTACGACCGTGTGCTCTTCGGGATGCTTCGCGAGGAGTGGGCGAACCCCGCGTGACGCCGTAGAAGATCTTCCAAGGGCTGTTTGCGGGGGCGAGAACGAGGGCGCCCAAGATCGTTGTGTGACGAACAACCTGGACACCCTCGCGACAGCTCTCCATGTGACAGCCGACGACCTACCTGAAGGAGCGTCCGGACTTGGCGCCGTGGCGGCCGACCGTGGGGATCGCGCCGACGCTCACCGACGCCGAGCTGGTCACCCTTGCAATGATGCAGGCCATGCTGGGGTTCACCTCCGAAGCCAGGTGGCTCCGGCATGCCCGGGCCCACTTGCGGCACCTCTTCCCGTACCTGCCGCAGCAACCCGGCTACAACAAGCGGCTACGGAAAGCCGCCGAGCTGCTCCGCCAGGTCACCCGGATCCTGGCCACCAGCACCTCGGTGTGGAGCGACGACGTGTGGATCGTGGACTCCACACCCGTGCCGCCGACAGCTGAGGCGCTGCGAGGCGCCAGCCTGGCAGCGCCTCAGACTCGTTGGCGGCTCAGCGGCCGTGCGTACGGTGCTCCAGAGCGTTGAGCCGCTCGAAGGCAATCTCGACGTCGGCCAGCGCCGCGTGGGCGAGGTCTGTCATCTGTTGAATCCGTGCCAGATCTTCGTTCTGACGACTGGCAATCGCCCGATTCTGGTCAGCAGGAGAGCCGTCACCTTCGTTTGCGTGAGACCGCAGCTGAGTCGGGGATGGAGGCGCGAGCGCGAAGATTTCGGTCCATGCGTCAGCCAAGCGCGTCAAGGTCGACTTGAGTGTCTCGTCGTCACGACGCCCAGCCGCGTCTCGCATATCCCGAGCGACCTGTTTCCGCTCTTCGTGCAAGAACCAATCTGAGTAGTGACTGCCGGAGGTCACCTCCTCCAAGAGCACACGGAATTGTCTGAGATGAGAGCGCAGTTCCTCGGCCTCTGGGCCGAGAGCGAGCTTGTGGCGACGATCCCGCCACTTTCGTATGCCCTGCCATGTGCCGTTTCCGAAGGCCCATAGGAAGGCCAGCCAACCGGGGGTGAACTTGAGCCAGTCGTCCCACCAGTTGGTGGGTGTGGGTGAAGCAACCATGCGCGAGATTCTGGAGGCAGTCGCGGGCCCTAGGGCGAGTCGGTGAAGGTGATGTTCACGGGGAGCACGAGGCGCCGGCTCAGGCCCTGCCGGTCGGCAGACCTAGCCGACGTTGAGTTCCTGGCGTGCACGGCTGATCAGGTTCTGGGCGTCCGTGCCGAAGACGGCCGACTCCCGCAGAGTGCGCCAGGTCCGCAGGTACAGCGCGATCGAGTCGGCGTCGTCGATCCAGAGTTCGGCGTGCCAGACCTCGACCATGGCGAGGCGCTCGTCGTGCACCCAGAAACCGCCGGTCGGCGGGATCTTCAGCGACGCCGTGAAGGGGATGACCCCCAGCCGGATGGTGTCGAGACCGACCAGTCCAGCGAGGCGGTCGAGCTGTGCGGCCAGCACCGAGGGGGGACAGATCAGCGACCTGAGTGCGGTCTCGCCAATCAGGATCTCGAAGCGCTTGCTGGCGTCGTAGAGGAGCTCCTGCCGCTTGAGGCGGGCGCGCACGGCCGCCTCAGTGTCCCGGGGCGAGCGTTGGAGCTCCGCGTACCGGTTGAACACGTGCCGGGCGTAGTCGGCGGTCTGGAGGATGCCCGGCACGGTGACGGACTCGAAGCCGTGCACGACGGCTGAGCGCTCGTACTCGGCGGCGATCGCCTGCTGGACCGGCTGATGCCCGGCGGCGAGCTGGCGCCGCCAGGATCGGATGTGAGACTCGAACCCCCGTAGCCGGGCGAGGAGTTCGCCGTACGCCTCCGGCTGGCCGGTCGCGTCGGCCCAGGCCCTCAAGTCCTCCGGCGTGGCAGTCTGCTTGCCGTTCTCCAGCTTCGAGATCTTGGGCTGTGGCCAGCCGAGAAGCTGCGCAAGGCGGGTACCGGTGAGACGCCCATCGGGCGCGGACATGCGCAGCTCCCGCAGGCGCACTCCGAGCGCCTCGCGTGCCTGCTGGTAGTCCGTCGTCACCCGGTACCCGCCCGCCGGTCAACTCGTCCCGGCCGTGGCCGCCGCCAACTGCTGGAACGGGACGGCGTGATGCCAGGCCGCGTCCCGGAGCATCGCGTACCTGATCACCTCGGCCGGTTCGGTGATCAGCTCTACGTCGGTGAGCTCGTCGGCGTCGGTGAAGTTGAGCCTGGCGACCAAGCGCGAGTCGAAGATCCAGAAATCCTCGTTGCCGAGCCGCAGCCGGTCGGCGTCGTCCCGGCGCAGGGTGCGGATGTCCTCCCCGAGCTCGGTGTTCCGCTCGGCGTTGACCAAGAGGTAGCGCTGACCGGCGGTCGCCGGGTCGTCGACCAAACGGACACGGGCGACCTTCTTCCCGGCGGCGGTCTGGCGCCTGATCGTCTCGCAGTACCAGGAGCTCATGTCCCAGTCCACACGGCCCTCGGCGAGGAACTGCGCGTAGGTCTCGGTCGACTCGTCGGAGGCGTACCGGCGGCGGGTCTCCAGCCGCCAGGCGGTGTGCTCGAAGATCTCGAACAGCCGGTTGAAGGCGTCGAGATCGATGATCCTCGCCTGCCGGGTCGCGTCCTTGGGTGCCCAGTCGGTGATCAGCTCACGCGGGACGACGACCGCGACTTCGCCGGGGCCGAGGTGCTGGAGCTGAGCGACGTCCTCGGGGTCGGTCAGCGGCGGGCCGTGGACGATCACTTGGCCGGTGTCGACGTCCTCGTGGATCGACGGGCAGCCGGTGTCCCCGCTGCCGGTGCCGTTGAAGCGAATGTTGCGCGTCATGTGCCCCTCCCTCGTCAGGTCGTGCTCCCTGTAGCTCGATCTTGTCGCCGGGGTGTCCGGCGCGGCTATGGCCTCCCTGACGCTACGTGAGAATCCGCGGGCATAAGTCGTAGCCCTCTGAGAATAACGGCGAATACCTGCTGTCGCCCAGAACTCCCGCAGGCCAAAGCTGAGTTCATGACCACTGCACAGAAGTCGGGCACGACCGAAGCCGTCGAGGCGGTCGAAGTGCTGCGCGGAGCGCTGACGGCGGCAGGGATCGTCCTGCCGCCCCTGGGGGCGGACACGGCCTCCCCTGCCCTGAACCTGATCAACCTGGGCCGGGTGCGCGCCGACGTCGCGCTGAGGCTCGCCGACGTGCTCCGGCGGGGGTGCGCATGACCGCGCCGACCACCGACGAGGTGACCCTGTCCGCCGAATGCACGCTGGCGAAGCAGCCGGACTACGAAGATCTGCACCGCGAGTGCAGGCAGATCACAGACGTCGAGCTGCCGCACTCGAACGGCCTGCTCCTGATCAAGCGATGCGGCTGCGAGTGCCACAGCCCCGGCGGTGCCTCATGAGCCGGGCCCTGCACGTCTGCCGTGCGTGCGACGGCCTGATCACCGATCCCACCAACGGCGTGATCGTCGCCCACGAGATGGGCAACTCGGGCCCCGGCTGGGACATCTGGGCGCACCGCGAGCACGCCGACGACGCCGAGCTGATCGACCCTGACCTACTCCGGATCATGACCCGCATCTGGGCGGCGCAGGCGGCAGCGCAGTAGTGCCGCCTCAACAGGACGGCCAGGACGCTGTGTTGACTCTGGCCGTCTGACGTTCACGCCCTACCGTTGTCGGCAGCGCCTGTCACAATCCCGTTCATGAGTGATGAGCTTGCCTCGCCCGACATGCCCCTCGCCCTGGACACACCACAGAACGTCGCCCTCGTACGGTCCGCGATGTCGATCAGCAGCTCAAAGTCACGTGCCTGCCGGTATAGGCGGCCGGTGTGCCAGACGAGGACGGCGTCGGCCTCGCGGGCGGACAGCATGTCGAGCAGAGCCGCGAAGACGGGACGTACGTTGGGCCCGCTGGCCGCGCTTGCCGATCGCGGTCAGATCGTCGTCGGTCTTGACAGCGACGACGCGCCAGCCGAGATCGGCAGCGAGCTTCCGGCATGCCTCTTCCTGGCGGGTGACCCCTTCGGCCTTGCCGGTGGGATCGTGACTGATGCGGGTGTAAAACACGGCCCTGAGCGGGGAGTTCGTGGTGTTGGTCACCATACCAAATAATACGCTCTGGGAGTGAAGTCGGATCTGTCCTCCCTGGACGCGGACTTGCAGCCGGCCGCGGATCCGGGGCGGACGTCGCCCGAGGACGGCACTGCCTCACCACAACTCCCGCTCCGGTAAGGCCTCTTCGCGCGCCGCCAGCTTGCGCAGCATCTCCAGGACCCGGTCCCGGGACTCGTCCGCTGCGTCGATGGCCTCCATGCACTGCCAGTACGTCGCCTGGTCGGCAGCGGCGCTGGCCATGCCGACGAGGGCCATGCCGACCTCGCCGAGCAGGCCGTCGAGGCAGAGCAGGGTCTCGCGGGCGTCGTCCAGCTCGGTGAGCTGGGCGGCGCGCAGGTCGCCCGGGTCGAGTTCCGGTGGGTCCAGGACCCCGCAGCCCCGGCCCGCCAGTTCGGTCAGCCCCAGGGCCTCGCCGCGCAGCTCCGGCGGGCCGGACACCGCGAGGCGGCTGCCGATCGCCTGGGCCAGGGCCTGCGCCTGCCACACCTCCGTCATGAGCTCGGGCGCTTCGGCGCCGCCCGCCAGAGCCCGCCTGCTCGTCCCGATGAGCCGCACCGCATCCATGTGCTACCCCCGTCCGTCCGCCGTGCTGCGTCCAGAACTCCCCTGTCCACTACCCAGCGTGAGGGTCCATGGGGCGAAAAGCTAGAGGAAGACGGAAATCTGCGGACAACAATTCGGAATCGACGTGGAATTTGACTCCGGAGAGTAATAACGGAGTGTCGTGGTCCGCCCGTTGGGCTCACTCCTCGGGAGTCCCCGGAGCCTCCGGCAGGGGAAAGCGGCGTTCGTTGCGGTCGATCTTGGCGTCCAGGGCGGCCAGCGGGTCGATGCCGAGGATCTCGCAGAGCTGGAGCAGATAGGCGAGCACGTCCGCGACCTCGTCCGTGACGCGGTGCGCGGTGGTGGGGTCGTCCATCACGCGGGCCGACTCCTCCGGGGTCAGCCACTGGAAGATCTCCACCAGCTCGGAGGCCTCCACGCTGAGCGCGGCGACCAGGTTCTTGGGGGTGTGGTAGCGCTGCCAGTGGCGCGCGGCGGCGAACTCGGCCAGCCTGCGCTGGAGTCCGGCGAGGTCAGGGTGTTCGGTCACGGGGTCTCCACCTGCTGGTCCTCGAGGTCGGGTAAGTGAGCGTAACCATGTATGAGTGAGTGTCGTTGTCAGAGCGTGAATCTGACGGAATGGGCGAAGACGCAGGGGGTACATCCGCAGACCGCGTATCGCTGGTTTCGTGAGGGGGTGTTGCCGGTACCGGCTCAGCGGGTCGGGCCACGTACGATCTTGGTGAACGTGGAGGCGAACACCACGCGCGAGGCCGCCTGCGGTCTGGGCCTGTATGCCCGCGTCTCCTCGCACGATCAGAAGACCGATCTGGAACGCCAGGTTGCTCGACTGTCGGCGTGGGCGGCGAAGGCCGGTCACCGGGTCGTTCGTGTTGAGGCGGAGATCGCTTCCGGGATGAACGGCTGCCGTTCCAGGGCCCGGCGCCTGCTGGCCGACCCGCAGGTGACCACCGTGGTGGTGGAGCACAAAGACCGGCTCGGCCGAATGAACGTCGAGCTTGTCGAGGCCGCCTTGTCCGCGGCGGGGCGTCGCCTGCTGGTGCTGGACGACGGCGAGGTCGAGGACGACCTGGTGCGCGACATGGTGGAGGTGCTGACGTCGTTCTGCGCCCGCCTGTATGGCCGCCGCTCGGCGAAGAACCGGGCGAAGGCCGCACTGGAGGCCGCCGAACGTGGCTGACCTGCGCCCGATTGCTGCGCCGTTCGTTGCTCTCGGGCCGTCCGGTGTCGCGGTCCGTACCCGGCTCAAGGCGATCACGGCCGAGGACGAGAAGGTACTCAAGCTGGTCGGTGACCACTTGGGGACGCTGGCCGGGCGTGACCTCAAAGCCCGCTGTGCGGCCGGTTGGGAGCACGACAGCGACCAATGGGCGGAGCGCAAGCGCACCCTGACGCAAGAGGCGTCGTCCCGCTGGGCCGGGAGCATCACGAAGGCCACCCACGACCAGTGGGGGCTGTCCCGCCGCGCCCAGCTCGCCCACGTCCAGAACCTTGAGGCCGGTGTCCGTACGATTGCGCACCGGCTGTCCCTGCCGGTCGGAGAGAAGAGCACAAAGCGGGCGCCGGGCGGATACCGCACGAAGCAGGAATGGTTCGCCAAGTCCCGCCGCTTGCACTTGCTCGAGGACCGGTTGATCGCTGAGCGGGCCGACCGTGAAGCCGGGCGCGTACGAGTAGCACGCGGGGGTGAACGCCTGCTCGGCACCCGGCACAATCTCACCGCCGCGAACCTGACCGAGGCCCAATGGCGTGAGCGCTGGGAGGCCGAGCGCCGGTTCCTCCAGGCGGACGGCGAGTCGGGGAAGCGGTTCGGGAACGAGACAATCCGCGTCACCCCTGACGGGGAAGTCAGCATCAAGCTGCCCGCCCCGCTGACTCATCTGGCCAACGCCCCACGCGGTCGGTACGTCCTCATCGGCACCGTGGTGTTCCACCATCGGGGCGACGAATGGGCCGACCGCGTCACCGGCAACCGGGCGGTCGCCTACCGCATCCACGAAGACGTGCAGCGCGGACGCTGGTACCTGACCGCCTCCTGGACCATCCCACCGGTCAAGACCGTTCCCCTGGCGCAGGCTCGTGCCGGAGGGCTGATCGGCGTGGACACCAACGCCGACCACCTGGCCGCCTGGCGGCTCGACCAACATGGCAACCCGTGTGGTGAGCCCCGGAGATTCTTCTTCAACTTGTCCGGCACCGCCGATCACCGTGACGCGCAGGTCCGGCACGTCCTCATCCGACTCCTGCACTGGGCAGCCCGGCGCCAACTCGCCATCGGCATCGAAGACCTGGACTTCAGCGCGGAGAAGACCAGGGAAAAACACGGCCGCCGCAAGCGGTTCCGCAAGCTGATCTCCGGCATGCCCGTGAGCAAGCTGCGCGCCCGGCTCGTCGCCATGGCCGCCGAACTCGGCCTGACGATCGTCGCCGTAGACCCCGCCTACACCTCGATGTGGGGCGCCCAACACTGGCAAAAGCCCCTCACCAGCAACACCAGGAAGACCACCCGCCACGACGCGGCAGCCGTCGCGATCGGCAGGCGCGCCCTGGGGCACCCGATCCGGCGACGGACGGCACCGCCCCCGCACGACCAGAGCGATCGTGCGGGGCATCGGACCGTCCAGGCCCGACCAGGCGTCCCGGGGCGTGAGGAAACCCGCCCCTCCGTCCCCGGACAACGGACACGACCCGTTGCGCCGGACGTGAGAGCGAAAGCGGGGGACCAGTGTGCCCAACACCGTTCGGGGCACGCGGCTGAGCACGGGTTCTGGCAACAGGACTCACTCCCGCTCAGTCTTTAGGAACGGTCAGGTGTACCACCGCAACGCCCTCCGCCCCGGCGGCCCACGACACGTCGCTCACCGCGGCCACGCAGCGGATGTGCCCGCGCTCGCCCATCCGGGCGGCCGTACCGAGCAGCCGGCGGCGCTGGGAGGCGTCGAGTGCGCGGTCGAAGCCGTCGGCGAGCACGGTGAGGGTCCGCAGGGCGTCGGGCACCTCGCCCGGCGCGTCCACCTCCAGCACGCCGGGCCCGGTCAGGAGCACGAGGGTCAGCGCGAGATAGCGCAGTTCGCCGTCGCCGAGCCGGGCCAGCTCCGTGCGGGAGCCGTCGCCCCGGTCGAGCAACGCCCGGACGGTGCCGTCCGTCAACGGCTCGGCGAGCAGGTCGGCCACCGGCCCGGCGCAGCCCGCACGCAGGGCCTCGACCAGCCGGGCGTGGCGCCGGCCGCACTCGGACCGGGTGCGCCACAGCACGTCGGCGAGGTTGTCGCAGCCGGGCAGGAGCCGTCCGGAGCCCGTGGGGACGGGGGCGCGCATGAAGTCGGGGCGCGGGTCGCAGGGGAAGACGGAGCGCAGGGCGACGACCATCTGCTCGGCGGCGGCCAGCACCTGCCGCTGCCCGTCCGTCTTGCCGGCCACGCGCAGCGGCAGCAGGGGCGTGCCTAGCCGGTCGTCGGGGAGCGGGGCGCGGGTCACCGGGGCGGAGCCCGCGGTGTGCCAGGCGGCCTGGACGGTCCGGCGGCCCGGGTCGCGCAGGGCGGTCTCCAGCAGGACGACTCCGCCGGCGGTGAGCCGCTCCCCCACGATCCGCAGCCGGGGCTCGGCCTGTACGGCGATGTCGAGCCGGACCGGCCCCTCGGCGCCGTCGGCCGTACAGCCGATCCGGAACCCGCGCCGCCCCTGGGCGTCGGCCCGCGCACCCTCCGGCACGCAGCCGACCGGGTCCGGGAACACCTCGGCGAGCGAGGCCCCGCCGCCCAGCCGGGCAAGCGCCTCGTACGCCGTGAGCGCGGTCGTCTTTCCCGAGCCGCTGGGCCCCGCGAACAGGGTCACCGGGCCCAGCGGAAACCCGGCCCGCCGGTGCCCGGCGAAGGCCGACAGCCGCAACTCGGTGATCCGCGCCCGTACGTCGAGGGGGTCGCGCGGCGACGGGGGTGCGGCGGAGCCCAGGGACCCGGAAGCCCCGGAGACCAAGGAGGTCCCGGAGGTCCCGGAGGTCCCGGAGACCCCGGAGGTCCCGGAGACCCCGGAGACCCCGGAGACCCCTGAGGTCCCGGAACCCGACGACGAGGAGCACCCCGCGGGCGCGGAAGACATGGCCATGCCCGGACGGTAGGGCTCCGCCCACCCGGCGAACCGTTTTGCCCTCGCCACCTTCCTACGATCGGGGGACCGGCCAGGGTGACGGCACGTCAGCGGGCCGGGGTGACGGGGCACGGGGCGGCTCAGCCGGAGATGCCCGCACCCTGCATCAGTCCGCTGACCTCGGTGCCCGGTGGCGTCAGCAGAAAGACGTTGCGGTCGACGCGGTGCATCCCGCTGCCCAGGCCGAAGACCACGCCCGTGCTGAAGTCGAGGACACGCTTGGCGACCTCGCCCTCCGCGCCGGAGAGGTCGAGCAGGACGGGCACCCCGGCCATCAGGGTCTCGGCGACCTCGCGGGCGTCCGCGAAGACGTTGACCCTGAGGACCACGAAACGGCGCCGCGTCTCGGTCTCGGCGTCCGGCAGCGAGCGGTGGTTCACCGCCGACGGCCAGGCGTCCCGGCCCCGCAGCGGCACGACCTGGGCGAGCCCCTCCCACTGTTCATCGGTGACGTCGTAACGGCTCACCGGCTCCCCCTGACCTGACTCGCACTCAATTCCTGCACCGGTCAATTCTTACTCCAAGTCACCCGTTCGGCCCAACAGCGACACGAAGCGCGACCGAACCGGCGGAGTCCACTCCCGCGCACGGTGAGGCACATGTACGAATACGACCGTTTCTTACCTCCCTCACACCTCACTCTTCACCCGCCGTACCGCGTCGTTCATCGGATCCCCATAGCGTCCGATCTCGTGCACTTGGCAGAAACCGAACAGGTGGCACCCGGCCGGCGGACACAGTCGGCGGTGTCCGCCGCCCCGGGCCCCCTCACAGACACCCCGGGCAGCCCCGCGCAGTGGCACCGTGTGCTGACCCTCCTCGCCGACGTGAGCCTCTTCATCGGGACCCGCTCGGTGTGGACGCAGGCGGCCACGCATCGCCTGGTCATAGCGGCGGCCATCTCCGTCTGTTACGCCTCGATCCTGGTGACCGGCGTGCTCACGCTCACAGTCCGCCGGGCGCGTTCGCTGGCGCGGCTCGACCTGGTCGTGCTGGTGACCGCGGTGACGCTCGCCCTGTGCACCTGGGCGCTGAACCACGCCGGCGGCGACGAGGCGGTGCTCTCGACGCAGGCCGCGCGGGAGTTCGTGCACGGCCACCCGATGTACGGGCAGCCCTGGTCATGGCTCTTCCAGGACAAGGCTGTTGCGCTGACGGCCACGACGGACGGGGGGTACGACTACACCTACGGCTATCCCCCGCTGACCCCGCTGCTGACCGCGCCGCTGCTGTGGCTGGGCCACGGCGGCGCCCCGGCGACGGCGGCGGCGACGCTCGCGCTCATCGTGGGCGCGGTCCTGCTGTGGCGGCTGCTGCCGACGCCCTGGCGCTCGGCGGCCACGATGGTCTGCCTCGGCTTCGGCTTCCTGCCCAACTACGCCCGCCAGGGCTACCCGGCGATCATCGCCCTGGTCCTGCTGGTGCCGGTGGTGGTGTGCTGGCCGCGGCTCGGCGCCCGCGGGCGGCTCGGTGCGGCCGGGATCGCGCGGGCCGCGTGCCTCGGGGCGGCGTGCGCGGCGCAGCAGCTGCCGTGGTTCGTCACGCCGTTCCTGCTGGCCGGGATCTACGCCGTGCGCCGCGGCGAGCTGGGCCCGCGGGCGGCCGGTGTCGTGGTGCTCAAGATCCTGGGGGTCACGGTCACGGCCTGGCTGCTGATCAACGCGTACTTCATCGCGCACGAGCCCGGCCTCTGGCTCGGCGGGATCGCCCTGCCGCTGACGCAGGGCGCGGTGGTGCACGGCCAGGGCCTGGTGGACATCTCCCTGTACTTCACGCACGGCAGCGACCGGCTCGACTGGTACGGCCACGCGAGCATGCTGCTCGCCGCCGCCCTGCTGGCGCTGTTCGTGCTGTTCATCCGGCGGCTGGGTCCGGCGGCGACGGTACTGCCCTGGTGCGCCTTCTTCCTGGCGACCCGCTCCCAGGACGGCTACTACCTGATGATGACCCCGCTGTGGCTGGCTGCGGCGGTCACCGTGCCGCTGTCGGAGTTCTCGCGCGCCTGGCAGCCCCGGCCCCGGTGGCTGACCGGCCGGCGCCGCCGTCCCGCGCTGGCCTCCGCGGTCGTGCTGCTGGTACTGCCGGCGCTTGTCAGCGCGACGCTCGCGGTGACCGGCCGGCCGCCGCTGCGGATGGACGTCACCGCGGTACGGCGGGTCTCGGCGCACTCGCTCGGCGCGCTGACCCTGCGGGTGACCAACACGGGCGACAGTGCGCTCACTCCGCACTACATGCTGACCACCGGGCAAGGCATGGGCCGGTACTGGTCGCTCACGCGGGGCTCGGCCACGATCCCGGCGCACACTACGGCGACCGTCGAACTGCGGGCGCCCTTCGGCCGCTTCGACCTCCCGCCCAAGAAGAGCACCCGCTTCAGGCTGCGCGCCTTCACGGCGACCCCGCAGACCCTCTCCACGTGGGACGTGCCCCGGAGCGAGCTCGCGGGCTGACCTGGTGCAAACTTGGATGATCTCGGACGCTGTCGGCTGCGCCGTACCGAACCGCGCGCGGCCGTGCGCGCGCCCGTACCGGGCCTCCCTGAAGGGCCGCCCGTGCCCTGAGCGGCGCGGCTCACAAGCGCAAGGAGGGAAACGTCACAGCCTCTGCGGTGCACTCAGTTGAGCACCCTGGCCTAGCATCCGAGCCATGACGGTCCTGCCTGACGACGGGCTCCCACTGGCCGCCGAGTTCCCTGACGCGACACACGAGCAGTGGCAACGCCTGGTCGAGGGTGTGCTGCGCAAGTCGGGCAAGGAAGTCTCGGGCGAAGCAGCTGAGGACGCCCTGTCCACGACGCTTGAGGACGGGCTGCGCACCCGGCCCCTGTACACCGCGCGCGACGCCGCGCCCGACCCCGGCCTGCCCGGCTTCGCCCCGTTCGTCCGCGGCAGCCGCCCCGAGGGGAACACCGCGGGCGGCTGGGACGTACGGCAGCGGCACGCGGCCCTCGCCGACAGCGCCGTGCTGGCCGACCTGGAGAACGGCGTCACCTCGCTGTGGCTGGTGCTCGGCGAGGGCGGCATCCCGGTCGAGTCGCTGGGCCGGGCCCTGGAGGGGGTCTACCTCGACCTGGCGCCGGTCGCCCTGGACGCGGGCCGCGACACCGAGGCCGCCGCCGAGGCGCTGCTCGCGCTGTACGCGGAGCGCGGCGTCGACCCGAAGGCCGCGCGCGGCACCCTGGGCGCCGACCCGCTCGGGTACGAGGCCCGCACCGGCACCCCGCTGGACTTCGCGCCCTTCGCCGCGCTGGCCGCGCGCTGCGCCGAGACCTACCCGGGCCTGCGCGCCCTGACCGTGGACGCGCTGCCGTACCACGAGGCGGGCGGCTCGGCCGCGCAGGAGCTGGGTGCCTCGCTCGCCACCGGCGTGGCCTACCTGCGCGAGCTGACCGAGGCGGGGCTCTCCGTCGAGGAGGCCGCCAGACAGCTGGAGTTCCGGTACGCGGCCACCGCCGACCAGTTCCTGACCATCGCCAAGCTGCGCGCCGCGCGCCGGCTGTGGGCGCGGGTCGCCGAGGTGTCCGGGGCGCCGGGCGCGGGCGCGCAGGTGCAGCACGCGGTGACCTCGCCGGTGATGATGAGCCGCCGTGACCCGTGGGTGAACATGCTCCGCACGACGGTCGCGACGCTCGCGGCGGGGGCCGGCGGCGCCGACGCCGTCACCGTGCTGCCGTTCGACCACGCGCTCGGCCTGCCGGACGCGTTCGCGCGGCGTATCGCGCGCAACACCTCCACGATCCTGGTCGAGGAGTCCCACCTGGGCCGGGTCATCGACCCGGCGGGCGGCTCCTGGTACGTGGAACGGCTCACCGACGAACTCGCCCAGGCAGCATGGGAGTTCTTCCGGACGATCGAGCGCGACGGCGGCCAGGCGGCCGTGCTGCGCTCCGGCCGGCTGCGCACGGACCTGGCGACGACGTGGGCGCAGCGCTCCAAGCGGCTCGCCAAGCGCAGTGAACCCGTCACCGGGGTCAGCGAGTTCCCGCTGCTGGCCGAGAAGCCGGTGGAGCGCGAGCCCGCGCCCGAGCCGCCGTCCGGCGGGCTGCCGCGGGTGCGCCGGGACGAGGCGTACGAGGGACTGCGGGCGCGTTCCGACGCGCACCTCGCGGCGACCGGCTCCCGCCCCCGGATCTTCCTTGCGGCGCTCGGCTCTGCCGCGGAGTACACCGCGCGCGCCACGTTCGCCGCCAACCTGTTCCAGGCGGGCGGCATCGAGCCGGTCACCGAGGGCGGCTTCGCGGACAGCGGCGCAACCGAGGCCGTGCTGTGCTCCAGCGACGCGCTCTACGCCGAACAGGCCGAGCAGGCCGCCGAGTCGCTGCGCGCCGCCGGCGCCCGGCACGTGTTCCTCGCGGGCCGCGGCGACTACGCCGGCATCGACTCGTACGTCTTCGCGGGCTGCGACGCCGTAGACGTCCTGTCCGCGACTCTCGACCGCATGGGAGTGTCCTGATGGGAATCCCCGACTTCTCCGGCATCGAGCTGGAGACCGCCGAGGGAACCGCCACCGGCGGCAGTGACGCGCAGTGGCGTGACGCCGTCAAGCAGGCGACCGGCGCCGAGGAGCCGCTGTGGGAGACCCCGGAGGGCATCGGGGTCAAGTCGCTGTACACCGGCCGGGACCTGGAGGGCCTGGACTTCCTGGGCACCTACCCGGGCATCGCGCCGTATCTGCGCGGCCCGTACCCGACGATGTACGTCAACCAGCCCTGGACGATCCGCCAGTACGCGGGCTTCTCCACCGCCGAGGAGTCCAACGCGTTCTACCGGCGCAACCTGGCGGCGGGCCAGAAGGGCCTGTCGGTCGCCTTCGACCTGCCCACGCACCGGGGTTACGACAGCGACCACCCGCGCGTGACCGGCGACGTCGGCATGGCGGGCGTGGCGATCGACTCGATCTACGACATGCGGCAGCTGTTCGACGGGATCCCGCTGGACAAGATGACCGTGTCGATGACGATGAACGGCGCCGTGCTGCCGGTGCTCGCGCTCTACATCGTGGCGGCGGAGGAACAGGGCGTACCGCCCGAGAAGCTGGCCGGAACCATTCAGAACGACATTCTGAAGGAGTTCATGGTCCGCAACACCTACATCTATCCGCCGAAGCCGTCGATGCGGATCATCTCCGACATCTTCGCGTACACCTCGCAGCGGATGCCCCGCTACAACTCCATCTCGATCTCGGGCTACCACATCCAGGAGGCCGGTGCCACGGCCGACCTGGAGCTGGCGTACACGCTCGCGGACGGTGTGGAGTACCTGCGGGCGGGCCAGGAGGCGGGCCTGGACGTGGACGCGTTCGCGCCCCGGCTGTCGTTCTTCTGGGCGATCGGCATGAACTTCTTCATGGAGGTCGCCAAGCTGCGGGCCGCCAGGCTCCTGTGGGCCAAGCTGGTGTCGCAGTTCGAACCGAAGAACACCAAGTCGCTGTCCCTGCGCACCCATTCGCAGACCTCCGGCTGGTCGCTGACCGCGCAGGACGTGTTCAACAACGTCACACGCACGTGCGTGGAGGCGATGGCGGCGACCCAGGGCCACACGCAGTCGCTGCACACCAACGCCCTCGACGAGGCCCTCGCCCTGCCGACGGACTTCTCGGCGCGCATCGCCCGCAACACCCAGCTGCTCATCCAGCAGGAGTCGGGCACCACCCGGGTCATCGACCCGTGGGGTGGCAGCGCATACGTGGAGAAGCTGACGTACGACCTCGCCCGCAAGGCCTGGGCGCACATCCAGGAGGTCGAGCAGGCCGGCGGCATGGCGCAGGCCATCGACGCGGGCATCCCGAAGCTGCGCGTGGAGGAGGCGGCGGCCCGCACCCAGGCCCGCATCGACTCCGGGCGGCAGCCGGTGATCGGCGTCAACAAGTACCGCGTCGAGAACGACGAGGCGATCGAGGTCCTCAAGGTCGACAACTCCTCGGTGCGCGCCCAGCAGATCGAGAAGCTGCGCCGGCTGCGGGAGGAGCGGGACGAGCGGGCCTGCCAGGACGCGCTGGACGCGCTCACCCGGGCCGCCGACGGCAAGGAGAACCTGCTGGAGCTGGCCGTCATCGCGGCCCGTGCCAAGGCCACGGTCGGCGAGATCTCCGACGCCCTGGAGAAGGTGTACGGCCGGCACGCGAGCCAGATCCGTACGATCTCCGGCGTGTACCGCAACGAAGCAGGCCAGTCCCCGTCCGTGGACCGCACCCGTGCCCTGGTGGACAAGTTCGAGGAGGCGGAGGGCCGCCGGCCGCGCATCCTGGTCGCCAAGATGGGCCAGGACGGCCACGACCGCGGCCAGAAGGTGATCGCCACCGGCTTCGCCGACCTCGGCTTCGACGTCGACGTCGGCCCGCTGTTCCAGACCCCGGAGGAGGTCGCCCGCCAGGCCGTCGAGGCGGACGTCCACGTGGTCGGCGTGTCCTCGCTGGCCGCCGGTCACCTCACCCTCGTCCCGGCGCTGCGCGAGAAGCTCGCCGAGGAGGGCCGGGAGGACATCATGGTCGTGGTCGGCGGCGTGATCCCGCCGCAGGACGTGCCGACGCTGCTGGAGATGGGCGCGGTGGAGGTGTTCCTGCCCGGGACGGTGATCCCGGACGCGGCGTACGACCTGGTGCAGCGGCTGTCGGCCGACCTCGGCCACGAGCTGTAGCGGCGCGATGGCACCGATCGATCTCGACACCTATGTGAAGGGTGTGCTCGACGGAAAGCGGGCCCTGGTGGCCCGCGCCATCACGCTCGTCGAGTCCACCCGTCCTGGGCACCGGTCGCTGGCACAGCAGTTGCTCACGGAGCTGCTCCCGCACAGCGGCCGGGCGCGACGGATCGGCATCAGCGGGGTGCCGGGCGTCGGCAAGTCGACGTTCATCGACGCGTTCGGCACCATGCTGACCTCGCTGGGGCACCGGGTCGCCGTGCTCGCCGTGGACCCGTCCTCGACGCGCACCGGCGGCTCCATCCTGGGCGACAAGACCCGGATGGAGCGGCTGGCGGTCGACCCGGCGGCCTTCGTCCGCCCCTCCCCCAGCGCGGGCACGCTGGGCGGGGTCGCGAAGGCCACCCGGGAGTCGATGGTGGTGATGGAGGCGGCGGGCTACGACGTGATCCTGGTCGAGACCGTCGGTGTCGGCCAGTCGGAGACGGCGGTGGCCGACATGGTCGACTCCTTCCTGCTGCTGACCCTGGCCCGCACGGGCGACCAGTTGCAGGGCATCAAGAAGGGTGTCCTGGAGCTGGCCGACGTGATCGCCGTCAACAAGGCGGACGGCCCGCACGAGCGGGACGCGAAGGCCGCCGCCCGTGAACTGGCGGGCGCGCTGCGGCTGATGCACGGCAAGGACGCGTTCTGGACTCCGCCGGTGCTGAGTTGCAGTGCGCGGGAATCGGCCGGCCTCGACGTGCTGTGGGACCGGCTGGAGCAGCACCGTACGCTGCTCGGCTCCACCGGGCGGCTGGCCGCCAAACGGCGCGACCAGCAGGTCGACTGGACCTGGGCGATGGTCCGCGACGAACTCCTGGGCCGCCTGCACACCCACCCGGCGGTGCGCGAGGCTGCGCCCCTGCTCGAACAGCAGGTCAGGGACGGCTCGTTGACGGCGACGCTGGCGGCGGAACGCATCCTGGAGGCGTTCGGCGGCCTCGGCGACCGATAGCGGACCACCCCTGGGTGAGCTCACACGGATGCCGCCGCACCCCTGGCTGACGGGTGCGGCGGCATGCGCGGGGCTCAGTGCTTGTGCTGGTGGTGCTTGTGGGCGTGGCTGTGCGGGTGGTGGCCGTGGTCGCCGTGGTTCGCGGGGAGGGTGCCGCCGTGCGCGTCGAGGTGGCAGACCGGGCAGAGCATGCGGCCCCGGTGCTCGTGGATGGTCTCCACGCTGGTGGGCTCGCCGCACTCCTCGCAGATGTCGACCCGGGCGACCTTCTTGGTGGCCGGGACCTCGGCCTCGATCTCGTCGACGGAGAGGAACTCCTCCTCGGGCAGTTCGAGCAGCTTGCCGACCCGCTCGGCCTGCAGCGCGGCGAACCGCTCCTGCTCGGCCGCGTCGGCGGTGCCGTCCTCGACCTTCTCCGCCAGCGCCCAGATCTCCTCGCTGCGGTAGACGACGCTGTCCGCCGTGGCGCGTATGCGCACGCCCTTTCCGGCGGTCTTGTCCCAGAAGGTGTAGACGTTACGGCCGTTGTCCTGGTGGATCAGGGTCCGCTTGCCGAAGGTGCAGTCGGTCAGGACCTGGATGGCGTCGAGCGCGCAGGTGTCGTTCTCGGCCACGGCCACCAGGCCCTCGGCGGGGGTGCCCAGGCGGGCGATGGCCACCTCGGCGACCCGGACGCCGAAGGCGGCGCCGGGACACTCGTGCCCGTGGAAGGCGACGACGTCGTCGTAGGACTGCTTGCGGTTCATGTCCGAACTCCTTACTGGGGTCACGGTGTGGTGGTCGCGGGGGCCGCGGGCAGCAGACGGATGACCGCCTCGCGGGAGTTGTCGCCCTCGAAGAAGGCACGCAGCCTGGGCCGGTGCAGGTCCACGGCCGAGAGGATGAAGGTCCACTGGCTGGACTCGCGGGCCAGGACGCGGTCCAGTTCGGTGCAGGTGTCGCGCAGCGGGTCGTGGTCCCACGGCACGCGGTGGGTGTGGTAGTTGCCGAAGACCACCCAGTCGGTGTCGTCGCACGCGCGCTCTATGTCGAGTAGCTCGCGCGGGTCGGCCACCCAGCCGCGCTGCGCGTTCGGGGTCTCGGACGGGATCGCGTGGGCGCCGACGACCTCGTCCATCTCGTGCTGTGTGCCGCCCTCGTGGCGCAGGTTGGTGATCAGCGGGTACACCGCGCGGACGGCGATGCTCCGGCCCCTGCAGCTGCCAGCGAGCATGCCGAACGCCTTGTGCTCCTGTGTCTCACCGTCCAGGTAGTGGTCGGTGAACTTGCGCACCGCGTGGGCGATCACGCTCGCGTACAGCGTCCGGGGAAAGACGATCTCCCTGGCCTCTGCGAGGTCCACGGCTCACTCCTCCCCGGCGGCCGGGAGCCAGGCGCGGGCCCGCTGCACGGCCAACGCGACCAGGGCCTGGGACTGGCCCAGGTAGTGGGAGGGGTCGAAGATCCGGTCCAGCTCGGCCTCGTCCAGGGAGGCGCCCGCGCAGCCGTCCCGGGACACCAGCTCGCGCAGCGACTGGCCGGAGTCCCGTGCGCTCTGTGCCATTTCGTAGACGTACTCGTGGGCGCTCTGCTTGCCGAGGTGGGCGCCGATGGCGAGCATCAGCTTCTCGGTGGCGATCTGGTCGGCGACCACGCGCGTGTTGTTCCGCACGCGCTCCGGGTCGACCTTCAGGCCCTCGACCAGGTGCAGGATGATCTCGCAGGACGACAGGGAGTAGTGGGAGACGTCGGGGACGCAGGCCCATTCGATGCGCAGGGTCCGGGAGTCCCGCTCGTGGTCGCCGCCCATGCAGGCCATGGCGTTGACCACCTGGGCCGCGGCCAGCCGGGCCATGACGACGGCCTGCTCGCAGGCCTCCGGGTTGCGCTTGTGGGGCATGGTGCTGGAACCGACCTGCCCGTGCTTCCAGCCGATGGCCAGCTCGCCGAACTCGGGCCGGGACAGGATGCGCACCTCGTCGCCGATGCGGCCCATGGTCCCGGCGACCATCGCCAGGCACGAGACGAACTCGGCGATCCGGTCCCGGGAGGTGTGCCAGGAGACCGCCGGTGCGCTGAGTCCGAGCCGGTCCGCGAACGCCTCCAGCAGGTCCAGGGCCTTGTCGCCGAAGCCCGCCATGGTGCCGACGCCGCCGAACAGCTGGACGGCGAGGACGCGCGGGCGCATGGCCTCGATCCGCTCCAGGTGCCGCTGCACCTCGTCGATCCAGCCGGCGATCTTCAGCCCGAAGCCCATCGGCAGGGCCGGCTGGGCGTGGGTGCGGCCGAGCGCCACGGTGCCGGACTGTTCCTCGGCCAGGACGACGAGCCGGCCGAGGAGCAGCCGCAGCAGCCGGTCGGCCTCGTCCAGGACGTCCCGCATCTCCAGGGACTGCGCGGTGTCCTGGATGTCCTGGGTGGTGGTGCCGTAGTGCACGAACTCGCCGGCACCGCCCGGCACGGCGGCCTGGAAGACCCGCAGGAAGCCGACCAGGGAGTGGCTGGTGCGGCGGATCTCGGCGCGGATCGCGTTCAGGTCGAGCCGCTCGACGCGTCCGGCCTCCGCGATCGCCTCGGCGGCCGGCCGGGGGATGATCCCGAGGTCAGCCTGGCTCAGCGCCAGCGCCGCCTCGACGTCGAGCCAGCGCTGGTAGCGGCACTGGTCGCAGAAAATTCGGTGCGTGGCGGTGGTGCTGTAGCGGTGGCCGTAGAAGGCGGAGTCGCTGATGTGGCTCCGCTCGTGCGAGCAGTCCTTGACGGCCTTGGCGGCCAGCCGGGTCGACTCGGTGGAATCGGCCTGTGCGTTCATCGGTTCCCCTTGTACGTACGGGCGGCGGTACGCAGCGCGACACGGTTGCCGCGCGCCGGACTGGACGTGCGATACGGGCTGTGGCCGTACGGCCGCTCCCCTGGGGACACGGGCGCCGACCGCGCGATGGAGAGGGCGACCTCGCGCGGCATCAGGCCGCGGTCGCGGGCGCCCACCAGGATGTCGCCGACGAGTTCGCGCATCATGACGACGACGGTGTCGAGCACCTCCTCGGGCTCCGGGTTCCGGTCGGGGCCGAACAGCGCCTCCATCGACGCCGATCCGCCGATCCCGCCGATGAAGTCCGGCACCACGACCACGCCGCGTTCGACGAGCAGCCGCTCGGACTCGGCGCTCAGGCCGCAGTTGGCGCCGACCGCGACCACCGGGACGGGCAGCAGCCCGGTCTGCTCGGCGGAGATCACGTCGGACCCGCCGGCCAGGATCAGCACGTCGGCCGGGACGTCGAACAGTGCCTCGCTCGGCAGGCGCAGCGCGCTGTCGAGCAGTCCCGGTACGGGGCTGCGCAGGTCGGACCCCAGCATCTTGTCGAGGTTGAGGCCGCGCGGGTCGACGATGCAGCCGTACTCGTCGGCGACGGCGGTGACCCGCACCCCCTGTTCGGCCAGGGCGAGGGCGGCGGCCCGGCCCAGGTTGCCGAAGCCCTGGAGGTTGCAGGTCAGGCCGGCGATGCTGTGGCCGGCGTGCTCGGTCGCGGCCAGGGCGGCGTGCGCGAGGGCGTGTCCGGCGCGTCGCTGACCGACCGTCAGCAGACCCACCCGGGCGTCGAGGAGAGCCATCCTCGCGTAGAACTCCGGCTCCGCGAGCTGCTGGGCAACGCTGACCGCGAACTTCACGGAGCCGATGCCCGTCAGGGAGGCGAGCCGGTTCAGCTCCTCGAAGCGGGTGCCGATGTCGGCCCCCATGCTGTAGCGGGACGTCAGCTCGTCCCGCAGGAACTCCAGGAAGCGGCCCAGCACGGCCTCGCGTTCGGGGCCGGCGGGGTCGTAGTCGATGCCGCACTTGGCGCCGTCGACGTTGATGCCGAGCACGCGCTGCTTCAGCGTCATGCGGGCCGAGAGGGTGCGCAGGGTGTCGGCGGTGAGGCCGGCCTGCATCCGGCAGCCGCCGGCGGCCAGCTTGCAGGAGGTGTCGTCGTAGACGAGGAAGCCGGGACAGTGTTCGACAGGATCGCGGTACTCGATGACTCGGACCATGAGTGCCCCCGTTGGCATGAATCGGCAGTGGCGCCTAGCCCACCCATTTAGACAGTGGAACTGACCATCGGCACTACTGATTTCTACGGCCGAGCATCCCGTGCGGCGAGATGCACCGTCAAGACCCGGCCGATTGGCTCGACTTACACCTAACCGCCGACCTGGGCGAATCTCAACGCCGGGGCGAGAGAGAGCAAGATGGGATACCCCGGGCGCGGCGCGGGCCGGGCCTCACGCGTCCCCCGATCACGCCTGCTATTCACGGCTCAATAATCATCACTAGAACTGACGATTACTGGCAATTGCTAGCGCTGCGCAAGAAGCCGTCGGCGCGGCGGCCCGGCCACCGGAAAGGCGGGAGCCGCGACTGCGGCTCCCGCCCCGCAGTCGCGGCTCAACACTCAGCACTCGGCGCCCGGCGCCCGGTGTCAGGCCGTGACGGCCGTCTCCCGTCGCCACGGCGGGACGGCACCCGGGGCGCCGTAGCCGCGCGCCTCCATCAGCTCGTGGCTCAGATAGCCGTCGTGCGGGCTGACGTCACCCGCCGACCAGGTCGGGAACGCCCCGAAGAGGACCTTGCGGATGGTGGGCTCGCGCAGCGCCTGGCGGGCCAGTTCGGGATCGTCGCCCAGCACGGTCAGGGACAGCGTGTCCCGCAGTGGGGCGAGCCCCAGCTCGCGCTTCCACGGCACGATCCACACGCAGGGGAAGGAGAGTTCGATGCGCGCGCCCGGGTGGTCGGGCCGGTCGCACAGCAGCACCGCGGGCCGCAGCGCCGCCGAGCCGTCGCCGAGATCGGCCACCGGGCCGTCCGGGTAACGGCCCTCCGCCACGTCCACGGCACCGTCGAGCCGGCTCACCAGCAGCTCCCGCACGGCGCGGGCCTCCGCGAGCGGCAGCACCGGCAGGCCCGCCTCGTCCCGTTCGGGCGCGGCCGGCGTCAGCCGGGCCAGCCGCTCCGCCACGGCCTCGGCGAACTCCCGGGGATCGGCGTCGGTGAACACCGCGGTGGCGCAGGTGCACCGCATGCCCCCGTCGTACCCGACCGACTCGCACACCACGTCGAGCACCTCCTCGGTGATCGGCCCGCTGTGCAGCAGCTTGGAGCGGCCCGGCCCGCGCAGGATGACCCGGCGGTCGTTGCCGTACTTGCGCACCGCCGCGTCGCCGCCGAAGACCAGGCTGAAGTCGGCCGCCTCCACCAGCGCGTCGCCGGTGGCGTGGTCGCCGGGCAGCAGGGAGAGCAGGGAGGGCTCCACCCCGGCCACCAGCAGGGCCTCGATCATCCGGGCCGGGGTGAACGGGTCGCGGCTGCCCGGGCGCACCACGAGCGCGTACCCGCAGGCCAGCGCGGTGAGCCACTGGGTGTGGGTGCCCGGGTTGTTGCTGGGCGCGATGACCGCGAGCACATCGCCGCGGCGGACCCACACCCCGGAGATCTCGCCGGGAGCGAGCGTGTGGCCCGCCCCGGCGGGACGCTCGGCCGCGACGCGGGCGCCGACGCCTGCGAAGGTCCGCGCCATGTCCTCCAGGGAGTGCCGGGCCACGGTGATCGGCACTCCGGCGGCCCGCGCCTGGATCCGGCAGTACTGGTCCGGGTCGAGTCCGCCGAGGGTCGCGGTGGCGAAGAGCTTTCCGGCCTCCTGCAGCAGCTCGGGGGCGGGGGCGTCGCTCGGGCCGCGGTCCGCGGCGCGCCGGCGCGCCTCCTGCACTGCGAGCCGGGCCAGCAGCGGCGGCGCCTGGTGCACCGTGGCCAGCGGGGTGCCGTCGACGCCGTCGAGGGTGAGCGACTGCGCGGAGCGCACGGGCACACCGGCCCGGATCAGCGGCAGTTCGTACAGCGCCTCGGTCATCAGTAGACCCCCTCGACGACCTTGGTCCCGAGCGATTCGTAGGGGCGCACGTCCGACACCTCGATGCCGGGGTAGCCGTCGGCCGAGGCCCGCCGCACCGCGGTGTCGCGCTCCAGCGTCGGCGGCGTGAAGTAGTCCCGGGTCAGTACGGTGATCCGCACGCGGCCCTGCTCGTTGACGTCCACGAGCCGCTCGGGCTGCTCGGGGTCGACCAACTCGACCACCGAGTAGGGGAAGTAGGGCCGGAACGTGCAGAGCGCGGCGTCGCCGGGGCGCCGGGTGCGCTGCGGCGCGACACCCATCATGGTGTTGCCGTACGCACCGGCCAGCTTGGCGTCCGGGAACACCTCCTCGTCCAGCAGCCGCAGGGTCTCGCCGTCGATGCTGGTGCCGCCCCACACCATGCCGCGGAGCTTCTCCCGCATCAGCGCGTACACGTCCTCGCGCCCGACGACCTTCTCCAGGATGCGCGGGGTCGTGGAGATCGCCCGGATGTCCTGGGTGAGCAGCACGTCCTTGACCTGGTCCAGGATGTGGTCGATGTAGCGCTGGGCGTCCTCGAACCGGCCCTCGGTGTTGCAACGCCGCACCCAGCGCGGGTCCAGGTCCACGAAGTACGTGAGGAACCCACGCAGATGCGACAGGACACTGATGTTCCGCGCCATGACATGTGGCCCGGTCGGGCCGATGTGCAGCCAGTGGCCGTCGCCGGAAGGGAAGCCCTGCTCGTCCAGCATCATGCTCTGCCAGGCGACGTTCCGCGCACGGGAGGTCGCGTCGACGATGCGCTTGGGAGCGCCGGTGGCGCCGCCCGACTCGAAGACGCCGTAGCGGTCCGGGCGCCCGGTGCAGCCGCGCGGCACCAGCGTGTGGGCCGGTATCTGGCTCCAGTCCACCGCGACATCGGCGAAGAGGCGCAGATCGTCAAGGGTTTGTACGTCCTTGAGCGGGTCGAAGCGTAAGCCTTTCGCACGCTCCACCCAATACGGACTACCGGTGAGCGGTGAGAAGTGCCACTCCATCGCCGCCCTGACCAGTTCGTCCGGGTGGGGCGGTTCGTCGATGGGCGGCTCGAACACGGAGCTGAAGTCGTCGGCCATCTCGGATCGGCCCGTCCTTCTCCTCGGGACACCCCGTGCCGCGCGGAGCGCACGACATAGGCTGTCATCCTGATCGTCAGCATTACTGACGTAATCGGGAGTATGTAGGATTGCGCTCAAGAGCGTCAAGGTCCAGGGAATGCACGACATGACTACGAAGCGCGAGGCCGCGAAGGGCTCGACACCGGCCGCGGACGGCCCGCCCCCGGCGGACCTCCCCGAGGCGATGCGGACGTCCTTCCCCTTCCTGCTCGACAAGGGGGCGCAGCGCATCTCGGACCTGGCGCACGAATCGCTGGGCGCGTTCAACCTCACCCTGCGCCACTTCGGGGTGCTCAACCTGGTCGGCCTGGAGGAAGGGCAGATCCAGCGCGCCGTCGGGGCGCGGCTCGGGATCGACCGGACCTCGGTCGTGGCGCTCGCCGACGACCTGGAGAAGGCGGGGCTGCTGGAGCGCCGCCGGGGCGCGGACCGGCGCGCCTACGAGCTGTACCTCACCCCCGCGGGGGCGGCCCAACTGCGCCAGCTGCGCCGGCTGGTCGAGCTGGCGCAGGAGGACTTCCTCGCCCCGCTCGACGAGCGGGAGCGGGCGGCGCTGCGGTCACTCCTGCTACGGCTGCTGTGACCGTCCCCCGGTGACGGATCCGGTGGTGACGGATCCCGTGGTGACGGGTTCCTGGGCGACGGCGTCCGGGGCCGGGACGAAGCCGTAGGGCAGCTCCAGGCGGTGGGCGGCCATCAGGTCCGCGTCGCAGAGCAGCTCACGGGTCCTGCCGTCCACGGCGATGGCACCCTCGGTGAGGATCACCGACCGGGGGCACAGCTCCAGCGCGTACGGCAGGTCGTGCGTGACCATGAACAGGGTCACGTCCAACGAGCGCAGGATGTCGGCGAGTTCGCGGCGCGAGGCCGGGTCGAGGTTGGACGAGGGCTCGTCGAGCACCAGGATCTCCGGCTCCATCGCGAGTACCGTCGCGACGGCGACCCGGCGCCGCTGGCCGAACGACAGGTGGTGCGGCGGCCGGTCGGCGAACTCCTCCATGCCGACCAGCGCCAGCGCCTTGTTCACCCGCGCGTCCAGTTCCGGCCCCCGCAGTCCGGCGGCGGCCGGGCCGAAGGCCACGTCGTCGCGGACGGTCGGCATGAACAGCTGGTCGTCGGGGTCCTGGAAGACGATGCCGACCCGGCGCCGGACCTCCGCCATGTTCTTCTGGTCGACGGGCATTCCGGCAACGGTCACGGTGCCCGCGCCGCCGGTCAGGATGCCGTTCAGGTGCAGCACGAGCGTGGTCTTGCCGGCGCCGTTCGGGCCCAGCAGCGCCACCCGCTCGCCGCGCTGGATGGTCAGGTCGACCCCGAACAGCGCCTGGTGACCGTCCGGATAGGCGAAGGCGAGGCCGTCGACCTCCAGCGAGGGCGGCGTGGGCGACGTCGGCAGTACGAGCGAATCGGTCACAGCGTCCATCCCGTCAGACATATGGCAAGGGCGGCGAAAGGCAGGGCGAGGGCGTAGCTCCACTGCGCCCGGGAGGCGACGGCCTCGTCGATGACCGGGATCGTCCCGGCGTACCCGCGGCTGACCATCGCCAGGTGCACCCGCTCCCCCCTCTCGTAGGAACGGATGAAGAGCGCGCCCGCGGACCTGGCGAGGACGCCCCAGTGCTGCACGCCGCTCGCCTCGAAGCCGCGCGACTCCCGGGCGACCTTCATCCGCCGCATCTCGTCGGTGATCACGTCCGAGTAGCGGATCATGAACGAGGCGATCTGGACGAGCATCGAGGGCAGCCTGAGCCGCTGGAGCCCCAGCAGCAGTTCACGCAGTTCGGTGGTGGAGGCGAGCAGGACCGACGCGGCGACGCCGAGCGTCCCCTTGGCCAGCACGTTCCACGCGCCCCACAGTCCGCTCTCGCTCAGCGACAGGCCGAGCACGTGCACGCGGTGGCCCTCCGAGACGAAGGGCATCAGCACGGCGAACGCCACGAACGGGATCTCGATCAGCAGGCGTTTGAGCAGGAAGCCGGCCGGGATCCGGGCCCGGTTCGCCACCACGGCGAGCAGCAGCGCGTACAGGCCGAACGCCCACATCGCCTCCCGGGGCGTCGCCACCACCACGACCACGAAGCAGAAGACGGCGGTCAGCTTCGCGTGCGGCGGCAGGGCGTGCACCGGGGAATGGGCGTGCCGGTAGAGCCGGTGTGCGTGTCCCGCACCCATGGTCAGGACCTCTCTTTCGCGGCGGTCACGGCGGTCGCCTCGACCGCGGCCTCGATGTTCGCCGGGCCCGCGCCGGCCCTGCGGCGGCGGCGCACGGCCCAGAAGACGGTGCTGCCGGCGACCAGGGTCACGCCGACGCCGATCACGCCCGCGAGGCCCTTGGAGACGCGGCCGTCGGTCACGTCCTTGACGCCGTAGCCCGCGAGCGGCGAGTCCGCCGCGGCGTGTTTCCTGGTCTTCTTGTCGATGCCGTTGTCCTGGGCGACCTTGATCAGGCCGTCGGGGTTGGTGGAGGCGTAGTAGCTGACGAAGCCCGCGAGGACGAGTGCCGCCGCGAGCCCGGCGCCCCACACGGCACGGCGCGAGCGCGACGTCGCGCCGGCCGCGGCCGTCGGGGCCGCGTCGACCAGCCGGCCGCCCACGCGCAGCTTCAGCGGCTGGTTCAGGCCGCGGGCCCCGTACACCAGGTCGGGCCGTACGGCGATGACGGCGGACACCGTGAGGGCGGTGATCACGGCCTCGCCGATGCCGATCAGGACGTGGACGCCGATCATCGCCACGGCGACCTTGCCGATCGACACGTCCGTCGTGCCGCCCACCGCGTAGAAGAGGGTGAAGACGACCGCCGCGGCCGGCACCGAGAGCAGCGCCCCGATGAAGGTCGACACCACGATGGAACGGCGCGAGCGCGGCAGCACCTGCACCAGGGCGCGGAAGACGAAGTACGCCACCACGGTCGTCGTCAGCGCCATGTCCGAGATGTTCACGCCGAGGGCGGTCAGGCCGCCGTCCGCGAAGAGCACGCCCTGCATGAGCAGCACGACACAGACGCAGAGGACGCCCGTATAGGGGCCGACGAGTATCGCGGCCAGTGCCCCGCCCAGCAGGTGACCGCTGGTGCCGGCCGCCACCGGGAAGTTCAGCATCTGCACGGCGAAGATGAACGCCGCCACGAGCCCGGCCAACGGGGCGGTCCGCTCGTCCAGTTCGCGCCGTGCGCCGCGCAGCGAGACCGCGATGGCGGTGGCCGCGACCAATCCGGCAGCCGCCGAGACGGGGGGATCGATAAATCCGTCGGGAACATGCATGGGAGCGCTCCGTTTCCTGTGGCTCATCCGTTCCTGCGACTCGACCGCTGCCTTGTCCGCCGGCTTGTCCGCCGGCTTGTCCGCCGGCTTGTCCGCCGGCTTGTCCGCTGGCTTGTCCGCATCGTCTGGCGTCCGATGGTGCACCTGATTGCGAATTGGTCGCAAGAGCTGACCTTTTACAGATAAGTTAAAGATGCAGGCGATTCACGGACGCAGCTGCCAGGCCGACGCGGCAAAGGATCACGGATTTCGCAGGTCGTCGCGAGAATTACCGGACTGCGCCAACGCCCCTTGTTTGCACGAGAGTTTCTCTCTCGTTCATTGAGGCTCACACCGGCACGCGGGGCGCTCGGGCGGCCCGTGCCGCGCTCCCTTGACGCGCGCTTCGCGCCTGGAACAGACTGTTGCTGATTATCTGCATCACTGATGATGCTTCATCCATGGAGGACCTGTGCGCTCGTCACCTCCCTTAGCGGAACCCCTGCGGATCGCGGCTGCGAGCCTCTGGCTGCCGGACGGTCGCGACACCACCGAGGCCGCCCTGGCGGCCGGGCGCGTCGACGAGGAGACGGCCACCCGCCTCGGGTATCGAGAGCTCACGGAGAGCCTCGACCTCGCCGCGCCCGAGATGGCGGTCCGCGCCGCCCGGGACGCGCTCGAGGCGGCCGGCTGGGACGGCGCGAGCGTCGGCCTGGTCGCCCACGCCTGGATCTGCCACCAGGGACACGACTTCTGGTCGCCGGCCAGTTACGTCGCCCACCACATGGGTGCGTCCAGAGCGCTCGCCCTCGGTATGCAGCAGATGTGCAACGGCGGCGCGGCGGCGCTGGAGACCGCGGTGGCGCGGATGATCGCCGATCCGCGCGTCGAACGCTGCGCGGTCACCACCGCCGACCGCTTCCTCGCCCCCGACTTCGACCGCTGGCAGGGCGACTACGAGACGGCCTACGGCGACTCCGGCACCGCCCTGCTGATCGACCGCCACGAGGGCCCCTACGAACTGCTCTCGGTGGCGACCGTCGCGCGCTCGGAGTACGAGATCATGCACCGGGACGAGGCCGCGTTCAGCCCGGCACCGCGCGCCCTGCCGCTGAACATACGGCGCACCAAGCGCGCCTTCGTGGCCTCCGGCGGCAAGGAACCCTTCGCCGCGACGATGATCGAGGCGGTGGACGAGGTCGTACGGGCGGCGATAGCCGACGCGGGCCTGACGCCCGAGGACCCGCGGCTACGCTTCCTGACCCTGCCCCGGCTCGGCAGCACCACCCTGGAGGAGTTCTTCGAACCGGCGATGCGGCGACTCGGACTGGGCCACACCGAGATCCTCGGCCTGGGCGGCGGCACCGGGCACCTGGGTGCCGGGGACTCGGCGGCCAACCTCGCCGACCTGCACACCGACAAGCGGCTCGACGAGGGGGACATCGCCCTCCTGCTGAGCCTGGGCGGCGGCTTCAGCTGGTCGTGCATCGCGGTGCGGGCGGTCGCCTGATGAATCGTCAGTTCACTGACGGATGAGCTGATTCTCAGGACAGCCACGAACCGGAAAAGGGAAAAGCAAATCGGAACCGGAATAACAGAATTCCGGTTCCGACTTTCGTTCGGCTCAGGAATTTCAGCCCGCCGCCAGCTCCAGGACGACGCGTGCACAGCCCCAGGACAGGCCGACGGCGATGCCACCGTGGCCGTAGTTGTGGATGATCCGGGAGTTACCGACCGTCTCCGCCTCCAGCCGGGGCTGCTTCCGCGAGGCGCGCAGGCCGACCTCGACGCCCGTGACCCGGGCCCCCTCGATCCGCGGCTCGACGGCGATGCAGCGGCTGAGGATCTCCTCCGTCTGGGCCGGGTCGGGCTCCAGGCTCCAGTCCTCGCGCCCGGCGGTGCCGCCGAGCACCAGGCGGGAGCCGTGCGGGAAGAAGCTCGTCGCCTTCGGGCCGGCGTTCTGTTCGTAGAAGAACTCCTCCACGCCGGGGTTCTCCACGATGACGTGCTGGCCGCGCACCGGGAACACCATGGGGTCGTCGGCGAGGGCGCGGGCGCCGACACCGGCACAGTTGACGACGAGCGGCGCCTGGGCGGCGGCCTCGGCCAGCGACTGGACGGTGCCGGTCTCGACGCTGCCGCCGGTCGCGCGGACGCGCTCGGCCATGTAGTCGAGGTAGACCGGCATGTCGATGATCGGCATCGTGGCCCAGAACGCCACGGGGAAGCCGGCACTCTCCTTCTCGTCGCAGGCCTGGAAGTCGGGCAGGCTCTCGGCCAGCTGCCGACCGCCGGCCTTCTGGTTGACCAGCCGCCCGCGGGCGGTGTGGACGCCGGTGCCGGGCCGGTTGGCCAGGGCGGTGAACTCGGTCAGGCTCGCCTGCTGCCAGGCCCCGGTGACGTCGACCGGCGCGAACTTGGCCGCCGCCTCCGTCTCGTCGGAGATCAGGGGGCCGCCGATGATGGCGCCGGCCACCGCCGAGGTGGTCTCGCGAGGCGGCCGTTCGGCCAGGACCCGTACCGCACAGCCCTGTTCCGCCAGGCACACCGCGGTGGTCAGCCCGGCCACTCCGGCGCCGATGACCAGCGCTTCGGTTCGCTCTGTCACGCGACTACACCTCTCGTGATGATGGCGACGTACCGCTCAGACGTAGCGCATAAGACGTACGTCTGGGACGTACTCCTAACAGGTCAGCATTCTTGATTGTCAGCCGTCTGTCAATTAGATTCCAAGGCACCTACGCCGGTCGGCAGGGGCCGGACGTACCGCAGGGAGGCCCGGTGAAGAACGCACCCGTACACCCCGACGCCGACATGACGATGTCCGTGTCACCGATCGGCTATGTCACGACGGACTTCCAACGTCCGCAGGACGCACCGCCGCAGGCCACCATGGCCTACGCCAGCCAGGGCCGGGTCGTCGTCTTCGACCGGTTCGCCGGGGGTCTTGAGGGGCTGTTCAGCGGGCAACACGTCTGGCTGCTCAGCTGGCTGCACAGCCAGACGGACGAGGAGGCGGCCCCGCTGAGGCTGACACCACGGGGCTGGGCGGGCACCGGGCGCACCACGGGGGTCTACTCCACGCGCACCCCGAACCGGCACAACCGCATCGGCCTGAGCCTGGTACGGGTCCGCGAAGTCCACGCCGACGCACTGGACTTCGAGGGGGTCGACCTGGTCGACGGCACCCCGGTGCTCGACATCAAGCCGTACTCGCACGGCTCCGACACACCGCCCTCCGCGGAACAGGGCTGACCTGGCAGAACTAGAGAACGCGCAACAACAGCTCGCGCAGTTCCTCGCGTTCGTCCCCCGACAGCGGAGCGAGGAACTCCTCCTGGACCAGATCGATCAGGCGCCTCAGCTGCCACAGCTGGGCCGCCCCGCGTTCGGTCAGATAGAGCGCGAAGGAGCGCCGGTCGGGGCCACGGCGGCGCTCCAGCAGGCCCGCGTCCTCGAGGTCGTCGGCGAGCCCCACGACCGTCGTACGGTCGATGCCCAGCCGGGCGCCCACGACCCGCTGGATCTGCCCCTCCTCCAGGCCCACGAGGTTCAGCACGCCGTAGTGGCGCAGCGTCAGGCCGAAGGGGATGAGCGCCTCATGGGCCCGCTCGGTGATCCGCTGGGACGCCTTGCGCAGCAGGAAGGGATAGGACTCCTTCACGGACTCGGGCAGCGTCACCAGGAAGGGCGGGTCCTGGCTCGGGGCCGGGCCGGCCGTGGCGTCACTCTGCGTCGCCATTCTTCACACCATCCCTTGACGTCGCCACCGAGCGGCCGACATACTCCAACTCGTCAGCATCATTGACAATCAGTGTATCAACTGAGCGCGCTCGGGCCAAGAGCGCGTACGGTCTGACGGCACGGTCTGACGGCCCCCGTACGCCTCGTGGAGCGCGGCACCTGCCCATACCGACCCCCCTGAGGAGTGCGGAGATGACCCGGATCGTTCTGGTGACCGGTGGCGGAACAGGCATTGGCAAGGCGACGGCGGCGGCCTTCGCGGCCTCCGGCGACCGGGTGTTCATCACCGGCCGGCGCGCGGAGGTCCTTGAGCGGACGGCCAAGGAGCTGGGCTCCCAGGTGACCGCCCTGGCCTGTGACGCCACCGAGCTGGAGCAACTGCAGGCGCTCACCGGTCAGTTGCCGGACGAGCTGAACGTGCTGGTCAACAACGCGGGCGGGAACCGGGACCTGGGCGCCGCGCCGGCCCGCGGCCTGCAGGCGCTCGCCGACAGCTGGCGCGCCAACCTGGAGTCCAACCTGATGGGTGCCGTGCTCACCACGGCGGCCGTCGACGGGCTGCTCGTCCGGGGCAGCACGATCGTGAACATCGGCTCTTTCGCCGCCGACCGCGGCGCGGGCTCGTACGGTGCGGCCAAGGCGGCCATGGGCAGCTGGAACATCGCCCTCGCCCGGCAGCTGGGCCCGCGCGGCATCACCTGCAACGTGGTCGCCCCCGGCTACATCGAGGACACCGAGTTCTTCGGCGGGACGCGCACCGACGGATTCCGGAAAGTGCGCCTGGAGGAAACCCTGGTGGGCCGCGTCGGAAACTCCGAGGACATCGCGCAGACCGTCCACTTCCTCGCCTCCCCGGAAGCCCGCTACATCACCGGGCAGGTGCTCCGCGTGGACGGCGGCGTCATTCCCACCCGCTGACAAGGGGCCCTTCCGGGCCATTGCCAGGAGCGTTCTGCCCACGAGACTTTCATGGCGGGGCGGGGGCGGGGGCGGGGGCGGGGGAGCCCCCTTCGGCTCTTTTCCATATGGGGGGATATATGGAATATCTGGTTCAGCGATCCGTGACGACCATTCGCGAGCGCTTCCACGAACCACTGTGCCTGGACGATCTCGCCCGCTCGGCCATGATGAGCAAGTACTACTTCCTGCGCCTTTTCAGTCGCGTCACCGGCGTGACCCCGGGACGTTTCCTGAGTGCCGTGAGGCTGTACGAAGCGCAGCGACTGCTGCTCACCACCTCGCTCAACGTGGCGGAGATATCCGTCCGCGTCGGCTACCGCAGCACCGGAACGTTCTCCCGGCGCTTCAGTGAATCGGTGGGGGTCTCCCCCACCCAGTACCGCCAGCACAACTGCGCGGAGGCCGTGTGCGATCCGCAGGCCCGCGCCTGGGCGGACCAGCCACCGGTGACGGCCGCGGCCGTCGGAACCGCCTCGCTCACCGGCACCGTCCGCGCGCAGGAACGGCCGCTGTCCGCCGCGTACCTGGGGCTGTTCGGCAGCCCGATCATGCAGGGCCGGCCCGTCACCGCCGCGTTCGCCACGGACGACTTCCGGATGTGCGACGTGCCGCCCGGTACGTGGTATCTGCATGCCGTGGCCCACTCGGCGGCGGTGTGGCCGGGCGAACCGTACGCCGAGCCGCCGCTGCTGGTCGACATGGCCGGCCCGCTGCGGATCGCGCCCGGGGCCCGGGTCACCGTCGACCTGTCCCTCCGGCCCTCCGACTGGACCCGGCCGCCGATACTCTCGGCCGTCCCCGGGGTCAGAGGCGCGCTCCTGCCCGTGTTCCACCCCGCGGGCAGGGCCGAGCCCGCCGCAGCCCTTCCCATGGCGCACCTCACGTCCGACTGACCGAGGTGCTGCACCCCGTACGGTACGAGCCCGAGTTGTACCGTGACGGGACACGGAAGACAGGAGGACCGCCCGCGTGACCAGCCGTGTCACCCTCATCTCCCCCGCGACCACCCCGTCCCTGCGGCGGGCCCGGTTCGACGACGGCGACTCGCTCGACGACGGCGGAGCGGCACAGGCCGAAGCGGCGGCAGGGCGGCTGCCCGCCGCCGGGCGTGTCCTCGTCTCCCCCACCGTGCGCTGCCGCGAGACGGCTGCCGCGCTCGGCCTCGGCGCCTCGGCGGAGCCGGCACCGGCCGGCCTGGACGTGGGCCGGTGGCGGGGCCGGACCCTCGAAGAGGTCGGCACCGCCGAACCCGAAGCGGTGGCCCACTGGCTGTCCGACCCGGGCGCCGCGCCGCACGGCGGGGAGTCGGTACGGGACCTGTGCGAGCGGGTCGCGCAGTGGCTGGAGGCGTGCGGCCGGGCCGACGGGCGCATGGTGGCCGTGGTCGAGCCGGAGGTGATCCGGGCGGTGACGGTGAACGTCCTGGACGCGCCCGGACCGGCGTTCTGGCGGATCGACGTCCCGCCGCTCACGGCGACGGAGATCACCGGCCGGTCCGGCCGCTGGAACCTGCGACTGGGGCACGCCCTGGGGGCCGTACCGGGTCAGTGAAGCGAGAGCGCCTGCCCCGCGGGGGAGGCCGCGGGCCTCGGCGACAGCAGCCGCTCGGCCAGTTCACCGAAGAGCAGACCGAAGCCGGACCACAGGGTGACCTGGATGGCCAGGGCGGAGAGCCGGAACCGCCACAGCAGGGTGGCCGAGAAGTCCTTCGGCACCTCGTTGATGACCGGCAGGAAGGCGAAGGCCAGCCCGATCAGGAGGACGTAGCCGGCCACCGACGCGACGGTGGCGTACCAGTTGCCCAGCGAGGGCGCTAGCCGCTTGCCGACGATCACGGCGGCGATCGCGAGGAGCACGCTGAGCAGCATCATCAGGAAGTACAGGGTGGTCCGCTTGCCGATCGTGTCCGGGTCGCCGACCGACGGCGGGCTCGCCGGGTACTTCAGGAACGGCACGACGTACACCGCGAGCAGCGCGCAGCCGCACAGCAGCAGCGCGGTCGCTCGCGGGGAGAAGCGGCCGACCCGGCCGAGGGCGAAGCAGAAGGCGAGCGCGGCGATGCCGCCGAAGGACACCCCGTAGACCAGGACACCGGTGGCGAGGCCCGCGGTGGACTGCAGGGAGCGGGAGACGACTTCCATCTCGTGCCCGTGGGAGTGGGCGTCTTCGTAGCTGATCGCGCTGTCGATGTTCGGCTCGCCGAGGAAGTAGGCGATGACGAGGGCGAGCCCGCCGGCCGCAAGGCCGGCGAGCATGCCCCGCACGAGGAGCTTTCTTACTGTTGCGGAGTTCATGTGAGTGCGGTGCCCCGGCCTCAGTGGCAGGGGAAACCGAGCAGGTGGCGGGCGTCGTGCACCCACTCGTGGACGTCCGTGCCGTTGAACACGGAGGAGGCGCCCTGTTCGGCACCGACGAAGTACAGCAGGACGAGCATCAGGATGCCGAAGAAGACCGCCCAGGGAGCGATGGCCTTCAGCGGCAGCGTGGCGGGTACGGCGGGGGTGGTGGCGGTCGGCTGGGCGACGGTCTGCGCCATGGCAGAACCTCCTCTGGGAGTTCGCGTCCCATCTCGGTGGTGCACAGGACGACAGCCACGGGTCTGACTAACGAGCCGCCAGGGGCGCCTCGCTCACAGTGGCGCGACCGTGCCGGATTCCCACCGGCTTCCGTCGTACCGTCGTCGATTCGGACAGACCGTACCGCGTGTCGCGTGCATGGCCAAGACCGCACCGGCGGACGTGATCTTCTTCTCTCGCCAGAATCCGTCCGCGCTCGAGTGATACGGAGTCAGAAGCGCCCGGCCGCGAAGAGGACGGCGGCTCCGAGCACGGCCATCCCCGCACCGGTGGCCAGCGCGGCCAGCCACGCACGCCACCAGCGCGGAGTCGCGGTCACGGCCGCCAACTCCCTGGGCCCGGACCCGGATTCGGCCCACAGATAAGCCAGAAAACCCGCCCCCGTGATGAGCCCGGCCAGGGCCCAGGCGGGGCCACTGGCCAGGCGGTGCCGCCGAGCGGTGAGCATCCGGGCCAGGACGACCACCCCCGTGAGGATCGCCAGGTACCTGAGCCACGTCCACGGCGTGAGCAGGACGTAGGCGACGGGCACCAGCAGGGTCAGGCCCCCGGCGCCGTACGTGGCGTCGAAGTCGCGGAACCGGATCCGCTCCGCGGAGGCGCCCGCCGCCCGGGTCACGGTCGCCCTGAAGTCGCGGGCGGCCTCGTCGGTGCCCGCGACGAAGCCGGCCGGACGGTAGACGTAACTGTGCTCGTCGAGCGGACCGGTGCTCCAGCGCACCGTGACATCCGTGCCCTCGGCGTCCATCTGCACCGAGTGCGTCCGGCCGGCCTTGATGTCCGCCACCAGCTCGCGCGTCGACCCGGAGGCCGGTACGACGCGCAGCAGCGTGGTGGCGAACGACAGCACGAGCACCAGGAGCAGCGCCCAGCGGGCCGGACGCCAGAGGCTGTCGGGCCGGGCGTCCGACAGTCCGCCAGGGCGCTGCGTCATCTCAGTGCACCTCCATGGTCCAGTAGTAGGTCTGGTACACACTGGCACCGCCGTAGCCCTGCTTCACGTCCGGCATCCCGAAGTGGATCAGTGAAGCGGTCCCCGTGTCGTTGAAGGCCGCGAACGCCACCGTGAAGCTGCGACTGCTGCGGTTCTCGTTGACCACCTGGTAGACCACGTCGTAGCCGCCGGTGAAGGCGTCGGGAGTCTCCGTACCGTGGTGGCCGTTGGTCGCCATTCCGAGCATGTCCTTCGGGAAGTTGCCCAGCTTCTCCCCCAGGTTCTTGCCGTCGACGTAGTCGTCCTGTCCGCCGAGGGCGTTGATGTCCGCGCTGAAGTCGTCGGCCTCAAGCTTCTCCTTCAGTCGCCGGATGATGCCCATGTTGTGCTTGTCCGTCGCCAGTTGCTGGGTGAGCGGGCTGCCGGCGTCGAACGGGACGTTCGCGCCCTTGCCACCCGCCCAGAGCTTGAGCAGATCCTGCCAGCTCAGCTGCGGTGAGTTGCCACCCAGGTAGTTGCAGGCCGCCATGGTGCCGGACGCGACGCTCGCACCTGCCTGGCAGGGGTGCCTGTTGCCGGCGATGGTCATGACGTACGCCTTGAGCTGGGCCGCGAGCGCCGAGTGCACCAGCTTCTCGTTCGAGTCGTCCTTCCAGACGTGGTGCTGGAGCGCTTCCAGGGCTGCCAGGCAGGCGGAGTCGCAGCCGCCGCCACCGCCGTGGTGGCCACCGTTACCACCGTCGCCGCTCGGGGGCGGCGGGATCGGGGGCAGGTCGCCGTACGTACCGTGGTCCCCGCTGCAGTACACCGGGTAGCAGCTTTCCAGACCGCTGGGGTCGCTGTTGTTGATCGGGTTGTCCGCGGCGTAGGTGTACCCGCCCAGTTCCTGCGGCTTGGTCGCCTCGAAGACGGGGTCGACGCTGATGAAGCTGCCCAGGGAGGGGTCGTACTTACGGGCGCCGACGTCGGTGTAACCGGTGCTCGTGTCCTGGGGTTTGCCGAGATAGGAGTGGGTCGGATCGGCCCAGGCCGTGGTGTTGGCGCTGGAGCGTGGCTGCCCGTAGGGCGTGTACTGCTTGCGGGCGACCTGCTGGGTGGTGGCGTCCATGGACAGGTTGGCCGTGCCGTGCGGGTCACCGAAGAGGTACTTCAGCCCGCCGCCGGACAGGCTGGAGCGGACCGCCATCGGCACACCGGCGCCGCCACCGTGCACGTAGGTGCGCACGGCACCGAGCAGCACGTTGGGGGTGACGCTGGTGTTGACGACGATCTCGGTGTCACCGGCGAACAGCGTGGTCTGACCGGGGTCGCGGCGGATCAGCTGGTTGCCGTCCGCGTCGTAGAGGTACTTGGTGGTCGACGGGCTGGTGCCGTCGATGTCCACCTGAGCCAGGTGGCCCTCGTCGTCCCAGGTCAGGGTCTGGCCCGGGCCGCTGGTGGGGGTCCGGGTGCGCAGGTTGCCGTCTTCGTCGTAGCCGAACTTCGTCGGGTTCGTGCCACCGGTGGTGGCGGTCAGGGTGTGCGGCTGCGCACCGGTGGAGTTGCAGCCCGTGGTGCAGCCGTCGGTGTAGCCGGTGGTGGATGTCGTGCCGGAGCTGCCGATGGCGTGGTCGACGCTCTGCTTGCGGTTGCCGATGGCGTCGTAGCCGAAGGACTGCCAGTACGAGCCAGGCGTTGTGGTAAGAGTGCTGGTCGTGGGCGGGTTGGCGGCGCAGTTGTCGTTGGCCGTCCAGGCGTCGGTGAGCCGGTTCAGCGTGTCGTAGCTGTAGCACTGCTGGTCGGTGACGGTGTTACCGGTCTCCGACTGCTGGTCGGTCGTGGACGTCGGGTTGCCCGAGGCGTCGTAGGTGTACTTGGTGTCGTCGACCGTCGGCCCGGGCGCCTGAGTACGGGTGATCAGACGGTCGGTCAGCCGACGCGTCTGGTCGTCGTAGCTGTAGGTGATCCAGGCCGGGTTGGTCGAGGCCCCCATGGTGATCTGCGAGGGCTCACCGTAGTTGGTGAGGACCGTGGCCGCCACGTAGGTGTTGATGCTGCTGCCCGTGGTGGTCGGGTTGCCGAGCGCGTCGTGGCCGTAGGTAATGACCTCGTTCAGCAGGCCCTGGGTGCGCGGGTCGCTCTGCGTGGCCAGCGTCTGGGTGTGCGTCGTGTACGTGAAGGTGGTCGTGTACGTCGACGGCAGCGGGGCCTCCGACGTGGGCAGGGTGATCTTGGTGCCGGTGGGCTTGCCGAGGCTGGTGTAGCCGGTGGTGGCGGTCGTGTACCCGCCGGTCACACCCTGGACGTAGCGCGTGGACGAGGTCGGCAGACCGATCCGGATGGTGTCGTAGGCCCAGGAGGCGAACTGGAAACCGGCCTTGGCCTTGTCCGTGCCCGTCAGCTTGCGGCCCAGCAGGTCGTAGGTGTAGTCGAGCTCGACCTGCTTGGCGTCCTTGGTGGACACCATGTTGCCGGCATCGTCGTAGCCGTAGTTGCTGCCGCCCGCGTCGGGGTCGGTCTGCGAGGTCTTACGGCCGAGCAGGTCGTAGCCGAACGACCACTCGGTCTTGTCGGCGCCGGTCACCCGCGTCCGCTGACCTGCGGAGTTGTAGCCGTAGGTGGTGGCCGAGGTGGTGCCGCCGGTGGCGGTGAAACCGGCCGACGCGGATCCGCTCAGGGTGGGGAGCGCGGTGTACTGGTCGAGTTCGGTGGTCTGGCCGCGGGCGTTGGTCACCGTGGTGGTGGCCACCCCGCCCTTGGCCGGCAGGACGGTGGTCCTGTCACCGGTGTAAGCGGTGGTCGTGGCCCAGGTCTTGGTCCCGGCGTGCTCCTCGGTGAGCAGGTCCGCCCGCCCGAGGCCGTCGTGGTCGGTGACGGTGGTGTCCGGGATGGACACCTGGGAGACCGAGATCAGCTTGCTGCCGGGGTTGCCGCCGACGTTGTAGGCGTTGTTGGTGCCTACCGTCCAGCCGTGCGAGTCGTACTGCGTGTCCGAGACGGTGGTCGTGCTGTTCTCGGCGGTGGTCTGCGTCTGGAGGGAGCGCAGCATCGCGTCGTACAGGGTCTCGCTGGTCTTGTAACTGCCGTTGTCCACCAGTGTGTTGGTGGCCACGACCGAGGGCGCCGTCTGGGACAGGCTGTAGGTGTAGGTCGTGTTCGCCGGTGCGCTGTTGGCCTTGATCTCGTTGGGCAGCCACACCGCCGTCAGGCGGCCGAGGGCGTCATAGGTCAGCGAGGTGAGCAGGCTTGCCGCATCGGTCTTGGCGGTGGGCAGGGCCCGGGCCGGGTCCTGGGTCGCGGTGGTCAGCTGGCAGTCCTTGGACGACACGGTGACCGCGGAGCAGTCCGTACCCGGGGTGACCTGGGTGACGGTCGTGGTGCTGGTGGGCAGCTCGCCGCTGACCGGGCTGTAGGAGGTGAAGACGGACTGGCTCAAGCTCTTGCCGTCGGGCGAGGCGGAGTTGGGGGTGCGGGTGGCCTTCGTGGTGCGGCCGTAGGTGTCGTAGCTGGAGGCGGCCTGGTCGATGAACGAGGTCGCGGTCGCGCCGCTCGCCGCCGACGCGGCCTGCACCAGGGTGGCGTCGCCGTGCGTCGGAAGGGCGGGGTTCGTCCGGCCGTCGCCGTCGTAGCCGAAGGCGTGACCGTCGTAGGAGGTGCGGTTGTCCGAGAGCAGCGTCCCGCTCGGGGTCGCTCCGGCGGTGGAGCAGTCCTGGGCGGTGGTGATGGTCTCGGAGGGCAGCGTCAGCGACAGGTCGGGGTTCGACAGGTAGCGGGTGTAGGTGCACTTTTCGACATTGTCGGTGTCCGCGGTCTCACCGCGGTCGTCGACCTGCACCGGCATACCGGTGGTGGGCTTGTCCAGCGTCGTGTTGTAGAAGGTGTCGGTCTCGGTCTTGCGCCAGCCGTACGACACGGACTGACGGCTCAGCGTCTTGGCGCTGCGGACCATCTGTGCCGTCAGGTCCGACAGGCCACTGCGGTTACGGGTGGCCGTGGGACCGATGATCGTCGGCACGGTGACGACGGCCTTGGTCAGGCTGCCGCCGGAGGCGGTGTAAGTGTCCGACTCGAAGACCTGGCCGCCCAGCGCGTTGTCGTCGGTGACCGAGGTCGCGCCGTCCTGGCTGCTCAGCGACGGCACCGAGCGGGTCTTGCCGCCGGGCAGGGTGTCGCCGTTCATGCCCAGGAAGTAGTAGCTCTTCGACAGCGTCTTCTGGTCGTAGACCTTGGCGCCGTTCGTGTAGTGGAAGACGTTCGGGTCACCGGTGGTGACGTCCACCTCCGGGTAGCCACGGAACTGACCCCAGGTACGGTTCTTCGCCTTGACGACCTCGTTGTCGTCGTAGTGCCAGCCCGGGTTGCCCTTGTAGGCGTAGTCCGTCTCCAGCTCGGGCTGGGTGCCGTCCTGGTAGGAGTTGTGCGGGTCCGTGGTGACGACCGAGCTGACCTTGTACTTGTAGAACCAGTCCATCCACGGCGACGGCTGCCCGTAGGGCGTCCAGTACACCGGGAAACACGAGAGCGTGTTGGTGGAGGCGAAGTTCTTGGCCGCCGCGTCCGTCGGGTCGTTCGGGTCGCTGGCCGGGGCGGTGGAACAGTCCGGCCGGTCGTAGACAACCGTCGTCTCCGCGCCCGTCTCGCTGGTGACCGTCTGGATCCGGTCGTGGTACATCAGCGGCATCTGCGGGATCGTGCCGACCCGGTTGGGCAGTTGGAGCGGCGGGTCAAAGCTCACCGACGGCGTCGAGGTGCTGCCCGACGCACCACCCAGCGTGTCCAGGCCGGTGCGCTGCACCGAGTCCAGCCACAGCGTCGGGGCATGGTCACCGCCGTCCGGGAAGGACTGGGTGAAGCTGTACTTGTCGACCTGCTTCGTCGCCCCACCGCTCTGGATCTGCGTCGTGATCGACGTCAGGCGCTTACGCGACCAGAAACTCGGCCCGTGATTCGTGCAGTTCGTCGACCCCGACGTGCAGTTCAGGTCGATCGGCACGTCCGGCCAGTACGCCGCGTTCGCCGCGGTGAACTGACTGTCCGCACAGGTGTTGCCCGCCGGAGTCCCCGCGATGCACCGCTCGGCCGTGTCGAACAGGATCTGCTCCGGCGCGGTCCCCGAGTAGACCGTCGAGGACGTCATGCCGTAGTCGATACGCGCCAGCGTGCCGCCGCGGGTGTAGGCGACAGCGGTGTCCTTCATGTCCGCGCCGTAGTAACCAGTCTCCGGGGTGTAGTACCAGGCGGTGGCGTTGCCGTGCAGGTCCACCGCATAGTCCAGGTTGAACCGATACCCCAGCGTGCACGACGTCGCGGCGAAGTCCGTGCTGTCCGGGCACGCCGAGAACCCGCCGTGTGCCTGGTAGACCGGCATGGTCCACACCGACTTCGTCTCGTCCTTGCCACTGGCCCAGCCCGGCAGCCGGTTGAGGCCGAAGAAGTACTGCACGCCACCCTGGGTGACCTTGAAGTACTCCTTGTTGTCCGTGCCGTTGGTCGCCGACCCGGTCAAGTCCTCGATCTTCGTGGTGCCGTCGTCCTGAGCCGGGTGGAAGGTCTTGGAGGCGTCGTCGTAGACGATCTGCGTGGACTTGCCGTTCAGCGACAGGGTCAGGATCTGCCCCGCCCAGCAGCTGTCGCCGTCATTCTTCGGCGCACCCGAGGACGAGTCGTCGCTGCACGGCTTGTACGTACGCTCGACGAAGCTCTCCGTCGAGGACCAGCCGTCACCGAGCCAGGAGGACTGGTTGTTCGTCCCCTCCGTCCGCGCGTCCTGGCTGGAGGAGTCGTACGACAGGTCCACCTTCGGCGCCGCGCCGCCGATCGCCGCGGGGACCGCGATCGGGTACGCGTACGTGAACGCCCCGGTGTTGCCGGAGGTCGCCCAGGAGCCGCCCGGGGACAGGCTCGTCGCCGCGTAGTCACCGGACGAGCCGGAGGTCCCGGATGTGGCAGCCATGACAAGCATGGAGCCGGAGGCGGCTGCCGCCGAGCGAGGAGAGGCCGCGCCGGCCGGGGCCGCGGGTATCCCCGGCACGGAGACCTGGGCGGACAGCTTCCCGGGCGCGGTGCGCACCGGCGTCTGCACCTGGCACTTCGTCAATTTCGGGTTGTGCAGGGCACATTGCGGCAGCTGGACCAGGTGCAGACGCGCGGCGAAGTCTCCACCGAAGGCGTAGCGGAACGACGAGTCGTCCACCCGCACGGCGACCTTGCCGCTTCCTGCACTGGTGCGCTGGAGCGTGAAGAGCACACCGTGGACACCGGCGGCACGCGCGGCCTTCTGGTCCAGCACCGTCACCCGCACGCGCTGTGATCCGGTGACGGCGCTCGCCTGGGGCCGTGCGACAGCGGCGGCGCCGAGCAGGACGGGGGTGTTGCCGGCCCGCACCTGAGTCGCCTTGGCGGACAGCCGCGTGGAGGAGGCGGCGACGGGCAGGGTGACCTCGGCGCTGCCCGGCGCGGGCAGCTTCACGTGCGCCGTGGGGTCGTAGTGCTTGAACCCCTTGTGCACGGCGCCCCTGTGGGGCGTGGCGCGGGTGAACGGGATGTGCTTGTCATGCGGAACGGCCGGCGCCGACACGTGGCGCTTCGGCGAGGAGGCCGCCGCGGCCAGCTGGGCGGGAAGCAGACCCGTGAGCACCAGGGCCCCGACCGTCGCGAGCGCCGTACGACGACGTAGGTATCGGGAGTGCAAAACCCCCGGTCTGCGTCTCCACCCCGTTCTTCGCACCATGTGCGCGACCCCCTCCACAAATCAAGAAGCACCCAAGTCGCCCAAGGCCTGGGGACTTTGAGTGCACGTCAAGAAGAGGGAGCACGAGTCGATCTAGCCCCCCGCGGGGATCACCGTAGGGCTTCGGTTTGAGGGCCTTGGCAAAGTCTTCCCAGAAGAATCACAAAGAACTCACCTAGTTCACAGGGCAAGTTGACGCGCATCGATCAAAAACGGTCCTCCGCCGGTCAGTTGGTGATCACGAGACGATGGAAGGCTGTTCGTTCGCCGCACACGGCCGATGCCCCGGCGGATTTCTCCACCGGGGCATCGGCCGTCAGTCCTCAGACCGACCAGGCTATTGCGGTTGCGCCGTCCAGTTCTCCGGAACGAGTGGTGCGGGCATCAGGTACGCGGCGAACGCGATCTGAGACAGGAGCTGGAGCAGCAGCGGCTCCGCCGTACTCGCCCCCACGAGAGGCAGCGCGAAAAGCGCCATCGGGAAGGCGAGCGCGATCCGGAACCTGGTGACGTCCATCTGCGTGTGAGCCAGGCCCGCGAGGAGAGCGAGGAGCAGCGTCGGTGTGCCGATGATGGCCAGCATGCCGAAGCCGAGCCGCATGACCTGGGCGAACGAGTCCTCCCAGGGCACGACGAGGGCAATGACCACCCACGTCGCGGCATACAGGGCCACATACGTCAGGACGCAACGCCCGATCCGCTCCAGCACCCGGCGCACGCCGGGGCCGGCCGAGGATTCCGTCTCTTGCGTCAGCATCCCATCACGCATTTCCCGTCCGTCCAGGTCTTGTTGATCTTCGTGCCCCACCAGGGAGCCGAGTCCATGCCGCTGTCGCTCGCCATGCGATCCGTAGCGATCACGCGCGGCGCCTGGTTGGTCCGGTACTGGACCACTTCCATATCAGGATAGGCGTCCCCCTGCCGGCTCACGGAGACGGAGGTTCGCGTCGCCTTGATCTTGATCGAGTTGTCGACCGCGAAGAAGTTCATCAGGCTGTTGACGCCGTGCACGCCGATGTCGAGCTGGTCGGGGGTCGACTTGTGCCCGAGGGTATCGACGTCCACGACGTTGTCGCCGCCCCAGGTGTCACCCGGCCACCCCTCGAGCTTCAGCGGGTTGGCATGGATCGTCTTGCTCGGATCGTCGACCATTTTGGTGCGGGCGAGGAGGCCGACCCCATCTGCCACGAGATGCTTCGAAGGAGTGGTGTGGGACGCGGTGATCGTAAAGGTGCACTCGCCCAATTCGGTGTTCCACACAAGCGACATCCGGTACGGCAGGTCCGGGTCTATGGATGCCTCACGCTTGTCGCCGAGCAGCATGCCGAGCGCCGCCAGCTTCGTGTGGATGAAGAAGGTCATGCGGATGATGCCTCGGTTCGGGCCCCTCCCGACATTGAACCTCCCGCGGACCGACCCATCGGGCGTCGCCCCGAAGCCGGCGTTCATGACTTCGTCCATCATGTCGTCCACGGTCGGCTGCGCGTCGCTGTCACCGCCGCCGCCACCGCCAACGCTGCCGTGCGTGGGGCAGGCAGGTGCATCACGGCCGTATTCGGGACCGCAGGCCAGTCGGAGACCCGTGGGGTCGCTGTTGGTGAGGGGGTTGTCCCCGGCGTAGGTGTAGCCGCCGAGCTCCTGCGGGTTGGCGGCCTCGAAGACGGGGTCGGCGCTGATGAAGCTGCCCAGGGTCGGGTCGTACTTACGGGCGCCGACGTCGGTGTAGCCGGTGCTCGTGTCCTGGGGTTTGCCGAGGTAGGAGTGGGTGGGGTCGGGCCAGGCGGTGGTGTTGGCGCTGGAGCGTGGCTGCCCGTAGGGCGTGTACTGCTTGCGGGCGACCTGCTGGGTGGTGGCGTCCATGGACAGGTTGGCCGTGCCGTGCGGGTCGCCGAAGAGGTACTTCAGTCCGCCGCCGGACAGGCTGGAGCGGACGGCCATGGGCACACCGGCGCCGCCGCCGTGGACGTAGGTGCGCATGGCACCGAGCAGCACGTTGGGGGTGACGCTGGTGTTGACGACGATCTCGGTGTCGCCGGCGAACAGCGTGGTCTGCCCGGGGTCGCGGCGGATGAGCTGGTTGCCGTCCGCGTCGTAGAGGTACTTGGTGGTCGACGGGCTGGTGCCGTCGATGTCCACCTGGGCCAGGTGGCCCTCGTCGTCCCAGGTCAGGGTCTGGCCCGGCCCGCTGGTGGGGGTCCGGGTGTGCAGGTTGCCGTCCTCGTCGTAGCCGAACTTCGTCGGGTTCGTGCCACCGGTGGTGGCGGTCAGGGTGTGCGGCTGTGTGCCGGTGGTGTTGCAGCCCGTGGTGCAGCCGTCGGTGTAGCCGGTGGTGGACGTGGTACCGGAGCTGCCGATGGCGTGGTCGACGCTCTGCTTGCGGTTGCCGATGGCGTCGTAGCCGAAGGACTGCCAGTACGAGCCAGGCGTTGTGGTAAGAGTGCTGGTCGTGGGCGGGTTGGCGGCGCAGTTGTCGTTGGCCGTCCAGGCGTCGGTGAGCCGGTTCAGGGTGTCGTAGCTGTAGCACTGCTGGTCGGTGACGGTGTTACCGGTCTCCGACTGCTGGTCGGTCGTGGACGTCGGGTTGCCCGCGGCGTCGTAGGTGTACTTGGTGTCGTCGACCGTCGGCCCGGGCGCCTGAGTACGGGTGATCAGACGGTCGGTCAGCCGGCGCGTCTGGTCGTCGTAGCTGTAGGTAACCCAGGCCGGGTTCGTCGACGCCCCCATCGTGACCTGAGACGGCTCACCGTAGTTGGTGAGGACGGTGTCCCCGACGTAGGTGTTGATGCTGCTGCTCGTCTTCAGCGGGGCGCCCAGGGCGTCGTGGCTGTAGGTGATGACCTCGTTCAGCAGGCCCTGGGTGCGCGGGTCGCTCTGCGTGGCCAGCGTCTGGGTGTGCGTCGTGTACGTGAAGGTGGTCGTGTACGTCGACGGCAGCGGGGCCTCCGACGTGGGCAGGGTGATCTTGGTGCCGGTGGGCTTGCCAAGGCTTGTGTAGCCGGTGGTGGCGGTCGTGTACCCGCCGGTCACACCCTGGACGTAACGGGTGGACGAGGTCGGCAGACCGATCCGGATGGTGTCGTAGGCCCAGGAGGCGAACTGGAAGCCGTCCTTGGCCTTGTCCGTGCCCGTCAGCTTGCGGCCCAGCAGGTCGTAGGTGTAATCGAGTTCGACCTGCTTGGCGTCCTTGGTGGACACCATGTTGCCGGCATCGTCGTAGCCGTAGTTACTGCCGCCCGCGTCGGGGTCGGTCTGGGAGGTCTTACGGCCGAGCAGGTCGTAGCCGAACGACCAAACCACCTTGTCCGGGCCGGTGACCTGGCGCTGCTTCCCGTTGGGGAAGTAGGTGTAGGTGGTTGCCGAGGTGGTGCCGCCGGTGGCGGTGAAACCGGCCGACGCGGACCCGCTCAGGGTGGGCAGCCCGGTGTACTGGTCGAATTCCGTGGTCTGGCCGCGAGCGTTGGTCACCGTGGTGCTGGCCACCCCGCCCTTGGGCGGCAGGACGGTGGTCCTGTCACCGGCGTAGGCGGTGGTCGTGGCCCAGGTCTTGGACCCGGCGTGCTCCTCGGTGACCAGACTCGCCCGCCCGAGGCCGTCGTGGTCGGTGACGGTGGTGTCCGGGATGGACACCTGGGAGACCGAGACCAGCTTGGCGCCGGGGTTGCCCCCGATGTTGTAGGCGTTGTTGGTGCCTACCGTCCAGCCGTGCGAGTCATACTGCGTGTCCGAGACCGTGGTCGTGCCGTTCTCGGCGGTGGTCTGCGTCTGCAGCGTACGCAGCATGGCGTCTTGCAGCGTCTCGCTGACCTTGTAACTGCCGTTGTCCAGCAGCGTGCTGGCGGTCACGACCGACGGCGCCGTCTGGGACAGGCTGTAGGTGTAGGTCATGTTCGCCGGAGCGCCGGTGGCCTTGTTCTCGTTCGGCAGCCAGGCGGCGGTGAGGCGGCCGAGGGCGTCATAGGTCAGCGAGGTGATCAGGCCTGCCGCATCGGTCTTGGCGGTGGGCTGGACGCGGGCCGGGTCCTGGGCCGTGGTGGTCAGCTGGCAGTCCTTGGACGACACGGTGACCGCGGAGCAGTCCGTACCCGGGGTGACCTGGGTGACGGTCGTGGTGCTGGTGGGCAGCTCGCCACTGGTCGGGCTGTAGGAGGTGAAGACGGACTGGGACAGGCTCTTGCCGTCAGGGGAGACGGAGTTGGGGGTACGGGTCGTTTTGGTGACGCGCCCGTAGCTGTCGTAGTTGCTGGCGGTCTGGTCGACGAACGCGGTCGCGGTCGCGCCGGAAGCCGCCGCCGCGGCCTGCACCAGGGTGGCCTCGCCGCGCGTCGGAAGGGCGGGGTTCGTCCGGCCGTCGCCGTCGTAGCCGAAGGCGTGACCGTCGTATGAGGTGCGGTTGTCCGAGAGCAGCGTCCCGCTCGGGGCCGCTCCGGCGGTGGAGCAGTCCTGGGCCGTGGTGATGGTCTCGGAGGGCAGGGTCAACAGCGGGCTGGTGTTGGACAGGTAGCGGGTGTAGGTGCACTTGGCGACGTTGTTGCTGTCGGCGGTCTCACCGCGGTCGTCGACCTGCACGGGCTCACCGGTGGTGGGCTTGCCGAGCGTCGTCTCGTAGAAGGTGTCGCTCTCGGTCTTGCGCCAGCCGTACGACACGGCCTCGCGGGTCAGCGTCTTGGCGCCGCGGACCATCTGCGCCGTCAGGTCCTGCATACCGCTGCGGTTGCGGGTGGCGGTGGGGCCGATGACCGTGGGGACGTTGACCACAGCCTTGTTCAGGCTGCCGCCGGAGGCGGTGTAGGTGTCGGACTCGAAGACCTGGCCGCCCAGCGCGTTGTCGTCGGTGACCGAGGTCGCGCCGTCCTGGCTGGTCAGCGACGGCACCGAGCGGGTCTTGCCGCCGGGCAGGGTGTCGCCGTTCATGCCCAGGAAGTAGTAGCTCTTCGACAGCGTCTTCTGGTCGTAGACCTTCGCGCCGTTCGTGTAGTGGAAGACGTTCGGGTCACCGGTGGTGACGTCCACCTCCGGGTAGCCACGGAACTGACCCCACGTGCGGTTCTTCGCCTTGACGACCTCGTTGTCGTCGTAGTGCCAGCCCGGGTTGCCCTTGTACGTGTAGTCCGTCTCCAGCTCGGGCTGGGTGCCGTCCTGGTAGGAGTTGTGCGGGTCCGTGGCGACGACCGAGCTGACCTTGTACTTGTAGAACCAGTCCATCCACGGCGACGGCTGCCCCGTCGGTGTCCAGTACACGGGGAAGCAGGACAGGGTGTTGGTGGAGGCGAAGTTCTTGGCCGCCGCGTCGGTCGGGTCGTTGGGGTCGCTCGCCGGAGCCGTGGAGCAGTCGGGCCGGTCGTAGGTGACCGTCGTCTCCGCGCCGGTCTCGCTGGTGACCGTCTGGATCCGGTCGTGGTACATCAGCGGCATCTGCGGAATCGTGCCCACCCGGTTCGGCAGCTGCAACGGCGGGTCAAAACTCACCGACGGCGTCGACGTACTGCCCGACGCACCACCCAGCGTGTCCAGACCAGTGCGCTGCACCGAGTCCAGCCACAGCGTCGGGGCATGGTCACCGCCGTCCGGGAAGGACTGGGTGAAGCTGTACTTGTCGACCTGCTTGGTGACCCCGCCGGTCTGGATCTGCGTCGTGATGGAGGTCAGCCGCTTACGGGACCAGAAACTCGGCCCGTGATTGGTGCAGTTCGTCGACCCCGACGTGCAGTTTAGGTCGATCGGCACATCCGGCCAGTACGCCGCATTGGCGACCGTGAACTGGCTGTCCGCACAGGTGTTGCCCGCCGGAGTACCCGCGATGCACCGCTCGGCCGTGTCGAAGAGGATCTGCTCCGGCGCGGTCCCCGAGTAGACCGTCGAGGACGTCATGCCGTAGTCGATGCGCGAGAGCGTGCCGCCACGGGTGTAGGAGACCGCGGTGTCCTTCATGTCCGCGCCGTAGTAGCCCGTCTCCGGCGAGTAGTACCAGGCCGTGGCATTGCCGTGCAGGTCCACCGCATAGTCCAGGTTGAACCGATACCCCAGCGTGCACGACGTCGCGGCGAAGTCCGTGCTGTCCGGGCACGCCGAGAACCCGCCGTGTGCCTGGTAGACCGGCATGGTCCACACCGACTTCGTCTCGTCCTTGCCGCTGGCCCAGCCCGGCAGCCGGTTGAGGCCGAAGAAGTACTGCACGCCACCCTGGGTGACCTTGAAGTACTCCTTGTTGTCCGTGCCGTTGGTCGCCGACCCGGTCAAGTCCTCGATCTTCGTGGTGCCGTCGTCCGTGGCCGGGTGGAAGGTCTTGGAGGCGTCGTCGTAGACGATCTGCGTGGACTTGCCGTTCAGCGACAGGGTCAGGATCTGCCCCGCCCAGCAGCTGTCGCCGTCATTCTTCGGCGCACCCGAGGACGAGTCGTCGCTGCACGGCTTGTAGGTGCGCTCGACGAAGTTCTCCGTCGTGGACCAGCCGTCGCCGAGCCAGGAGGACTGGTTGTTCGTCCCCTCCGTCCGCGCGTCCTGGCTGGAGGAGTCGTACGACAGGTCCACCTTCGGGGGCGCGCCGCCGATCGCCGCCGGAACCGTGATCGGGTAACTGTAGGTGAATGCACCGGTGTTGCCGGAGACCGACCACGTACCCGCCGGCGACAGGTTCGTCGCCGAGTAGTCGCCGGACGAACCGCCCGCCCCGGCTGTTGCAGCCATGACAAGCATCGGGCTGGATGCGGCCTTCGCCGAGTGAGAAGAGACCGCGCCGGTCACAGCCGCGGGCATCCCCGGCACGGAGACCTGGGCGGACAGCTTCCCGGGCGCGGTGCGCACCGGCGTCTGCACCTGGCACTTCGTCAATTTCGGGTTTTGCAGGGCACATTGCGGCAGCTGGACCAGGTGCAGACGCGCGGCGAAGTCACCGCCGAAGGCGTAGCGGAACGACGAGTCGTCCACCCGCACGGCGACCTTGCCGCTTCCTGCACTGGTGCGCTGGAGCGTGAAGAGCACACCGTGGACACCGGCGGCACGCGCGGCCTTCTGGTCCAGCACCGTCACCCGCACCCGCTGCGACCCGGCGACGGCACCCGCCTGGGGCCATACGGTCGGAGCGGCACCGAGGAGGACGGGCGTGTCGCCGGCCCGCACCTGGCTCGCCTTGGCGGACAGCCGCGTCGAGGCCGCAGCGACAGGCAGAGTGATCTCGGCGCTGCCCGGCGCGGGCAGCTTCACGCGCACCGTGGGGTCGTAGTGCTTGAACCCCTTGTGCGCGGCGCCCCTGTGGGGCGTGGCGCGGGTGAACGGGATGTGCTTGTCATGCGGAACGGCCGGCGCCGACACGTGGCGCTTCGGCGAGGAGGCTGCCTCGGCCAGTTGGGCGGGAAGCAGACCCGACAGCACCAGGGCACCGGTCACCGCGAGCGCTGTACGACGACGTATCTGTGGGGGGCGCCAAGCCCCCGGACCGCGTCTCCACCCCGTTCTTCGCACCATGTGCGTGACCCCCTTCGCCGTCAATGAAGCACCCAAGTCGCCCTGGAATGGTCGACTTTGAGTGCACGTCAAAAAGCGGGAAGCACAAGTTGATCTAGCTCCCCGCTTGGTCAAGGTAGGGCTTCGGTTTGACGGCCTTGGCAAAATCTTTCCAGGGGAACCACAAAGAACTCACATTGTTCACAGGGCAAGTTGGCGCGCAACGATCAAAAACGGTCCACCATCGGCCAGTTGGCGATCACATCGCGATGGACCTGATCGTTACCGCGCCCCAGAATGCACAGCGCTGCGGGCCCACGGGGGGACCGCCTTAGACCCGCGAAGGAATCCCATTCTCGATGTCCGCATCTCGCACACCCCTGCGTGCGTCCAGACGCCCCGCGTCCAGACCCATCGCCGTCGCCGTGGTCGCGGCCCTGGCTGCTGGGTCACTGACCGCGACGGTGACGGCCCACGCGGCGGACGCCGCCCCCGCCCGGTCGCCTGAGGCGAAGTCGCACAGTAAGCGTTCCGAGTCCGAGGCCAGTCGTCTCAACCCGACGGAGTCGGCCTCCGCCCGCGCGAAGGCGACCGGCAAGCCGGTGACCATCGACCAGCTCACCGACACGGGAACGGTGGTGGTGGCCAACCCGGACGGCACCTTCACCCGCACCGACTCCTCGATGCCGCAGCGCACGCGGCAGCACGGCAAGTGGGTGCCGATCGACACCACACTGGCTCGGAAGGCGGACGGGACCTGGGCGCCCAAGGCCGCCGTCACGGACGTGGCCTTCTCCGGCGGCGGCTCCGGCTCGCTGGTCACGATGCGCAGCGGTAAGCACAAGCTGGGCTTCTCCTGGCCGGACGCACTGCCGAAGCCCATCGTAACCGGTGACACCGCCACCTACCCCGAGGTACTGCCGCACGTAGACCTCCAGTTGACCGCGGACGCCTCCGGTTACTCCTCGATCCTGGTGGTCAAGTCCCCCAAGGCGGCGGCCGATCCCCGACTCCAGCGCCTCGCGTTCAACACCACGTCCGCCCACCTGAAGCTGAGCCCCACCCGCAACGGCGGTGCGCAGGCCACGGACAAGGGCACGGGCGAGACGGTGTTCCACAGCGACACCGCGGTGATGTGGGACAGCGCCGGCCACAAGGCCGCCGGTGCGCCCCTGGGGCACACCGCGTCCGTCTCGGCCGCCCGGGCCGAGCACAAGGCTGCGGTCAAGGTGGGCGGGCACCGTGCCCAGGTCCGGGTGAGCCTCAAGAGCGGCAAACAACTGCTCGGCCTGGACAAGGAGTTGCTCACTTCCAAGAGCACCGCCTACCCGGTCTACGTGGACCCGGAGTGGAGCGGCAGGCCGTCCCAGCTGGACTGGGCACGGATCTCCGACAACGGCTGGAACGTCTACAACTCGACGTCCACCACGGGTGAGACCAACGCGCGCGCGGGGTGGGACAACAACAACCCCGGCAACGGTGAACGGGCGCGCACCTACTACCAGATGAACACCAGCGGCATCAGGGGCGCTGTGGTCATCCACGCCTCGTTCTACGTGAAGCAGCTCTCCGCCGCTTCCTGCGCGGACACCCCGGCAGCCGTCTACGGCACCGACCGGCCCGCGGGCTGGGGCTCCTCCTCGCTGTACTGGGGCCACGAGCCCGGGGGGCGCACCGGCTCCCTCGGTTCCAATCCCGTGAGCCACGAGGCCGGCACCTGCCCGGTCACCGACGGCGCCCACTCCTGGGTCAGCCCGCCGTCCCTGGAGTTCGACGTGACCTCCCGGGCGAAGAGCGCGGCATCCGGCGGCTGGAAGAGCATGACGCTGATGGTCCAGTCGCCCGACATGAACGACGCGACGCAGTGGAAGCAGCTCGCGTTCGGCGGCGGCGCCACCATGTCGGTCACCTACAGCTACCGGCCCAAGCTCAAGAACGGCACCGGCACTCCCGCCATCAAGCCGTCCACGGTGAGCATGGGCAAGACGATGACCACCACCCACACCCCGACGCTCTCCGCGCGCGCGGTCGACCCCGACCTGGCCGGCGGCAGTGAGCTGGTGCGCATCGACTACAACGTCTTCAACTCCTCGGGAACCCTGGTCGGTCAGGGCTTCGGCCCGGGCCTCGACTCCAAGAAACGCGCCCGGTACAACACCAACGGCAGTGACTGGACCACCCCGAGCCTGCCGGACGGCACCTACACCTGGAAGGCCACCGCACAGAACGCGGCCGGCTACTGGGTGGGCACCGGCTCCGGCATCTGGACGAAGACCCAGTCCTTCACGGTGGACACCACTGCGCCACCCGCGCCCACGGTGACGTCCAGTCAGTTCCCGTCGAAGCAGATCGGTGCCGCGTACGGCGACAAGGGCACCTTCACGATCAGCAACAACCACACCAACAACATCACCGGGTACCTGTTCTCGCTGGACGGCACACTCGGCAACACGGTGTACAGCACCAGCGTCGCCAAGTGGACGACGACCACGACGATCGTCCCGGGCAAGCCGTACTACGTCAGCTCGGACAACGCCGCCGGCACCGGCACCTCGGTCCTCAACGGCAGTGCCTCCCCCGCCTTCGCACCGGCCAAGGCAGGACCGCACACCCTGTACGCCAAGGCCGTGGACCAGGCCGGCTCGACGTCCATCACGCAGACGCCGTACTCCTTCTTCGCCGGCACCAGCACGCCGACGTACGCCTACGGCGACAAGATGATCAATGGCTGGACGGCGACCAACGCGGACAACACCACGACCGTGGTGCCCAAGGCGACCACGACCTCCAGCGGCGGTCAGCTGATCAGCCAGGCCGCGGGCAGCGGCTACGAGTTCGCCGACGGCTACCAGGCCATGCTCGCCAACAAGAGCAGCACCACGAAGGTCGCCGCAGGTGACAGCGCAACGTTCAGCTTCGACATCCCGAAGGACGGCCCCTGGAGCTTCGGGGTCAACCTGACCAAGGCCAAGGACTACGGCATGTACCGCCTGGTCCTGGATGCGGGCAAGCCCACCGAGTCCACGCTGCTCAGCAGCTTCGACGCGTACAACTCCTACGTCACCACCCGCTTCGTGAACCTGGGCATGGCCAAGGACGCGAACGGCCAACTGCTCACGCTGAAGCAGGGCGTGCACACCCTGACCCTCAGCCTGACCGGCAAGAACACCGCTTCCACCGGCTTCCAGGCGGGCATCGACGTACTGCGGCTCGCGCCGGCGCTGACCTGCGCGATCAACAGCACCAGCAGCTGCCTCAACAACACCGCCACCAGCACCTTCACCACCACGACCGGCCCGGCCGACGCCGACGGCTCCGGCAACAGCATCAACTCCGCCGACCTGACGGGCACGTCGGGCTGGCAGAGCGGCAAGAAGGTGACCGTCAACGGCGCCGCCGTCACACTGCCGAACTTCGGCACCGGCACCTACGACAACATGCTGGCCTCCGGGCAGACCGTCACCGTGCCGGGCACCGGCGTGGTGAACACCGGTGACGCCGTGGTCTTCGTCGGCTTCGCCACCGGCGGCGCGGCCAAGGGCGCGACCGGCACGATCACCTACGCCAAGAACAACTGCCTGGACCCGAACGGCGCCCCCGCCGACCAGTCGTACCAGCTGGACACCGTGCCCGACTGGATCACCGGCCCGGCCTCCGCGGCCACGCTGACCCTGGTGCACCAGAACCACAGCAACAACACCCAGACCAGCCCCAGCAGCGGCCCGAAGCTCTTCGCGGTCAGCGTCCCGCTGGTCTGCCCCGGCTCGGTCGTCAGCAGCATCTCCCTGCCGCTGTTCACCAACGGCGTCCAGTCCGGCCAGCCCGCCCTGCACATCCTCGGCATGGGCGTGCGCCCGCTGACCCTCACCGGCAGCGGAACGAGCACCCAGCACTGGGTCGGCACCTGGTCCTCCGTCCAGGACACCGCCAAGGTGCAGCTGTCCGGCGGCAGCACCGCCACCGTCAGCGGTGGGCAGACGCTGCGCATCCCGGCGCACGTCAGCATCGGCACCGACGACGGCAACGGGGTCCGCATCCACCTGTCCAACGCCATGGGCACCGCGCCCGTGACCTTCGACGCGGCCTCCGTCGCCCTCCAGGACGGCACCGCGGGCGGTGCGACGACCGGCGCGGCACCGGTACCGCTGGCCTTCGGCGGCCTCACCTCGGTCACCGTCCCGGCGGGCGGCGACGTGACCAGCGACCCGGTGACCCTGGCCGTCGCACAGCAGGCGACCGTGCTGGTCAGCCTCCAGGTGCACGGCTCGGTGTCCGCCATGCCCGGCCATGCCTCGGCGCAGACCCCCGTGTGGGTGAGCGGCGCGGCCAACCACACCGGTGACACCTCGGCCACCGCGTTCACGCAGACGACGTACACCGGTCTGCCGTACCTCGCGGGCATCGACGTCACCACGCCCACCTCCGCCCCGACCGGTTCGCTGGTCCTCTACGGCGACCAGAACGTCAACGGGGACAACGCGAGCGGCGACGGCAAGCACCACCTCAGCGACGCCATCGCCGGCGCCATCGTCGACGACCCCAACGGGGACGGGACCGTGGACTACGGCGTACTCAACGCCGGTACCAACGGCTGGAGCCTGAGCAACAACCTGCTCCCGCAGATCACCAACAACGACAACCCGACCAACGCGCTCAACCCGCTGGACCGCAACGTGCTGGCCCAGGGCAACGTGCGCACCGTGCTCGTCTCCACCGGCGCCACCGACCTGCTCAACTGCACCGGTGACGCCACCACCTGCGCCACGAAGGTCGAGAGCGGACTGGCCTCGCTCAACAGCCAGCTCAGCTCGTACTACACCGACGACGGGCAGACGTACATCAACGGGCAGGCGGTGACGCAGGACGCCAACATCACCGTCTACCTCACCACCATCCCGCCGTTCACCGCCGCCCACCCGGGCACGGCGACGCAGGAGGCCGCACGCGAGCAGGTGAACAACGACCTGCTCCTCAACTACCCGACCCAGGTGATCGACTTCGCCGCGGCGGTCTCCACCGACGGCACGGCCACCGGGTCGACCGTGAAGACGGCCGACCTCTACAACGGCAACCCGTCCGACGCGTACTACTCCGACCTCGCCGCCCGGTACCTGAACGACACCAACACCGACGTCGTCAGCATCGCGCCGAACCTGATCGTGCCGCTCGCCACCGGCAGCGACACCTCCGACAACGAGTGGGACCTGTCCACCGACGGCTCCGACGCCCGTGGGAACAACCCGTTCACCGCGGTCGGCGGGGCGACCTTCAACGCGCCCGGACCGGACGCGCTCAACGCCCCCGCCGGCGCCACGTCCTTCGACGGCAGCACCGGATTCCTGGAGAGCGACCACACCGCGGTCAACACCCTCGGTGACTACACCGTCTCCGCCTGGGTGAAGCTCGACTCGCCGACCAGCGGCGCCACCGCCGTCTGCCAGGGCACCAGCCAGCACCAGGCGTTCTCCCTCGGCTACGACAGCGGCAACAAGGGCTGGATGTTCCAGACCACCACCACCAACGACGCGAACGCCCAATGGCCCACCGCGGAAGGGGACTACGGCACCGGCGTAGTCGGCACCTGGACCCATCTGTTGGTCACCTACACCGCACCGGTCGACGGTGACTCCAGCACGGGCGCGATGTCGATCTACCAGAACGGCACCCTGATGGGGACCGCCACCAACCTCACCCCGCAGTACGACTCCTCCCTGCCCCTGACCGTCGGCGGCTGCGTCAACAGCCCCGACGCGACCACGCCGTACGGCCAGTTCCCCGGCTCCGTCTCGGACGTGCAGGTCTACCCGTACGCGATGACGGCGAGCCAGGCGGGCGCGAGCAGCGTGATCGTGCCGGCCGGCTGGGACAACGGCATGCCCGAGGACGACTGGAAGCTCGGGTCGGACGGCACCGACACCGCCTCCCTCAACCCGCTCACCCCGTCCGGTGGCGTCACGTTCGGTCCGGACGCGCCGAGCGGGCTGTCCGGCAGCGCCGCCTTCGACGGCAGCACCGGTTTCCTCAAGAGCAAGCAGAGCGCGGTCAACACTCTCGGCGACTACTCGATCTCCGCCTGGGTGGAGATCAACTCAGCGCTGGGCACCGCGGCCATCTGCCAGGGAACGACAACCCACCAGGCGTTCTACATCGCCTACGACAGCGGCAACAAGGGCTGGATGTTCCAGACCACGACCGCCAACGGCGACAATTCCTCCTTCCCCACCGCGGAAGGGGACTACGGCACCGGAACCGTCGGCACCTGGACCCACCTGGTCGCCACCTACCGGGCCCCGGTCGCCGGTGACTCCAGCACCGGCACGATGTCCCTCTACCAGGACGGCGTCCAGATGGGCGCGGCCAGCAACCTCAGCCCGCAGTACGACTCCTCCCTGCCCCTGACCATCGGCGGCTGCGTGAACAGCGCGTCGGCCACGACGCCGTACATGGCGTTCCCCGGCTCCGTGGCCGACGTCCACGTGTACCCGCGGACGCTGTCGGGGACGGAGGTGAGCGCCCTCCGCTGATCCGTACCAACGCAACGGGCCCCTGTCGCTCCTTCCGGGAGCGGCGGGGGCCCGTTCGCTACCGCAGGAGTCGCCGACTGAGCTGTTCCTCAAAGAGCGTGAACTCACACTCCGCCCAGACCGTCTTGCCCGGACCGTCGGACCGGAGGTGCCAGCCCCAGCGGGAGGCCAGCCCCGCGACGAGGAGCAGCCCCCGTCCGCCGGTGTCCTCGGCTCCGGGGGCACGCAGAGCCTCCGGGCGAGGTGGCGTCCGTTCGGTGCGGGTGTCGGTGACCTCGATCCTGACCGTACGGGCGGGTGCGCTCACGTGCAGGCACAGGTGGAAGTCCCGGCCGGGTACGTGGCCGTGCCGTACGGCGTTGGCGGTCAGCTCGCCGAGCACCAGCACGATCGCCTCGTGCGGACAGGTGTCGTACCGGATCCCCCAGGCGTTCAGCCGGTGCGCGGCCAGCCTCCGGGCGAGGCGGGCGCCGCGCGGGGTGGAGGTGAAACGCATCTCGAAGGTGCGGCTCAAGTCATCAGCGGTACAGGTGTGTTGGGAGATGCCGACGGGGCTGCCGGGTTTGCTCGTCATACCGACAACGGTGTCGTCGGTCGCATAGCGTGACCAGTGGTGACGCACCGACGCGGCCGGTTGTACGCGCGGCGACGGTACGAGTACGAGACGCGCGGCGTGACGACGCCTCGGGGACGGGCGTTGGGCCAGGGAGGCGGTAGCAGTGACCGAGGGTACGGGCGCGGGGGCGGAGACCATGGTGGCAGGCGACGAAAGCACCGAAGGACAAGCGGCGGCGGACACATCCGGCCAGGCCGTGGTCACCGCATTCGGGCAGACCATGAAGACGTTGCGGGTGCGGGCGGGGCTGGACCGTGAGGAGTTCGGACGGCGGATCGGATATTCGGCGTCCACGGTCGCGTCGTACGAGCAGGGGCGGCGGATTCCGTCGCCCAGGACCATCGAGCGGGCGGATGAGGTGCTGGGGGCGGATGGACTGCTGACGGTGTGGAAGGAGCAGGTGCAGCGGGCTCAGTATCCGGTCTTCTTCCAGGGGATGGCGAAGCTGGAGAAGGAGGCCCTTGAGCTGCTCATGTACGACACACACGTCGTCAACGGCCTGCTACAGACCGAGGATTACATGAGGGCTCTGCTCGCCATGCGGCGCCCTCCCCTGGATCAGGAGACGATCGAGCAACGGGTGGCCGCACGACTGACCCGGCAGGACATCTTCGACCAGCGCCCTGCACCATTGCTGGGTTTCGTGATGGACGAGGCGGTGCTGCGACACCGGTACGGCGGCAACGACGTACTACGGGGGCAGTTGGAGCATCTCCTCCTGATCGGCGACAAGCGGAACGTGGAGATCCAAGTCATGCCGGTCGACTGCGAGGACAACGCGGGCGTGAACGGACCGTTCACGGTCGTCACGCGGAAGGACAGCAAGAAGTTCGTGTACTCCGAGTCACACGCGACCAGCGCTCTGGAGACCGACCCGGAACAGACGGTTCTCGCCGCCGCCCGCTATGGGATCATCCGATCACAGGCTCTCACTCCGCGAAAGTCGCTGGAATTCATCGAAGGGTTGTTGGGATCGCTATGAACAACGCCGAGTCCTCAGCCGTCGCATCTGACCTCGCTTGGTTCAGGAGCAGCTACAGCGGAACCGAGGGTGGTCAGTGCGTCGAGGTAGCGGCCGGCAAGGAAACTGTGCACATCCGGGACTCCAAAGCCGTGGCCGGACCCGTCATCCGTGTGTCGCGTGAGGCGTGGGCGGGGTTCGTCGGGGAGGCCTGACGAGAGCTCAGCCGCCCGTCAGCAGCTTCCGGCTCGCCGAGCAGGCCGCGGGTGCGGTCGGACAGGGCGAGGTGGATGGACACGAAGTCGCTCTGGCTGAGGATGTCGAGGGGCTGGTGGGGGGCGTGACGGGGCAGGGCTCCTGGTCGCCCGGTTGGTGATCTCACTCATCAACGCCCGGACGCAAGAGCCCTGTTGGTCCCGTAGCGGTCAGACACTTGTCCGGAAAGCGCCAGGCCCCTGACGATCCCGTGATCGATAGGCGGATGGCGTCTCAGGCCAGCCACGTGAACAGGACTCGTAGCACGCCCTGGAACGGGAGCATCGCAGCGTCACTCACACGTCACCACCAAGATCCACCGGGTGCTCCCTACGGAGTGCGGCCTTGGCTCCGCGACCGGAGCTGACCAGGGCTGCTGTGGAAGCGGCAACGGTGACGGCCAGTATGGGCATCATGACCAGCTGGGCCGCGTCATCGGTATTCATGGCCAACGCCGCGACGCAGGCGATGCCTGTAGTCGTCACGGCGAACGCCACCGCAACCCCGGACAGGGCAAGCAGCCGCAAGACCTTGGCAGATGGTCGGCACCGGGTGACGACGACGGCCGGTGCCACCGCCATGGTGATGAGGAACACTGCCGGCCCAAGCACCGCCAAGGCTCCGACCCAATAGGAGATCGGGTCGATGGAGGCGTACGCCAGGAGGAACGGCGCGATCAGCCACGTGGGCAGCGCCGGGACAACAGCCGCCATCGGGCGCCACGCGGCCCGGTTGTCGGTTGGGGAGGTTTCCGCGAGGAGGGCGAGGGCGCCGGCCAGCAGGATGAGCCCAGCGCCGTACATGGCGTACTGCGCAACGTCGAGCAGTCGGCGCACCAGGTCCGGAGTCAGGCCGGATTCCTCGGACAGGATGAAGTCCAGCATCGGCAGGGCATACAGTGCGGCGCACCAGGTGACCCAGGTGGTGGCGACGCTTGCCTGCATGCGGCGCCGGCGCCGTTCGGTGGACTCTTCGGGCATCACCGGGTGAAGCCATGCCCGCAGCGCGCCGACAAGAAGGTCCGCGACGATGCTCGGGCCGGCGCCGGTGTCCTCGACCAGTGCTTCAAGTTCGCAACCGTAGCGCTCCCGGAACGAGGGAGGGTATGCCCGCAAGGCCACCCGGGCCGCCATGTTGATCACGCGTTTGCCACCCCCAGTCGGGTCAACCCGGTGCGTGCGAAGCGAGCCATCGCCCGGAGCCTCTCGTCGAGCACGGTCTGGCCTTCCGCGGTGATGCGGTAGGGCCGCCGACGCTCGTCCTCGTCCAGCGGCGCGACCAGGCCGCTTTCCTCCAGCCGCGCGATGGCGGCATACAGCGTGCCTGGTCCCAGCCTGATGGACGTCTGCTCCTCGACATCCTTGGTGATCGCGTAGCCATGCTTGGGGCCGTCGGCCAGGCTGGCCAGGATCAGCAACGCGGGTTCGGCCCATCCGACGCGGTCCCGTTGACGCGGCATCAGGTACCTCCCTCATCCCTCGCGACTATTACGTTATACGATACTGCGTCGTACGTAGTACTAGGCGAGTCCGGCAGGACCCGGGCACGATGACTCTCGCAGCGCCCCGCCCACCGCCGAGGCCACGCTGACCAGCGGCAGATCCACCTGCCCCCCGGCATGCCGCCTCAGCGAAACCCTTCTCGTCCGGGTGCCGATCTTGCCGAGCCCGAGCAGGCCCAGGGTCCGGCCGTGCAGGTCGGTCGCCGATGTGTTCACGGAGCGTGCGCACCTCGACGCCGTCGGCGAGAGGGCTCCAGTCCGCAAGGGCGAGAGCGGCGCCCTGGTAGTCGTCCAGCACAGCGCATCGGAGGGTCATGCGGGCATTCTGCCGATCATCCGTCGGCACGCACCGGGTGCGGGTGCCCCCCCCTCCCGACCCCCGGATATCGGGCCCGGAGAGGCCCTGGAGGCGTGAGGCCGCGCACAGGACGCAGATCACATCCTGCCCAGGATCGTAGAACCGCACCCGCCCCGAACAGCAAAGAAACCCTCCAAAACACCCAATACCGGACATTCCTCCGAAGTTGGGTAGTACGTCACACCATTGCATCAAACGCCATGCGCCGCTCAGGATGGCTATCGCCGCCAGGAGCCACCAGACGGACAGGGCCAAAACCACCAGCCCCACCCGCTCCGGTCTCCAGCGCGGGCCACCGCCCCCACGCCGCGCCCCTCGCGGCCGGCGCCGACGACGACCCCACTGGAGAGTTCCTTCCTCATGGCCACCATCACCCGCACCCGCATCGCCCGCCTCCGCAACATCACCCTCACCGGCATCGCCACCACCGGCGCCGCAGCCGCCGCCCTCACCCTGATGCCCACCGCCGCCCAGGCTGCCGAGGCCCCCCAGGTCAAGACCTCCGCCGCGGCCACCATCGCCACCAACGACGGCCACGGCAACAACCTCGACGGCTGGATCAAGCAGTCCCTGCGGATCATGAAGGCCAAGGGCATTCCGGGCAGCTACGAAGGCCTCAAGCGCAACATCATGCGCGAGTCCAGCGGCAACCCCACCGCCCAGAACAACTGGGACGTCAACGCCCAGAAGGGCATCCCCTCCAAGGGTCTCCTTCAGGTCATCGACCCCACCTTCAACGCCTACCACGTCGCCGGCACGGCCAACAACATCACCGACCCGGTGGCCAACATCACCGCTGCCGCCAACTACGCCGCCCACCGCTACGGCTCGATCGACAACGTCAACTCCGCGTACTGAGCCTTTTCAGAGTGACCTCTGATCAGGTACCGGTAGCAGGGCGCGCAACGCACAAGGCTCCCGTGCCGTTGAGTGAGGTGTTCGACACCTCAACTCTTCGGTACGGGAGCCTCGTTGGTTTCCTGGTCAGAGGTATCAGAGGTCGAACTCCTGGGGTGGCAGCCCCAGCGCGAAGCAGGCGTCCCGGACCACGGCGCGTTCGGTGGCGTCGAAGTCGCCGTCGGCACCGCCGATGACGATGCCGATCTGAATCACGGCACGAGCCTCGGCCGGCTTCTTCTTCGCCTTGGCGACCTCCTGGAGCACGCTCACCTTGCCGAAGTCGAAGTCGGCGGTCAGCTTGTTGAGGTTGTCCTCGAAGCGGCGCTGGAGGTCGTCGGCGGGGAAGTTCTGCAACACCTCGTTGCTGAAGATCAGCTGCGCGACACGCTGCCGCTCGGAAGGGTCGACCTTCCCGTCGGCAGCGGCGACCAACGCGCACATCGCCATGCTCGCGTCGCGGAACGCACCGCTCTTGAGGTCGTTCTTCTTAGCCACCAACTGGGTCTGCATCTGCGACGCCGACTCCTTGATGCGGTCCCACAGGGCCATGTCGACTCCCCTTGCTCAGGGGCCGCCGTGGTGAGCCCGCATGGAGGCGACCCGCCGGCAGCCGGATTCACTTCTACAGTGCTGCAGAAGCTAGCAGGGTGAAGAGGTCATCCCCCGCTCCAGCAAGGCCAGTTCCCACGTCTGTCGCGCCCGGTTCACCTCCGCGTCCACGTCGACCGCGCCATCTCCGCGCCCTCCCGGCCGGCCTGGAGGCCGAACTCGCCGCTGCTAGCGGCGCCAGGCCGATAATATGTTCGATCTAACGACGATCACCCCTCCATCCATCACCGGAAAACCATGCCATCCAGCACGAAAGTGGCTTGGTTAACTTAATGACAAATCGGCTGAACAGTTGATATCTATCTCATCACGGATATTTTCGCGAATAAACGCCGGAATTGCGGGCGTGGCCGCACTCGGCCTCCTCATCACGCTGGAGATCGCCGCGCGTCGCTGCGGCGGCGTACCGGGGCCGATGACCAATCAGGCGAAAGAGGTCATATTCGCCCCCAAGCCGGGGCCGTTGTACGCCGGTATGGCGTTGATGATGGTGGTGCTCACCTGGCGGCAACGGTTCATCGCGGCTGGTGTCGCGATCGGCATCGACGTCGTCTTCGTACTGGTGCGGTGGGCGGTCGACGCCAAGACGACCGCCGACCATTTCTTCGGCAACGGCGCGTTGTGGGTGATGTTGGGCTACGGAATCATCGCTGTCACGCGCCGCACCGGCCAGGAACGTGTCCTGCTGCTGAAGGGCGTCGGGCTGGGCCTGCTGTTGGTGGCCGGCCGCAAGACCGGCGACACCTGGCTACTCATCACGTCGAAGACCCGCCCGGCGGTGCTCGACCAGTACGTGGCAACCGCCGATCGCGCACTGGGCAACCCGTCGTGGCTGGCAGGCCGGGTTGTCGAGGTCACCGGCCCGATCGGCACCCATCTTCTCGGCTGGGTCTACGCTCAGCTTGCGGTGGGCGCGATCGTCGTCGCGCTGTACCAGCTGCGCAACGTGGCGGTCGAGCGCCGATTCCCGCGCCATCATCTGGTGCGCACCTTTCTGGTGATCGGCCTCCTCGGACCGGGCATCTACATGCTCTTCCCGGTGGTCGGACCGGTCTTCGCCTACGGCCCGGGCGCCTCCGGCACCGGCGGCGTGCACTGGGCGGTGGCCAACCTGTGGCCGGACACGCCACCGCCGATCAATACCCCGCACCCGATGCCGTACGACGAGATCACCCCGCGCAACTGCATGCCCAGCCTGCACACAGCATGGGCTACCGCGATCTTCATTCATTCCCGCAAGGGCCCACGGATTCTGCGATTCGCAGGCACGTTCTGGCTGATCGCCACGCTCGGCGCAACGCTGGGCTTCGGCTACCACTACGGCACGGACCTCGTTGCCGGCGTGGTCTTCGCCCTCACGATCGAGGCAGCGCTGCGCTCGCTCGAACGCGGCTGGGATCGGCCGGGAATCCAGCTGGTCGCCTACGGCGCAACGGTCTTCGCCGCGCTCCTGGTGTCCTATCGCTATCTGCCGATGGAGATGGCCGAACATCCGTGGGTGTTCGGACCCCTTCTCATTCTGGCGATGACCTCAGTGGTTTACGGCTACGTACAGACCACCAGACTGTGGGAACCGAAGGCCGCACCAGCGCGGCAACCGGAACCGCAACCCGAGCTGGTTTGAGTCAGGGGGAACCTCCCCGCATCGGCTCGCCGGCTACGTGGCCTCCGTCAAAGCCCTGTGGCCCGGGTCCCAGCCGCGGCGCGGCACGGAGGCGAGGAGCAGCCGGGTGTACGGGTGCTCCGGGGCGTCCAGGACGCGGGCGGTGGGGCCGGTCTCGATCACCTGCCCCGTCTTGAGCACCAGCACCGTATCGGCGATGTGCCGGACCACCGCCAGGTCATGGGTGACGAACAGGTAGCCGATACCCGCCTCGCGGCGGATCGTCGCGAGCAGGTCGAGGATCTGCGCCTGGATGGACACATCGAGTGCCGCGACCGCCTCGTCCAGCACGAGGACCCTCGGCTCCACCGCCAACGCCCGTGCGATGGCCACGCGTTGGCGCTGGCCGCCGGAGAGCCGACGTGGCAGGGCCGTGGCCTCGCGGGCGCCGAGGCCGACCTGGTCGAGCAGTTCGGCGACCCTGGCCCGGCGGGCGGCGGCGTCGAGTGCCGTGTGCAGCCGGAGCACCTCGTCGAGGCAGCCGGACACGGTCACCCGCGGATCGAGCGAGAGGTACGGGTCCTGGAAGACCATCTGGATCTCCCGGGCACGGGCCAGCCGTTCGGCCCGGTTCCGGGGCCTCGCCGACCGGTCCCGGCCGTCCATTCGCACCGTGCCGCCGTCCGGCCGCTCCAGTCCGACGAGCATGCGCACCGTCGTGGTCTTGCCGCTGCCGGACTCCCCGACGATCGCGAGTGAGGCGCCGGGCGCCAGCGTGAACGACACGTCGTCGACGGCCGTGTGGTCCCCGTACCGCTTGCGCAGCCCCTCGACGACCAGTCCCTTCGATGGCGCGGTCACGGCGTGATCCCTTCGTCGGCGCGGTGGCAGGCGGCGAGACCGTCGCCGTACGGAGCCAGTGCGGGCGTCTCCTCGCGGCAGCGCGGCAGCGCGTGGGCGCAGCGCGCGGCGAAGGCGCACCCGGGCGGCGCCTCGGCCAGCGAGACCGGGCGGCCCGGGATCGGCCGGGGGGCCGGTGCGCCCGCCTCGATGCGCGGGGTGCAGGCGAACAGGCCCGCCGTGTACGGATGGCGCGGCCGGTCGAACAGCGCGTCCGTGCCCTGCGTCTCGACGATCCGGCCCGCGTACATCACGTACACCCGGTCGCAGACGGCCGCGGCCAGTTCCAGGTCGTGGGTGACGAAGAGCAGGCCGGTGCCGCGCTCCACCCGCAGCCTGGTCAGGATCGCGATGATCTCCGCCTGGGTGGTGACGTCGAGGGCGGTGGTCGGTTCGTCGGCGACGAGCAGCGCCGGTTCGGCGGCGAGCGCCGCGGCGATGACGACCCGCTGGAGCATGCCGCCGGAGAACTCGTGCGGATGCCGGCGCAGCGCGCCGCGCGGGTCGCGGATGCCGACCGCGGCGAGGAGTTCCCCGGCCCGGGCGGTCGCCGCGGCGGCAGGGGTCCCGGCCGCGCGCAGCCCCTCGGTGAGGAAGTCGCCGATCCGGCGCAGCGGGTTCACGGAGGCCCGCGGGTCCTGGAAGACCATCGCGACCTGCCGGGCTCGCAGGGCGGTCAGCTGTGTGCGGTCCATGCTCAGCACGTCGTGTCCGCCGACCCTGACCTGCCCGCTGACGCGCGCGCCGTCGGGCAGCAGCCCGAGGACGCTGCGGCAGGCCACCGACTTGCCGGAGCCGGACTCGCCGACCAGGCCGACGGTCTCCCCGGGCCGTACGTGCAGGCTGACGCCGTCCAGGATGGGCCGGGCCGCGTGGCCGGCCGCGAGGCGGACCCCGAGCCCGTCGATCTCCAGGACGGGTGCCGGTTCCGTACGCTGCGTCATGCCGTTCACCGCTCCCGCCGGGAGATCCGGTCGGCGAGTCCCTCGCCGACGATGCCGAACGCCACCACGGCGAGCACGATGCACGCGGACGGCGCGAGGGCGGGCAGCATCGCCCCCTGCTGGATGGCCGACTGGCCTTCGTTGATCATGGCGCCCCAGTCGGCGGTCGGCGGCTGCACGCCGAAGCCCAGGAAGGAGAGCGCCGCCAGGTCCATCAACGCGTAGCCGAAGTTCATCGCGGACTGCGCAAAGATCGTCGGGGCGATGTTGGGCAGCAGATGGCGCACGCAGACCGTCCAGCCGGACCAGCCCTGCACCCGGTACGCCTCGATGTACGGGCGCGTCTTCTCCTGCCGGGCGATTCCGCGCACCAGCCGCCCCGCGTACGGGGTGTAGGCCACGGCCATGGCGATGACCGGCGCGGTCATGCCCGAGCCGACGACCGCCACCAGCAGGATCGCGAGGAGCAGACCGGGGATCGCGAAGGCCATGTCCATGGCGCGGGACAGCAGCGCGTCCGCCCAGCCGCCGCGCCAGGCCGCGACCAGGCCGAGCAGCGTGCCGAGGAGCGTGGACACCCCGACGACCAGCAGCGGCCCGAGCAGTCCGGTGCGGGCCCCGTGGATCAGCCGGGAGAGGATGTCCCGGCCGGACTGGTCGGTGCCGAGCAGGTGCCCGCCGCTGGTGCCGGTCAGGCTCGCCGAGAGATCGACGGTGTCGGCGTCGTACGGGGCGAGGACGGGGGCGAGCAGTGCGACCAGGACGAGTACGGCGAGCACCACGACCGAGGCGGTGAACAGCGGGCCCTGGCCGAGCATGCGCAGCCTGCCGAGGCCCGGTCGGCGGCGCAGCGCGTCGGCCGCGTCGTCGGCCGCCGGGGCGGCGGAGGGTGTGGTGGTGGTCATGAGGAGCCCTCCCCGTGGAGCGAGAGGCGGGGGTCGACGAGCGGAGCGAGCAGGTCGACGGCGAAGTTGACGAGGACGAAGGCCGCCACACTGAGCAGGGTGATCGCCTGCACGACGGGGAAGTCCTTCGCGGTCACCGACTGCACGAGCAGGGAGCCGAGGCCTGGCACGTCGAAGGCGGTCTCCACGATCGAGGTGCTGATCAAGAGTCCGGCGAGCATCGTGCCGCCGACGGTGACGACCGGGCCGAGCGCATTGCGCAGCACGTGCCGGCGCACCACGGTCCGCTCCGCGACACCGCGGGCGCGCGCCACCTCCACGTGCTCGCGGCCCAGTTCGTCGAGCATCGCCGAACGGGTCACCCGGGCGAGCAGGCCCGCGAAGGTCAGCGCCAGCGCGAAGGCGGGCAGCGTCAGGTGGTAGAGACGGTCCCCGAGGCCCGACGTGGTGCCGCCCGGTCCCGGGAACCAGCCCAGCTGGACGGAGAAGAGCGACACCAGCGCGATGGCGGTGACGAACGACGGGGTCGCCGTGGCCACTCCGGTGCCGATGAGCACCGCCCGGTCCAGCGGGCCCGGCCGCAGCGCGGCCAGGATCCCGCCCGCCACGCCGAGTACGGCGACCAGTACGGCCGCGTACCCGACGAGCAGGGCGGTGCCCGGCAGCCGGGAGCCGATGAGGCCTGCGACGTCCTGGTGGAACTGGGCGGAGCGGCCGAAGTCGCCGTGCAGGACGCCGCCTAGCCACTTGACGTACTGCACGGGCAGCGGGTCGTCGAGGTGGTACTGGGCGCGCAGGGAGGCCACGGCCTCAGGGGTGGCAGGGCGGCCGTGGAGCAGGAACGACACCGGGTCGCCGGGGGCCAGGTACAAGGCGCCGAAGACCACGACGGAGGTCACGAGCAGCACGGTCACCAGGCCGAGGAGGCGTCCGACGAGGTAGCGGGTCATGGCTTCGCGGCCCCGATCGTCGCGGCCCACGGGTAGTACAGCTGGGCGATGCCGGTGGGCGGGCCGGTGATCCGCTTGCCGAGGAAGACCGAGTAGGGCGCCTCGTACACCGGGATGATCGGCAGCTCGCGCATCGCGATCTTCTGCAGTCGGGCGGTGAGGTCGGTGCGGACCGCGGCGTCCGGCTCGGCGTTCGCGCGGTCGAAGGCGGCGTCGAACTCGGCGTTCGACCAGTTGCCGTAGTTCCCGAAGTCGCCGGTGTGCAGATACTGGTAGAACTCCAGCGGGTCCGGGGTGTTGTCGTAGCCGTTGGTGACGACCAGGTCGAGGCCGGCTCGGGCCTTCGGGTCGACGAAGATGCTGCTGTACGCCTCGGGGGCGACCGGCTTCAGCTCGACCTTCAGGCCGATCTCCTTCGCGGCGGCCTGCACCGCGATGGCGACGATGCTGATCTCGGGGGCCAGCGAGCTGGTGACCATGACGATCTTGCGGCCCTTGGCGCCGGCCTCCTCGACGAGTTTGCGGGCGGCCTTCACGTCGTAGTTCGGCTCGGGCAGCGAGTCGAAGACCGCGGCGGTCTTCTTCGGGTCCAGTGCCCAGGCCCCGCGGGCCGCGGGGGCCTTGGCGGGGACGCCGACGCCGCCGGCCGCGGCCTTGATGATGTTCTTCCGGTCGAGCGCCATGGACAGCGCCCGGCGGACCCGGACGTCCTTGAGGCCGCCCTTGAAGTTCAGCACCGCGAGGTCCGCGGCGGCGGTGTTGGGGCCGAAGAGCAACCTGCCCTTGGCGCCGGCACGCAGCTGCGCGATGGAGGAGGAGGGCACCAGGTACCCGCCGTCGGCCGTACCGGACCGGAAGGCGTTGGTGCGGGCGGCCGGGTCCTCGATGAAGGTGAACGTGACCCGGCCGGTCTTCGGGGCGAGCCCCCGGTCCCAGTACCCGTCGTACTTCTTCAACGTGATGCTCTCGCCCTGCGTCCAGCGGTCCAGCGCGTACGGGCCGGTGCAGTTCACCTCGCCCTTCGGGGTTCCGTAGGTCTTGCCGGCCTTGGCGAGCGTCGCGGCGCTCTCCACGGTGCCGGGGGAGGCGGCCATCAGCTCGGGCAGCAGGACGTCGGGCTTGGACAGCCGGATCGTCACCTGCAGCGGGCCGGTCTTCTCGATGCTGGAGACGTTCTTGAACGCCGAGGCCCAGGGGGAGCCGGTGGCCGGGTCGGTGTGCCGCTTCAGGGAGGCGACCACGTCGTCCGCGGTCATGACTGTCCCGTCGTGGAACTTCACCCCGGGGCGCAGCGTGTAGACGAGGGTGCGCGGGTCGGGCCGGTCGAACTTCTCGGCGAGGCCGGGCTCGATCTTCATGTCCGGGGTGACGCGCATGAGTTGCTCGCAGACATTGGCGAGCACGGTGTTCGGCGGGTAGTCGTACGCGAGGGCGTAGTCGAGCGTGTACGGCTCGGCGTACAGCGACCAGGTGATCGAGGGCAGCGGGCCGCTCGCGGCCGGCGAGGTCGGCTCGACCCGGTATCCGGTGGAGCCGTCGGCGTTCCGTGTGGCGCCGGAGCAGGCGGTGGCGGTGGCCGCGAGTGCGGCCGTACACGCGACGAACGCGATGGTTCTGGGCATGCGCATGCAGACCCACCCCTTTACGGGTGTAGTGAAGGGCGCTGGGGGATGGAGCGAGTATTGATGCGGGAACGTTCCCGCACAAGGCCCTGCGGGAACGGTTTTCCAGAGGTCACGAGGGTGGCAGCATCGACCCATGACCGATGTTTCACGGCAGGCCGGACAGTCAGCGCAGCCCTCACGGCCCACCCCGCGCGTCCGGCTCGTCGACGTGGCCCGCGAGGCGGGCCTGTCCAAGACGACCGTCTCGGCGGCGCTCAACGGCACCGGACGGCTCTCCGCGGAAGTGCGGGAGAGGGCCCGCGAGACCGCGCGCAGAATGGGCTATAGGCCCCATCCCACCGCGCGTCAACTGCGCTCGGGGCGGGCCAGGTTGATCGGTTACGTGGTGGGGGAGCTCGCCGACGCGCCGTGGACGTTCCTGGAGTCGCCCTACTTCGCCCGGCTGACCGGCGCCACCGCCGCGACCGCGCTGGAGCGCGGCTACGCCGTGGTGCTGCTCCCCGCCGGCTCCCTGCACAGCGAGTGGGCCGAACTGCCGCTCGACGCGGTGGTCGTCGCCGACCCCGTCGCCGAGGACCCGATCGTCGAGGACCTGCTGGCCGCCCGGATCCCGGTGTTCAGCGACCGCTCCGTGGAGGGGCGGCCCGGCGCGCACTGGGTCGACGTGGACGCCGGCGCGGCCGTCCGCGCGAGCATGGACCACCTGCGCGAGCAGGGCGCCCGGCGACCCGCGCTCGTCGCGCCCGACAGCACCACCCGGTTCCACGCGGCCGTGTTCGCCGCCTACCACGTGTGGTGCGCCGAGCACGGCGTGCCCGAACGGGTCGTGCGCGCCGAGGCGCCCGGCAACGGCCCGGTCATCCGCGCCGTCGAGACCGCCCTGGCGGGGGACCCGGCCCGCGGGGACGAGCGGCCGGACGCGCTGTTCGTCGTGGCCGAGGCGAGCCCGCCGCTCGTCCTGGACGCGGCCCGCCGGCACGGCTACCGGGTCCCCGACGACCTGCTCCTCGTCTGCGTGAGCGAGGACGCGACCGCCCTGTACACCGAGCCTCCGGTGACGACGGTGAGCCTGCGGCCCCACGAGGTCGCGCAGGCCGGGCTCGAACTCCTCGTCGCCGTCCTGGAGCACGGCCGCCAGGAGCCGTGCGGGACGCTCGTGCCGACCACCCTCGACGTTCGGGCCTCTTCGGTCCGGCACGGTCAGACGCACGGTCAGACCGCGTGGACGAGCCGGCCGCCGACGTAGGTCCGTTCGACCTTGGCCTCGGCGATCTCCTCCGGCGGCGCGGTGAGGATGTCGCGGTCGAGGACGACGAGGTCGGCGAGGTGGCCGGGGGCCAGGCTGCCGGTGTCGTCGAGACCGTTCACATGAGCGGAGCCGGCCGTGTACGCGGCCAGCGCGCCGGGCAGGTCGATGCGCTGCTCGGGGAAAAAGACCCGGTCGTCCCCGGCCTCCGGGGCGCGGCGGTTCACCGCGACGTGGATGCCCTCCAGCGGCGCGGGGCTGCTGACCGGCCAGTCGCTGCCCGCCGCCAGGGTCGCCCCGGCGCGCAGCAGATCGCCGAACGGGTACTGCCAGGCGGCCCGTTCGGGCCCGAGGAAGGGGATGGTGAGCTCGTCCATCTGCGGTTCGTGGGCGGCCCACAACGGCTGGATGTTGGCGATCGCCCCGAGCCCGGCGAACCGCGCGATGTCGTCCGGGCGGACGACCTGGAGATGTGCCAGGTGGTGGCGGTTGCCACGCCGGCCGTTCGCGGCCACCGCGGCCTCGACGGCATCCAGGGCCTCGCGCACGGCACGGTCGCCCAGCGCATGGAAGTGCACCTGGAAGTCGAGGGCGTCCAGCTCGGTCACGTACCCGCACAGCGCCTCGGGGTCGACGAAGCTGATGCCGGTATTGGTGGTGGCGCAACCGCAGCCGTCCAGATACGGGGAGGACAGCGCGGCGGTGAAGTTCTCCGCGATGCCGTCCTGCATGATCTTCACCGAGCCGGCGCGGAACCGGCCGTGCCGCAACTCCGCGCGCTTCGCCACCAGTTCGTCGATCTGCTCGGAGCCCCGCTCCCGGTCCCACCACAGCGCACCGGTGACCCGGGCGGTGAGCGAACCGTCGCGGGCGGCGGTCAGGTAGGCGTCCGACGGGTCGGGCATGCCGCCGAAGGAGCCCAGCAGCGCGTCCTGCCAGGCTGTGATGCCGAGCGAGTGGAGCAGCTTCTGGGCCCGCAGCAGACCGGCCAGCCGGTCCTCAGGCGTGGCGGCCGGCACCAGCCGGGCGACCAGCCCGATCGCGCCCTCCTGGAGCATGCCGCTGGGGGAGCCGTCCGCCTCCCGCTCGATCCGGCCGTCGGCCGGATCAGGGGTGTCGGCGGTGATCCCGGCCAGTTCGAGCGCCCGGGTGTTGGCCCACGCGCCGTGGTGGTCCCGGTTCGAGAGCAGCACCGGGCGGTCCGGCACGACGGTGTCGATCAGCTGCCGGGTGGGCAGGCCGCCGTCGAAGCTCTCCATCGACCAGCCGCCGCCGGTGATCCAGGCATGGTCCGGGTGAGCGTCCGCGTAGCCGCGGATCCGGTCCAGGTACTCCGTGACGCCGACCGTGCCGGTCAGGTCGCACTCGGCCAGCTCCCGGCCGCCGGCGACGGCGTGGACGTGGGCGTCCTGGAACCCTGGGAGCAGCAGCTTCCCCGTCAGGTCGACGACCTCGGTGCCGGGCCCCACGAGGTCCAGCACCTCGTCGTGGCCGACAGCCGCGATCCGGTCGCCGACGACAGCGAGCGAGGTCGCCCGGGTGCGGGCCGGAGCGACCGTGAAGACGGGACCGCGGGTGAAGACCAGATCGGCTGTGGCCATAGGTGGCTCCCATGCATGAGACGGCGGACTTGGTGGGCGTCATGGAAGCGGGACGGCCGTTTACACGTCAATGGTGTTGACGTAAGGTCCCGGCATGGCCGAGCGGGTGGTTCCCGAAGGCAGGCGGCAGCGCCGCCGCCCCACCAAGCAGGGCGCCGTCCTCTCGGAGGAGCTGATCGTCGAGACCGCGTTGCGCCTCGTCGCACAGCACGGAGCGGAGGCCATGTCGGTACGGCGGCTGGGCGCCGCGCTGGGCGCCGATCCCAGCGCGCTCTACCGCTACTTCCGCAACACCGACGACCTGCTGCTCGCCCTCGCGGACGAGCTGATCGGCCGCGCCCAGGACGGCTGGACGAGCACCGGCGACTGGCGCGCCGACCTGCGCGCGATCGGGCTGCGGATCCACGCCGTGTACCAGTCGAACCCGCAGGCCGCGCTGCTCGCGGCGCATCGCACGACCGGGCGGCCGAACGAGACGGGGGCGGTCGAGACGATCCTCGGCGTCCTGCGTTCCGGCGGCTTCCCGGACCCGCTCGCGGTGCGGATCTACCACGCCTTCGTCGACCAGGCGCTCGCCTTCGCCGCCCAGGACGCCGCCGCGCTCGCGCTGCCGAAGGCGGCGCGGCACGCGGACGCGGAGGTCTGGCAGGAGGTCTATGGCCGGCTGCCGGCCGACACCCACCCGAACATCGCCGCGACCTTGCCGCTGCTCGCCGCCGACATGCGCAACAGCGGTTACCCGTACGCCCTGGAGCTGATGCTCGACGCGGTCGCGGCGCTCCGCCCGGCGGCGGACGGCGGCTGACCGGCCGTCACCCGGGGCGGCCGGCGGACTCAGCCGGTGGCCACGGGCGAGAAGCGGCTCACCGCCGCCACGTCGGCGCCGATCCGCGCGGCCGTCTCCCGCAGGTGCGGCAGCAGCACGGCCAGGCTCTCCTCCGGGGTGGCCCGGCCGGCGTGCAGGGCCACGTTCACCGCGGCGACCACCCGGCCCGTGCCGTCCACGACCGGGGCCGCCAGTGAGCGCAGCCCCTCCTCCAGCTCCTGCTCCACGCACGCGTAGCCGCGCTCCGCGGTCGCCACGACGACCTCGCGCAGCCCCTCCCTGCTGGTCACCGTGTGCGGGGTCAGCGCCTCGGGGGTGATCCGGGCGAGTTGTGCCGCCAGGTCCGGCTCGGGCAGGGCCGCCAGCAGGACACGGCCCATCGAGGTCGCATACGCGGGGAGGCGGGTGCCGACGTCGATGTCGATGTGCATGATGCGGGCGCTCGCGACCCTGGCGACGTAGCGGATGTCGTCGCCGTCGAGGACGGCCACGGAGGCGGACTCGTGGACCCGTCGCACCAGCGCGGCGAGGTGCGGGGTCGCGATCGCGTCCAGGTCCAGGCCGCAGAGACGGGCGTGGCCGAGTTCCAGGACCCGGGGCAGGACCTGGAAGCCGGCCGCGTTCTCGTGCACATACCCCAGGTGCCGCAGGGTGATCAGCGAGCGGCGGACGGTCGCGCGAGGGAGCCCGGTCAGCCGGGCCAGCTCGGCGAGCCGCACCGGTCCGCGCACGGCGCCGAAGGCGCGCAGCACATCCAGGCCCCTGGCGAGCGACTGCAGGAAGCCCGAGCCCAGCTCCTCCTTGAACTCGCCGCTGCCGGACTGCGCCGGCCCCTGGACCGGTGGCGCGGCGGCGGCCACGGTCGCCGCCGTGGCCAGGGCCGCCTCCATGGCGGCGACCGCCCGGCGCAGCGGTGGCAACGCCCGCTCGGCGAGCGACTTCGCGCAGTGCCGGCTGCTGTGACTGACCACGCTGACCGCGCACACCAGCGCGCCCGCCGGGTCCCGTACGGGCACGGCGACGGCGACGAGGCCCGGCTCGATGAGCTGGTCGTCCACGGCGAAGCCGTCCGCGCGGGCCTGACGCATCCGTACGCGGAAGGCCGCCTCGACCTCCTCGGTGACCGGTGACCGGGTGCCCGTCGGCCGCGGCGGGACCGGGGGGAAGCCGGCGTCCGCCGGGTCCCGTTCGCGCCGTGCCCGCCACGCAGCCCACCGCTTCTCGTCCCAGTCGGCGGCGAACAGCGCGCCGGGCGCGCAGCGTTCGGCCGGCAGCAGGTCGCCGACCCGGAAGGAGATCGCCATGGCGCGGCGGCGGGCGGCCTGGGCGACGAAGCGCGCCCCGTCGCCGTCCGGGACCGCGACCGACACCGACTCGTCCAGTGCGTCGGCGAGGGCGAGCGCGTGCGGGCCGAGGGCGTCGGGGAGGCCGGAGGCTGCCAGGTAGGCGTTGCCGAGTTCGGCGGCCTGCGGGGCGAGCAGCAGGTCGCGGCCCTCGGCACGCAGGATGCCGAGGGCGACGAGCGTGGTGGCGACCCGGTCGACCGTCGAGCGGGCCAGACCGGTCGTACGGGCCAGGTCCCCCGGGCGGTGCCGGGCTTCGGGTCCGGCGGCCACTGCGCGGAGCACGGCGAGTCCCCGCTCCAGCGGCCCGACCAGTTCGTCGGGCGTCCCCGGGGCCTCGGCGGACTGCGACATGGTCTGGCCTCTCACTGCTCGTTCGGTACGCGGGAAACCGTACCCGCGGCGTTGACACGACCCGAAGCGCGGATGGACACTGCGCCCCGCGTCAAGAATGAACAATAGTTCACCAGGCGAACACCCCACAGGACAGTACCTCGACGAAATGGGTTGCTCCATGGACAAAGTGGTCGCGTCCGCTGCCGAAGCGGTGGCGGACATCGGCGACGGCGCGTCGCTCGCCGTCGGGGGCTTCGGGCTGTGCGGCGTGCCGGACGTACTGATCGGCGCCCTGCACGCCCGCGGCTCCGAGCGCCTCTCGGTGGTCTCCAACAACTGCGGTGCCGACGGCGCAGGGCTCGGCATGCTGCTCGCCGCCGGCCGCATCAGCCGCGTCACCGGCTCCTACATCGGCGACAACTTGGAGTTCGCCCGCCGCTACCTCGGCGGCGAACTGGAGCTGGAGCTCACCCCCCAGGGCACCCTGGCCGAGCGGCTGCGCGCCGGCGGCTGCGGCATCCCCGCCTTCTTCACCCCCGCCGGGGTCGGCACCCAGGCCGCCGACGGCGGGCTGCCCTGGCGGTACGCGCCCGAGGGTGCCGTCGTCGTCGCCTCCCCGCCGAAGGAGGTCCGCGAGTACGACGGCCGCGCGTACGTTCTCGAACGCGGCATCACCACCGACTTCGCGCTGGTCCGCGCCGCCCGCGGAGACCGCCACGGCAACCTCGTCTTCGCCCGCGCCGCCCGCAACTTCAACCCGCTCGCCGCGATGGCCGGCCGCGTGACGATCGCCGAGGTGGAGGAGCTGGTCGAGCCCGGCGAGCTGGACCCCGACCAGGTCCATCTGCCGAGCGTGTTCGTCCAGCGGGTTCTCGCGCTCACCCCGGAACAGGCCGCCGCCAAGGGCGTCGAACGAAGGACGGTGCGCAGCCGATGAGCTGGACCAGGGACGAGATGGCGGCCCGCGCCGCCCGCGAGCTGACGGACGGCTCGTACGTGAACCTCGGGATCGGACTGCCCACCAGGGTGCCGAACTTCCTCCCCGACGGCGTCGACGTCGTCCTCCACTCGGAGAACGGGCTGCTCGGCGTCGGCCCGTACCCGTACGAGGACGAGGTCGACCCCGACCTCGTCAACGCGGGCAAGGAGACGGTCACCGTCCTGCCCGGCGCGGCCTTCTTCGACTCCGCGCTCTCCTTCGGCATGATCCGCGGCGGCCACATCGACACCGCGATCCTCGGCGCGATGCAGGTCTCCGCCCGCGGCGACCTGGCCAACTGGATGATCCCCGGCCGCATGGTCAAGGGGATGGGCGGCGCGATGGACCTCGTGCACGGGGTCCGCCGGGTCGTCGTCCTCATGGAGCACACCGCCAAGGACGGCACCCCCAAGATCGTCGAGGAGTGCGGCCTGCCGCTCACCGGCCGGGCCTGCGTCGCCCGGATCATCACCGACCTCGGCGTCCTGGACGTCACCGCCGACGGCCTCCGCCTCGTCGAGACGGCCCCCGGCGTCACAACCGATGAGGTGGCGCGCCGGACGGCGGCGCCCGTGAAGACGGAGGCGACGGCATGATCCCGGCCCAGCAGGACATCGCGCGGGAGATGGCCGCGCACCGCGAGGCGTACCTCCGCGACGGCGACGTGCGCCATCACCCCGCACGCGACTACCCGCCCTACCGCAGCAGCGCGTTGCGCCATCCGCACCAGCCCCTGGTGGCCGTGCGCGACCCCGACGCCGTCGAGCTCTCCGGCCCGGTCTTCGGTGTCACCGACGTCACCGCGCTGGACGCCGACCTCACCCGACGACACGCCGGCGAACCCCTCGGCGAGCGGATCACCGTCAGCGGCCGGGTCCTCGACCGGGCCGGCCGCCCGGTGCGCGGCCAGCTCGTCGAGATCTGGCAGGCAGGCGCTTCGGGCCGGTACGCGCATCAGCTCGACCAGCACCCGGCCCCGCTGGACCCGCATTTCACCGGCGCGGGCCGCTGCCTGACGGACGATCATGGCGGCTACCGCTTCACCACGATCCGGCCCGGTGCCTACCCGTGGCGCAACCACACCAACGCCTGGCGGCCCGCGCACATCCACTTCTCCCTCTACGGGAGCGCGTTCACCCAGCGGCTCGTCACCCAGATGTACTTCCCGGGCGACCCGCTCCTCCCCCACGACCCGATCCTGCAGTCCGTCACCGACGACGCCGCCCGCGCCCGGCTCGTCGCCGCCTACGACCACGACCTGTCCACACCCGAACGGTCGCTCGGCTACCGCTGGGACATCGTCCTCGACGGGCCCGCCGCGACCTGGATCGAGGAAGGCCGATGACCGAGACCCCGGCTCCGGCACCGCGAACCTCACCGGCCTTGCGGAGACCGGCCGACGCCGTACCGCCCACCCCCGCGCAGACCGTCGGCCCCTTCTACGGGTACGCCCTGCCCTTCCCCGGCGGCGGCGACCTCGCCCCGGCCGGACACCCCGACGCCCTCACCGTGCACGGCCGCGTGCTCGACGGCGGCGGCGCCCCCGTCCCCGACGCGCTCCTGGAGTTCTGGCAGCCCGGCCCGGACGGCGACAGGCAGGGCGCGCCCGGGTCGATGCGCCGGGACCCGGTCACCGGTGGCCACGCCGGCCGGGACGGGGTGACCTTCACCGGCTTCGGCCGGGTCGCCACGGACGCCGACGGCCGGTGGGCGATGCGCACGCTGCCGCCCGACGGCGTCCCGTACCTCTCCGTCTGCGTGTTCGCGCGCGGACTGCTGCACCACCTGTTCACCCGGATCTACCTGCCCGGCCCGGCCGCCGACGCGGACCCGCTGCTCGCCTCGCTGGCGCCGGACCGGCGCGGCACCCTGCTCGCGACCGAGGAGGGGCCGCGCACCCTGCGGTTCGACATCCGGCTCCAGGGCCCCGAGGAGACGGTGTTCCTTGACTTCCGCTGAGCACCCCGCCCCCGAAGACCCGTACGACGTGGGGCTGTTGTCCCCGGTCCGCGCGGGCACGGACGTCGAGGCGGCGACAGGCGACCGCGCCTTCCTCCAGGCCATGCTCGACGCCGAGGCCGCCCTCGTCCGGGCCCAGGCCCGGCTCGGACAGGCGCCCGCGGAGGCCGCCGCGGCCATCTGTGCGGCAGCGGTCCGCGCCGACCGGTACGACCCGCGCGCGCTCGCCCTGCGGGCTCGGGACGGCGGCAACCCCGTCATCCCTCTCGTCGCCGAACTGACCGCCGCCGTACCGGAGTCCGCTGCGCCCTACGTGCACCGGGGTGCGACCAGCCAGGACATCCTGGACAGCGCCGCGATGCTCGTCGCGGCCCGCGCTCTGCCGCTGATCGCCGCCCCGCTGCGGCGCGCCGCGACGGCGTTCGGCCGGCTCGCCGCCGACCACCGCGCCACCCCCATGGTGGGCCGCACCCTCGGCCGGCACGCCGTCCCCACCACGTTCGGGCTCAAGGCGGCCGGCTGGCGCGCCCTCGTCCTGGACGCCGCCGACCGCCTCGGCGCCGTCCGCCTCCCGGCCCAACTCGGGGGCGCGGCCGGGACATTGGCGGCCTTCGAACAGTTGGCCGGAGTGCCGGGCAGCGGCCCGGACCTGGCCGAGGCGTACGCGGCCGAGCTGGGCCTGGCCGCTCCGGTGCTGCCCTGGCACGCCCTGCGCACGCCGGTCGCCGACCTCGGCACGGCGCTCGCCTTCGCCGCAGCCGCGCTCGGCAAACCGGCCGCCGACGTGCTGCTGCTCGGCCGCACCGAGACCGGCGAGCTCGACGAGGGCGAGGGCGGCGGCTCGTCCGCGATGCCGCACAAGCAGAACCCCGTCCGCGCGACGCTGATCGCCGCGGCGGCCCGGCAGGCCCCCGCGCTCGCCGCGGTCCTCCTCGGCGCGCTCACCGCCGAGGACGAACGCCCGGCCGGGGCCTGGCACGCCGAATGGCAGACCCTGCGCGAACTGCTCCGGCTCGGCGGGGGCGCCGCCCACCACACGGCGGCGCTCGCCGAGGGCCTGCGCGTGCACCCCGACCGGATGCGCGACAACCTGCGCCGGGCGAGGGGGCTGCCCGCGAGCGAGCTGCTGGCGGCCGAGCTCGCCGCCCTCCTCGGCCGCGCACCCGCCCGAGCCCTGCTCGACCGCGCCGCCCGCCGGGCCGTCGCCGAGGGCCTGGACCTGGTCGACGTCCTGCTCGCGGACCCGGAGGCGAAAGGGCGCTGCGACGAGACACGGCTGCGCGCCCTCACCGACCCAGCCGCCGCCACCGGCTGCGCACACCTCCTGGTCGACCGCGCCCTCACGGCCCCACATACCGCCGCCGTGACGGAAGGACCCCCATGACCCCCGCGACTCCCCTGCTCCACCACCGCGTCGACGGACCCGCCGGCGCCCCCGTCCTGATCCTCGGGCCCTCCCTGGGGACTTCGCTCGCCGTCTGGGACGCGCAGACCCCCGCGCTCGCCCGCCGGCACCGGGTGATCCGCTGGGACCTGCCCGGGCACGGCGGCACCCCGACCGCCGTCCTGCGCACCCCCGCGCCGGGCGCGACCACCGTCGCCGGCCTCGCCGCGCTCGTGCTCGGCCTCGCCGACCGACTCGGCGTCGAACGCTTCGGGTACGCGGGGATCTCGCTCGGCGGGGCCGTCGGCGCGCACCTCGCCGTGCACCACCCCGAGCGTCTCACCGGGCTCGCCCTGGTCTGCTCCTCGGCCCGGTTCGGTGAGCCGGCCGGCTGGCGCGAACGCGCCGCGTCCGTCCGGGCGTACGGCACCGGGCCGCTCACCGACACCACGGCCGGCCGCTGGTTCACCCCGGGCTTCGCCGACACCCAGACCGCGCACCGGCTGCTCGCCGACCTGCGCGCCGCCGACCCGGCCGGATACGCGGCCTGCTGCGACGCCCTCGCCACGTACGACCTGTGCGCCGAGCTGTCCCGGATCACCGCCCCGACGCTCGTCCTGGCCGGGCGCGACGACCCGGCCACCCCGCCCGCACACGCCCGTGAGCTGGCCGACGGCATCCGCGACGCCCACCTGCTCGAACTCGCAGGCGCCGCGCATCTCGCGCCCGCCGAACACCCCCGGGCCGTCGCCACGGCGCTGCTCGGCCACTTCGACGACCCCACCGACGACGGCAGCCGGCACGCCGAGGGCATGGCGGTCCGCCGCGCGGTCCTCGGCGACGCCCACGTGGAGCGGGCGGTCGCCCGCACGAACGCCTTCACCGCCGACTTCCAGGACTACATCACCCGCTGCGCCTGGGGCGAGATCTGGACCCGGCCCGGTCTCGACCGCCGCACCCGCAGCTGCATCACCCTGACCGCCCTGGTCGCCCACGGCCACCAGGAGGAGCTGGCGATGCACGTCCGCGCGGCGCTGCGGGGCGGGCTCACTCCCGAGGACATCAAGGAAGTCCTGCTGCACTCCGCCGTCTACTGCGGGGTCCCCGCGGCCAACGCCGCCTTCGCCACCGCCCAGCGGGTCCTGGAGGACGACGCACCGGCCGCCCCCTGACCCTCAGACCGTCCCGCCACTCTCACGGAGGTCCCATGCCCCGCACCACCGTCGGCATCATCGGAGCCGGACCCGCCGGACTCCTTCTCTCCCACCTGCTGCACCGGCAGGGCATCGACAGCGTGGTTCTCGAACTGCGCGACCGCGGCTACGTCGAGCGCCGCCAGCGCGCCGGCATTCTCGAACAGGACACCGTCGATGTCCTGCGCTCCTCCGGTGCCGGCGCGCGCATGGACCGGCAGGGCCTGGAGCACCACGGCATCGAGCTCCGCTTCGACCGGCGCTCGCACCGCATCGACTTCCCCTCCCTCACCGGCGGCCGGTCGGTCATGGTCTACGCGCAGACCGAGGTGGTGAAAGACCTGATCGAACTGCGCCTGCGCGACGGCGGCACCGTGCTCTTCGAGGCCGAGGCTCTGTCCGTGGACGGGGTCGAGTCCGACGGGCCCACCATCCGCTACCGCCATGAGGGCGCCGAGCGCACCCTGGAGTGCACGTACGTCGTCGCCTGCGACGGCTTCCACGGCATCGGCCGCCGGTCACTGCCCGAAGGCCTGCTCACCGTGACCGAACGCAGTTACCCCTTCTCCTGGCTCGGCATCCTCGCCGACGTCCCGCCCTCGTGCGACGAACTCGTCTACGCCCACCACGAGCGCGGCTTCGCCCTGCACAGCATGCGTTCCCCGCACGTCAGCCGGCTCTATCTCCAGGTCGCCCCGGACGACAGCACCGACGACTGGCCCGACGAGCGGATCTGGGACGAGCTGGAGACCCGCCTCGCCGTCGACGCCGACTGGACCCTGCGGCGGGGCCCGATCACCGAGAAGAGCATCACCCCGATGCGCAGCTTCGTCGCCGAACCCATGCGCCACGGACGGCTCTTCCTCGCCGGCGACGCCGCTCATATCGTCCCGCCGACCGGCGCGAAGGGCCTCAACCTCGCCGTCGCCGACGTCACCCTGCTCGCCCGGGCCCTCACCCGCCACCATGTGGACAAGGACGAGGCGCTGCTCGACGGCTACTCGGAGGCCGCGCTGCGCCGCGTCTGGCGGGCCGAACACTTCTCGTACACGATGACCACGCTGCTCCACGCCGACCCGGACGACTCCGGCTTCGACCGTGCGCTGCGGCTCTCGCATCTGCGCTACCTGGCCGAATCCGAGGCGGCTTCGACCTCGCTCGCCGAGAACTACGTGGGCTTCAGGACGAGTTGACGCTTCGTCCGCCACGCGCTGAGAAGGGGGCGGCTGCTTCGCGCAGCCGCCCCCTTCCACCGTTCCCGCGAGGTGTCAGGCGTAGAAGCGGTACACCGCCTGGGCGACGCAGGCCGGCTTGTCGACGCCGTCGATCTCCACGGTCAGGTCGACGACGACCTCCACACCACCCCTGACGTCCTCGACGGACACCACACGGCCGTGCGTGCGGATCTTCGCGCCCACCCGGACAGGAGAGGGCAAACGCACCTTGTTCAGGCCGTAGTTGACGGCCATCGACACTCCCTCCACCTGGAGCAGCTCGGTCCACATCGGGATGAGCAGGGAGAGCGTGAGGTAGCCGTGCGCGATCGTGCCGCCGAACGGACCGGCGGCAGCACGCTCCGGGTCGACGTGGATCCACTGGTGGTCGCCGGTGGCGTCGGCAAAGGTGTCGACGCGCGGCTGGGCGATCTCGACCCAAGAGCTGTGGCCGAGGTCGGCCCCGGCCTGGCCGCGGATCTCGTCGATGCCGTGGACGGTGAGAGGCATGGGGGTACTCCTTGAAAGGCTTCGCAGGGAAACGGGGTCACAAATGCGCGGGGGAACCGGGTCGGGAATCGGCGCCGTAGCGCGCCCGGATCAGTTGCTTGATCAGCTTTCCGGCGGCGTTGCGGGGCAGTTCGGGAGCGAGGACGACGCTCCGCGGGATCTTGTAGCGGGCGAGCCGGTCCTCCAGGTGGGCGATCAGCTCCTCGGCGGTGGGCGCGGCCCCGGCGCGCGGCACCACGACGGCCCGGCCGACCTCGCCCCACTTGGGATCGGGCACACCGATCACGGCGGCCTCGGCCACGTCCGGGTGCGCGAGCAGCGCGTCCTCGACCTCGGCCGGGTAGATGTTCTCCCCGCCGGAGATGATCACGTCCTTCAGGCGGTCGACAAGCCGTACGTAGCCGTCGGCGTCGACGGTGGCCACGTCGCCGGACCGGAAACACCTCCCGTCGCGGAAGGCCGCGGCGGTCGCTTCCGGCAGGTTCCAGTAGCCAGGGGTGACGTTCGGCCCCGCCACCACGATCTCGCCCTCCTCGCCGGGCGCGGCCTCCTCGCCCGAGGGCAGCAGCACCCGCACGTCGGTGAAGAAGTGCGGCACGCCCGCCGAACCGGCGTGGCTCAGCGAGTCGTTCCGGTCGAGGACCAGCGCCCCGGGCGCGGTCTCCGTCATCCCGTACCCCTGGACGAAGGCCAGGCCCCGGTCCAGATAGGCGCGGGCGGTGCGGGCCGGCACCGGGGCGCCGCCGCACAGCAGGGTGCGCAGACTGGTCAGGTCGGCGTCCGCCCAGCCGGGCGCGGCGGCCATCGCGTCGTACATCGTCGGCACGCCGAACATGCCGGTGACGCGGTGCCTTTCGACCAGCTCCAACGTGCGGGACGGATCGAAGGAGGACTCCAGGAGGACCGTGCCGCCCTTGAGCAGGGTGGGCAGGCAGCTCATGTTGAGCGCGGCGGTGTGGAACAGCGGCGCGGCGACCAGGGCGACCTCGTCGCTCGCGAGGTCGGCGTCCACCAGTACGTTGAGGCTGTTCCAGACGATGTTGCCGTGGGTGAGCACGGCACCCTTGGAACGGCCCGTGGTGCCCGAGGTGTACATGATGAGGCAGACGTCGTCGTGCCCCACCTCCTCGTCGAGCGGCACCGTCGCCGCGTCGGCGAGCAGCTCCTCGTACGACGTCCCCGGCCCGCCTTCCACGGCGAGGAGGGCGTCGAGGCCGACGGCGTCGGCCAGATCGGACAGCCGGTCGGCGCTCTGCCGGGCGTGCACCAGTACGCGGCTGCCCGAGTCGGTGAGCTGGTGCATCAACTCCGGTGCGGCGAGGCGGGTGTTGAGCGGCACGAAGACCGCGCCGAGCAGTCCGGCCGCGAACAGGGTCTCCAGGTACGCGGGATGGTTCGGCCCGAGGAAGGCGACCCGGTCCCCGCGGCCGACGCCCGCGGTGCGCAGGGCGTGGGCCAACCGGGTGCAGCGGTCGTGCAGTTCGGCGTAGCCGACGGCGCGGCCCTCGTGCAGCAGGGCGGTGCGCCGAGGCGTCCTGCGGTTCCGGCGGGCGGGCCAGGAGCCGATGCCCTGGTTACGCATGGATCCTCCCTCAGCTCGTGGTGAGGCCGAGCAGCCTGGCCGCGTTCTCCTTGAGGATCTTCGGACGGACCTCGTCCTTGATCGGGAGCTCGGCGAAGTCGGCCAGCCAGCGGTCCGGCGAGAGCAGCGGATAATCGGAGCCGAACAGCACCTTGTCCTTCAGCAGGCCGCCTGCATACCGGACCAGCTGTGGCGGGAAGTACTTGGGCGACCAGCCGGACAGGTCGATGTACACCTGCGGCTTGTGCGTGGCCACCGCGAGCGCCTCGTCCTGCCAGGGAAAGGAGGGGTGGGCGAGGATGATCCGCATGCCGGGGAAGTCCGCGGCGACGTCGTCCACGTCCATGGGGTCGGAGTACTTCAGCCGGATGCCCCCGCCGCCGGGCACGCCCGCGCCGATGCCGGTCTGCCCGGTGTGGAAGACCGCGATCGCGCCGGCCTCCTCGATCGCCTCGTACAGCGGGTACGCCATACGGTCGTTGGGATGGAAGGCCTGGATGTTCGGGTGGAACTTGAAGCCCTTGACCCCGAACTCCTCGACGAGGCGCCTGATCTGACGAACCGCCGCTCTTCCCTTGTACGGGTCGACCCCGGCGAACGGGATGATGACGTCGGGGTTCTCGACGGCCGCCTCGGCGATCTCCTCGTTCGGCACCGGCGGTGTGCCGGTGGCCGACTCCGCGTCCACCGTGAACACCACGCAGGCCATCCGGCGTTCGCGGTAGTACGCGGCGATCTCCGGCAGGGTCGGGTGGCGGTGCTCCGCCTTGAAGTACGCGCCGGCGGCCCGGTCCAGCTCGGCGGAGAGCGAGGCACCGCCCTTCGCGGACACCTCCGCGTGGGTGTGCACGTCGATGGCGACGAGCTCGTCCGGGTGCGGGAGGGTACGGCCGCTCACAGCTGCGGCGCCGGGATGCCGAAGGTCTCCGGGGTCCGACCGACCGTCACCGGCCAGGCGGCGGCGATCGCCTCGGCGCTCCAGCCGCCGTCGGCGTACGCCACCGACACCTCCCGCGGGTGCGACCACAGGGCGAGCTTGTCGCCGCCGATGCCGATGCACTGGCCGGTGACCCCGGCGGAGGCGTCCGAGGCGAGGAACGTCACCAGGCCGGCGACGTCCTCAGGCGTGCCGAAGCCCTCGCCCTTGCGCAGGGTGTCGGGGAAGGCCGTTCCCTCCTTCTCCAGCGCCTCGACGTGCGGGGCGAAGACGGGGATCGTCCTGGTCATCGCGGTCGCGGCGACCGGGATCACGGCGTTCGCGGTGATCCCGGCCTTGGCCAGCTCCATGGCCCAGGTGCGCACCATGGCGGCGATTCCGGCCTTGGCAGCCGCGTAGTTGGTCTGGCCGAAGTTGCCGCGCTGCCCGGCGGGGGAGCCGGCCACCACGATCCGGCCGCCCTCGCCCTGGGCGCGCATCCGCTCGACGGCGGCGCGCACGCAGGTGAATGTGGCGCGCAGGTGCACCTCGACGACCGTGTCGAAGTCGTCGTCCGTCATCTTCCAGAGCACCCGGTCGCGCAGCACCCCGGCGTTGGTGACCATCGCGTCGATGCGGCCGTAGCTGTCCACGGCGCGGGCGACGAGCGCCTCGGCGGCCTCGGCGGAGCCGACCGGCACCACCTCGGCGACGGCCCGGCCGCCGTCCTCGACGATGCGCCGCACCGCCGCGCCGGCCGCCTCGTCGTCGACGTCGTTGACCACCACCGCCGCACCGGCGGCGGCGAGGGAGCGGGCGTAGGCGAGGCCGAGGCCGCGTCCGCTGCCGGTGACGACGGCGACCTTGCCGGAGAGATCCACATGAGCCATGAACGGGGGTCCTTTCCCGTGAACACGGTGCGGGGCGCGGGGAATCGCGGCCGGACGCGCACCGTCGAGCGAACAAGTTAGGCACTCTCATGTCGACCGTCAATGAATTGCCGAATATTAAGTCGCGTCCCCCGCGGCCGCCCTACCCTGTCCCCGTGACGCACCCCGCCCCGGCCTCCCGGACCGGTTCCGCCGCCGAGCCCGGTCCCCCGCCCCGCCCCCAGTCCCTGATGCTGAGCTTCTTCGGCATCCACGTCCTCGGCACCGGCACCGCCCTGTCCTCGGCGAGCGTGATCGACGCCTTCGCCCGGGTCGGCATCGGCGAGGACGCCGTCCGCTCGACCCTCACCCGCATGGTCGGCCGCGGGCTGCTCGATCGGCACCGGCGCGGCCGCCGGATGTACTTCTCGCTCACGCCCCGCGCGGCCGAGGTGCTCGCCGACGGCAAGGAGCGGATCCACCGCACCGGCGCGGTGAACCGTGCGTGGGACGGCACCTGGACCCTGGTGGGCTTCTCCCTGCCCGAGTCCTGGCGCAGCGAACGCCACGCCCTGCGCTCCCGCCTCGTCTGGGCCGGCTTCGGGCCACTGCAGAGCGGCCTGTGGGTCGCGCCCGGGCGCGTCGACGTCGCGCCGATCGCGGCGGACCTCGGGCTCGGGGGCCGTATCAGGGCCTTCCACGGCGAGGCCGCCGCACCCACCGAGGCCGGCCCCCTGCTGCGTGCCGCCTTCGATGTCGACGCCATCGCCGAGGGCTACCGGTCCTTCCTGGCCCGCTGGGACCGCGACGCCGGCCCCGCCGAGGCGCGCGACGACCTGGGACGCCAGCTCCTGCTGCACACCGACTGGCTCGACCTGGTGCGCCGCGACCCGCACCTCCCGGCCGAGCACCTGCCCGCAAAATGGCCCGCCGCGCGCGCCGAGGCGCTGTTCCGCGACCTGGCGGCCCGGTACGAGCCCGGGGCGCTGCAGACCGCCGCGGAGATCCTCGACCGCTGGGAGCCGACGGCGTAGCCCGAGACTGCCGAACGCAACGGCGGGGGCGGGAGCGACGCCCGGGTCCGCCCCGGGGCTAGCGCCGGTGCCCCGGTCGAGATGCCCTGGCGGCACAAACCTTCCAGATCTGGGAGCAGACCCACGGCACCTGGACCACCGCACCCGGCCGCTACCGGCTGCACGCCTCCCGAAGCAGCACGCACGACGACCTGTCCGCACTGCTCGCCGTCCCGGCAGACCCGTCGCGGCAGGCGAACTCACCGCGCGGGGGCGCACGGTGACCCTCAGGATCGCATCGCCACTCGTCCGCGTGACAGGTACGTCCCAGTGGGCAGACCAGTGCGTTTCACGCCATTGACCAGCAGGTTTCGGATACGGGGGACCCGCTGTCAGCGGCGGGCGATACCGTCGTCGGTCCGTGGGCATCACACGATGGATCCAAGGGGGACAGCTCACGTGAGTACCACCCACACCCAAGCAGCCGCCGGATATCGCATCAGCCTCGTGGACGAGGATCCGCTACGGGCCCGGCGGGAAGCCCGCGAACTCCTCGCAACGCTCACCGACGCCGATCCACGGGCCGCGCTCGACATCCCGCGTCAGCACACCGCTGCCGACACCGACAAGGGCGGGCCGGTCACGGACCTGATCGGCCTGGTGTTCAGCGGCGGCTCCCTCGTCGCCGCCGGCATCCAGATCTGGTTGGCCCGCGTGCCGCAGCGGACCGTCATCGTCACCCGGCCCGACGGCACGACGCTCCGTGTCTCCGGCAGGGAGGCCCGCGCCGACGACCAGCTGATCGAGCGCTTCCTCGGCGGCGGCAACAGTGGCGAGGTGCACGCTGACGAGGACGGACCGGGCGCGGAGTGAGCGAGAACGACCGGTACGCCATGCTGATCGGCGTATCCACGTACGACAGCGACAGCTACCGCGATCTCCCTGCCGTCCAAGCCGACCTGCATTACATGCAGGCAGTGTTGGAAAGCACCGAGATCGGCATGTTCAACGACTGCGCCATGGTCCCCGACCCGACCCGCGCAGAAATGTTGCACGCCATCGAGGAGTTCCTGGAGGCCCGGCAGCCCAGCGAGACGGCCTTGCTCTACTTCAGCGGCCACGGGGAGTTCTGCGAATCCGACGGGCAGTTGTACTTCCTCACGCGGGACGCCGACCCGCACGATCTGCCCGGTACGGCCGTCCCCGCGGAGTTCCTGGAGCGGATGCTCCAGTCCTGCCGGGCCCCCTCGAAAGTCGTGCTGCTGGACTGCTGCTCCAGTGGATCGGTCGTCCAGGGATGGACGGCCAAGGGTTCGGCGGACACCGGCGACCGCCCCTCGCCCAGCACCCTGCTGCGGCCGACCGGCGTCTACTTCATCACCGCCTCCGACGCCCTCCAGGCCGCCTCGGCGATGGCCCCCGAAGGCTCCTCGCTCGGCACCTCGCGGTTCACCGGTGAGATCGTGGAGGGGCTGCGCAGCGGTCGGATCAAGGACAGCGGCTGGATCACTCCGGACGACCTGTTCGAGTACCTGACTACGCAGATGGTACGAAAAGGCGTACCCGAGGAGCAGCGCCCGACCAAGTCCACCATCCGCGCGACGCACTCCCTGCCCTTGGCGCTCTCGGTGGCCCGGTCCGTGAACCTTCCCTCACCGTCCGGCGAAAGCTCCGCCGGGGCGGCGCCGATCTCCCGCGCCCTGCTGAAGGCACGACAGCTCGCCGACCAGGACGCCCGAGACGGCATCGACTGGCAGCGGCTCCTGCGCTACTACGCGCACTGCCTCGGTGCGCAGGCGGCATCGGGCATGTTGCCCGACCGGGACGGCGGCCGGGGCTCCGCGTACTTCCTGCTGGGCCAGGGCTCGGAGACGATCCAGTCCGGTCTCGGCTCCGGAATTCGCGCCCCCGCACAGCTGCCCAGGCCGAAGAACTGGAGCGCTCAGGCAGAGGGGGCCGGAACGCAGGAGTATTGGTACGGATTCCCTGCGGTCACGCTCCCCGAACGCGGCGGCGACGGCCGGCGGCGGGCCGCGGTGCGGATCGCGCCTCTGCTGATCCAGCCGATGGAACTCGCGCCCGACGAGAACGGCCGGGACCTGCTTCGTCCGAGCGGAGTGCCGTCGCTCCACACCGGTGTGGTCACGGAGTTACTCGCCGACGACGACGCCGCGGAACTCATCGCGCGCTGGCAACCGACCTGGCAGGAGGGCAATGGTGCCCAGATGGTCAAGGCCGTACGGGAACTCCTGACGGAGCTCGGTATTCCCGAGCTGGAGCCCCTCGATCTCTCCGCGCTCAGCGACCGCTCCGTCATGGACTCGCTGCGGCCCGGTGCGCACAACGCCGCCGTTCTCCTCGCGCCCACGGGCGTGGAGCGCCTCGCGACCGAAGCCCTGGTGGACAACCTGCTCCAGATCTCCGCCCGGACCGGGCAGATCCCCGGCACGGCACTGGACGCGCTCCTCACGGGCGGGAGCGACGATGGCGATGCCCCTCGTACCGCGTCGCCGGTCGTGGTGACGCCGGGGCCGTGCAACGAGAGCCAGGAGCAGGTGGTCGTCTCGGCGATGACACGTCCGCTGACCGTCTCGACCGGGCCTCCAGGGACCGGGAAGAGCGAGGTCGTGACGGCGGTGGTCACCACGGCGGTCGCCGCCGGGCAGTCCGTGCTCGTCGCATCCACGAACAACGAGGCCGTGAACGTGGTGGCCGAGCGCTGTGACGCGATCTCACCCGGGCTGCTCATGCGAACCGGGAACGCCGAAGCCCTGGAGCGCGAGGCCGCGAAACTGGAGTCGCTGCTCGCCCGGCCCGTCGAGGCCCCGGCCCGCGGCGCGGCAACTGTGGCTGGTGACCTGCGCAACCGCCATGCCCGAGCCGCCGCACACCGGGCGGAGGCCGCCCGGCTGGTGGGTGAGGAGGCACAACTCCTTGAGCTGCTGCGGGACCGGGCTCGTCGGGCGGAGGAGCTCGGGCTGCCCGTGAAGGTACTCGAAGGGGCGTGGGCCGGGAGCGAGGCCGCGCTCGCCCGTTGGGAGGAGCGGGCACGGAAGGCAGCCGCCGCCGGCTGGCTCGCTTTCGGCAGGTGGCGCAGAGGGCGGGCACTGTCCGCTTTCGTTGCCTCGTCCGGGGAATCGAAGGCGAACGCCTGGCCGTCTTGGGCCACGGAGCGGCCCGTACCGCCCGAACTCCTGCTCGCCTTGGCGGAGGCCACGGTAGCGGAAGGGCAGCTCCGGGACCTCGTGCCGCAATACCTCGGTCGGGACGAGGACGCGCTGAAGCGGGCGCGGCTGGAGAGCAGTGCGAGTCTGTCGGAGGCCTCTGGTGAATTGGCCGTGGCCATGGCCGCTGAGGCCATGGCCCGCGGGCGTTCGCTGATGAGCCAGCGGCTCCAGGCGCTGCGCCGGCGGTCCGGTTTCCAGAAGAGCCAGCGGAACTTGATGGCACACCTGAAGGGCTGGGCCATCAGCACGCACTCGGTGCGGCAGCTCGAACTCACCCCAAAACTCTTCGACCTCGTGGTGATCGACGAGGCGAGCCAGTGCTCGATCCCTTCGGTGCTGCCTCTGCTCTTCCGGGCCAAGCGAGCGCTGATCATCGGCGATCCCATGCAGCTCGGACACATCCCGGGAATCACTGCCGAGCAGGAGCGTCAGGCACGGGTACGGGCCGGACTGAGCGCGGCACAGTTGGAAGACCACCGCCTCACGTACCACGTGTACGCGTCGTACCACGCGGCTGCCCAGCACGGCGAGGCGGCTCTGCTGCTCGACGAGCACTACCGGTGCCATCCGCAGATCGCGGATGTCGTCAACGGCTATTGCTATGCGGGGCAGTTGCAGGTGCTCACCGACGTCCGGACCCAGGTCCCGGCGCTCGACCCCGTGAGGGCGGCCGACCCGGCTCCGGTGCTGGGGTGGGTGAACGTGCCACACGGCGAGTCGGCGCGGGGCGGTGGCGGTCAGTCCTGGCGCAACCCAGCGGAGGCCCAGCTGGTACGGGAGACGGTGGACGAGCTGCTCGCCCGGCTGCCCGAGGACGCGTCGGTCGGGGTGGTGACACCCTTCAAGGCCCAGAAGGAGTCACTGGCGCGGGTATGGGCGGATGACGATCGAGTACGAGTCGGCACCGTGCACGCCTTCCAGGGCGGGCAGCGTGACGTCATGGTTCTGAGTCCGGTCGCCACCGGCAACACCCCGCCGCGCACGACGCACTGGGTGGCGAGCCAGGTCAACCTATGGAACGTCGCGGTCACACGGGCGAAGTCGCAGTTGATCACGGTGGGCAGCCACGCCTTCTGGCAAGGCCAGGCGGGGCTCCCGGCGCTGCTCGCGGAACGATCGGAGGTCCTGGGCGCCGGGTCCTCCGTGGTCCCCCACTCGGTTTCGGAGGCGGAACCGCCGAGCGGCTTCCGCGAAGAGCTCGCGGACCGGCTCCAGGAGTACCTCGGCGAGCACGGATTCACCGATCTCGAACGTGCGGCTGTGGTCGGCGGGCACAGCGTGGACCTGCTGTTCACGACGGACGAGGGAAACATCGCGGTGCTCATCGACACCGGCCCGGACCACGACATTCATCCGGCCCGTCATCTGCGGCTGATGCACGCGCGCGGTGACCTGCTGACGGGGCTGCCGTCCGGCGGCTCCGGGGCGAAACCGGGTGCAGTGACGCGGACAGTCCGTGTGCCGGCCTGGCGGATCATGGCCGGGAACGCGATGGTGGAACCGTTTCTCTCCTGAAAGGTGCTCGAGCGGGGTGGTCCGAAAACGCCTCCTTCCACCGAGCACGGTGGCGGCGGTCACCTTGGCCTGCTCCGTTCACCACATCCAGGGCGGCGAGGGCGGCGCCACTGGCAGTGTCCAGGACATCAGCCACGAACTCTATCGCGGGGCTGACGCTGGACTTGAGCAAGGGCTGAGGTCACGAGGACAATGCTGCCCGCTCGGATTCGGCCAGCAATACGCAGAACTCGTTGCCCTCCGGGTCGGCGAGAACGACCCAGCCCCAGCCGTCGGGCTTGCGGCGATCAGCGACCAGGGAGGCGCCCAGCTTCAGCAGCCGCTCAACCTCTGCGTCCCGCGAGGTGTCCGGGCGCAGGCATAGATGAAGCCAGTTCTTGGCCGACTTGGGCTCAGAAACCTCGTTGAAGTGCAAAGCCGGGCCGCCGGGCAGCATGATCTCGGTCTCGTCGTCACCCGGTTCGTCCTCAGGATCCAGCGGGTGTCCGGTCACATCGCTCCAGAACCGCGCCAGTTGGTAGGCGTTCGCACAGTCGATCGCTATGTTCGTCACCGTTGAGGCCATGCACGCGATCATGTCCGAGTGACGCCCCGCCTGCACCCCAGATATCACCTGACGCCCCATCAGAACGAGCGTCATTTCAGCGTCAAGATATCGCCCGTAACGCCCACACCGCACATAATGCGCGCACGCAAAACCGCAGATCAGGAGCCCTTCCCGACCGGTTCAAGGATCGCCACGCACTCCACGTGATGCGTCATCGGAAAGGGGTCGGCCTGAGCGAGTCACGGAAAAGACCAGGTCAGCACCTGTTTCTCGGCTCGCTGCCCCGCGTGCGGGCGCCCAGAGCGTCAAACGAGCGTCACGGCCAACAGCCCATCCCTCCTCTTTGGGCGGAAAAGGCTGCCACGACCAGCTCCCCTCCACGAGCCCGCTCCCACTCACTCCGGACGCAGGCTCGCACATCATGACCCTCACCGCTTCTCCGGCCGCCACGGACTCATGCCCTCCAGCCCACAGCACCCCGCACCCCGAGGGACGTCTCGGGCGCGGTCGCCGAGGACCTCGCGCTGTACCGGGAAAAGTTCCGGCGCCGTCTGCCGGAGTCGCTGGACGAGCTGCACGGCCCGGCCCAGGGTGTCGTGGAGCTGCCACTGCACATGGCCTGGTCGGGGATGACCTCGTACGACCTGGGCAAGCCTCGGCAGCGCATGGGCCTGTACCGCACCGTCCTGCACGAGGGCCTGCACGACGACCTGCCCCGCTACCTCAACCAGGACCTGCTCCTCCAGCTGTGGCCGGTGCTGCGCACCCTCGTCGGCCGCACCGTGCGCGCCGTATGGGAGGACGCCTTCCCCCAGCTCGCCTCCCGCACCCGGGCAGCTGCGTGACGGACATGCCGGAGCTGCACACGCGGCTCCTGTCAGATGTGATCGCGCTCGGTTCCCCGTATCCACTGGTTCTCACCGGTGGATAAGCCGTGCGGGCACACCGCCTCGTGAACCGCCCCAGCCAGGATCTCGACGTCGCCACCGAGAACCCGGAGCCCATGGCCGACATCGCCGCCACGCTCCGCGCCGGCCTGGAAGCCCGCGGCTGGAAGGTGCACGCGCTGGAGACCGCCCCGCTGTCCGCCCGCTTCACCGTGACCGACCCGGCCACCGGGCAGGAATGCGAAGTCGACATCCTCAAGGAGATCTTCTGGCGGCCGGTCGCCCAGGGCCCGTACGGGCCCGTCCTCGCGGAGGAGGACGTGAGCCGCTGGTCCAATGCCGAACTCGAGGAGTTCGGCCGCCGCCACGCCGGCCGTGGAGTGGGCCGACGACCTCGCGGCCCGTCTCATCGAAGAGGCCGACCATCCGGACATCGACTGATCACGCCCGACCCCACCCAGACGGGCTACGAACCCCGGCAGCACCCTGGCCCCGCGGCCTATCGTGACGCTCCTCCCTGCACTGAGCCGAGCGGAGTCCTGGGCCGTGAAGTACGCGTGTCCGAGAAGCAAGCCGCGATGCTGCGAGAGATCGCGGCTGCTTCTGAGGCCGTGGTGCTCCCGCCAAAAGCCATCCATACGGCTGCGGCGCTCGAGAAGCGCGGATTGATCAAGAGAACGAGGCGCAGCAGCGGGCCACCCGTCGCGGTCGTCACGACGGACGACCGCTATTACGTCAAGCACGGAAAGCACCCTCGCGAGGTAAAGGCAGCAAAGGAACGGCTGGACGAAGACGCCGACGAACCTGACCGTGCCCCTGCCGACGGAGTCGAGCTGATCTCCCGGCTGCTCTCCGCCTCAGAAAAAATCACAGTCCCGCAGCACCCACTCGCGCAACGTCGCCCGAACGTTGCCTCACGCCCGCCGTCCTTGCCATCCCCGAAGGCGGAGACGCCCGACCCGAGGATCTCCTGAGCCAGGGCCTGCGACACGTGCTCGAACTCCCGGGTACTCAGCCCCCCGAGGAACCGGGTCGGCACGGCCGTGTGCCGAGTGGCGCCGGACAGACGCAGCTCGGCGCGTCCGTCTTACTTGCGGCGCCGTTCGCCTGCACGGTCGTCGAGGGGTGCGGGTGATGGCCCGCATCTCCCAGCCGGCCCAGTAGGGCAGAACATGGTTTCTGATGGAAGAGGCGTCGCCTCGCAGCGTGTGGGGTTCGACGATGCGGGCGGGGCGAGGGCACGGGCGCTATGCGGGCGGCGGTGCCACCGTCGGGCGGAGGCCCAAGTGGTTGTCGTCATCGCGGAGTTGGTTGCCCTGGGTGGTGAGCATCTGATGCGCTATGGGTTCCGGCATGCGGATCGCGACCGGGCGGGAGAGGGTCGTCTCGCGGGTCGCCGTGGATGTGCTGCCGGTGCGGACCCGGTTGGTGACGTGGGCGACCGCCCTGATGTCAAGGGTGAACTGAACCAGGACCGACTTCATCTTCGGCTTGTGGACCGGCATCGAGCCGGACGCGTTGGCCGTGGCATCGGTCGTCCCGCCCGAGCCGCCCGTGTTGCCCATCAGCTGGTTGAGGCGGAACTGGTCGGCGTTGAGGACCCCCGCGCCGGCCATGCCACGGGCCGCCCTGCTGTGGTCGGCCGAGCTCTGGCCGTCCCGCTGGGTGGGGCGCAGACCCTCCAGATGGCTCTGGCCGATCGTCTCGAAGGCCATCTTGTCGCCCACGCCCAGGACCCGGCCGTTGCGCAGGCGCGCGTGCAGGGAGGCCCGGAGGTTCTGGCCCTCCGCACCGGAGGCATGCACTGGCGGCAGGTCGACGCCGGCGGAGGCGAGAAGCGGCAGGGCGGCGATCATCCACTCGGTGGAGACCGCCTCGTTCAGTGCGTAGGCGGCGGCCTGGCCCTTGTCGCGGAACCGCGCGCCGCCGCCCGCCTGCCGGACCACGGACGTCAGCAACTGCCGTACCTGTGTGACCCCTTGGAAGCCGTTGACCTGGGCCTCCATCGGCAGCCGGGCACCGCCCGCGCGCCAGGCGCCCAGGTCGGCCGGGGCTGCCGGGTCGGGAGCGCGCGAGCCCTGGGCGACCAACGGCACGTCCTGCGCCGGGAGTTCGGCGCGGGAGAGCGCGTCCAGGTCGGTGCGCAGGACGCGATGGGTCAGCGCCAGGTTGTCCAGCAGGGCGAGCGCCACCTGGGTGTTGCCCCGGTACAGTTCGAGGCTCGCCCGGACCGGCACACGCAACTTCGCCACCGCCGCCGAACTGGCGTCCGCGACCGTCTTCATGCCGAGCTGGCCCCGGCTCACGGCACCGCCGCGTCGCGACGCGCCGGACGAGAGGCCGAGGCCCGCCGCACCGCCGGTGCTCTTCAACTGGCCCGAGCTACCGTCGGGTTTACCGGATCCCGCGAGGATGCCCTCGACGCCGGTGGTCGTGCCCTCGTCGTGGGAGGTCGCCTGCTGGGCTACGGCCGAGGTGATGTACTCCATGTCCCGCCGGTCCGTCGCGTCGCCCTGGTACTCGCCGTCCCCCACCCGGTCGACCTTGAACACCGCCCAGTACGGGGTGTTGCGGCCGTCGAACAGCTCGACGGTGACCCCGCCGTCCATGGCACCGGACAGCAGTCCGGCGGAGCCGTCCCGGTCCAGGACGCGGAGCAGGCGCTGCACGTTGTCGTTGCGGTCGTCGAGCTGTCGCCGGGGCAGCAGCGTGTCGGCGAGGTCCTGCTGCTGGTTGAAGGCGAGACGCGAACGCAGTTGCCCGAGCAGCGGTACGAAGTTCGGGAGGTCCTCGATCATGCCGAACCCGAGGGGGAGTTCGCGGCGGAACCCCGGTCCCGTAGGGGCCGTCCAGAAACTCTCGTCGTCACTCTCGTCCTGGACGGCCAGTTCGGCGGCCGTATGGAAACTCTCCGCGTCGCTCTCGTCTCCTGCGGCCGTGTCCGGTTCGGCGGCGTCCAGCCCCGCCTCCCGCCGCAGTTCCTGCGGAAGCTGCGCCTCCGTCAGCCACACCCCCGCCGCGGCCGGCAGGGTCTGGGCGCCCTTCGCCACGTAGGGGCCGCCGCCGGTCACCTTGACCTCCGCCACCATGGTGACCAGCACGTCGCACTGGACCAGATACAGCGGGGCCTTCTTCGGGGTATGGGCGTTGCGCTCGACCGTGCCGGACAGGGCGTACGACTGGGAGTCGCCCTCGCTCGTGGTGCGGAACGTCGACAGGCCCTGCCCGGCACGCCACATGGTGCCGCTCTCCGAGCCAGTGACGCCGAACTGCACGGTGCTGCTGGTGCCTTGGCCCGACTGTCCGGCGGACTGGTGGCCGCCGAGCACGAAGGTCTCGGTGCCCGGGCCCTCGCCGGTGTGCACGAACCTGGGGTTGGCCAGGGCCAGCCGGGTGCCGACCGCGCCGTTGAGGGCGGCGAGGCGACGCGGGTAGCGGAGGTTCTTGACGACCCAGCCGGAGGACGAGGCCTGCCGCAGCGCCGCCTGGACGGCTCGTTCGCCGAACCGTTCCTCGATCGCCAGCCGTGGCGCGAGGCCCTCCGTCGCCAGCGCCGGGTCCTCGCGCAGGCGCCTGTTGCGGGCGGCGGCCTTGGACAGCAGCGCGAAGGCGAGGTCGCGGACGGGCTGCCCGTCGACGGTCTCCACCAACTGCCAGTCCCGCAGCAGGGATCCGGTGGCCGGCTCGGGGGCGAGCGTGGCCAGGTCGCCGATGCCCTCGGCTGCCACGTCGGTGGCGGGCGCCGGTTCCGCACGGTCCCCGAGCGCCGCGTCGGCCCGGTCCTTGCCCTCCTGGTCCAGGGTGAACTCGGTCGGCGTGAGCAGCCGCACGTCCTGGCTGCCCAGGTTCATATACGTCAGCGTCTCGGCCTCCGGCACGTCCCGGCCCGGGCTGCCGACGGTGAGGCCGCGGGCGAACTTGCGGGGCCGGGAGGTCATGGTGGCCTCCACGTCGAGGTGCAGGGCCGCCCGGAAGGCGCTGGCGGTGTCGGAGCCGTTGGCGACGACGTCCGTACGACCGGTCGTGCCGGCCTGGTTGCGATGCGAGCCGGAGCTGTGCTTCTCGTAGCGGGCCCCGGCGGTCAGGATGCCGGGGACCAGCCGGGCCTGGCCGAGGACCAGACCGCCGATCGAGCGCGAACTGCTGTGCCCGCTCTGCGCGCCCGCGCCGACAGTCGTGTGGCTGCGCACCGACCAGTCCTTGATGTCGCCCTCGTAGGCGGTGTCGCTCAGCGTGCCCCGGACGAGGATCTGCACGTCGTGGGCGTGCATGGTGGTCTTGCGGCGCAGCCGTACCCGGATGCCGGTGGACAGCAACTGGTCCTTGTTCACCCGGAGGTTGGTCTCCGAGAGTGCGGTCATCAGCTCGCGGTGGTTGCGCCGCTGGGTCTCGGCCTCCTCGTCGCTGGTGCCGAGGGCGGGCGCGGTGGTTCCGAACGCGGGGAGGTAGCCCGCCAGTCGGGGGTCGGTGGCGAACATCTGCTGGACGGCCCGCACCATCGGGCCGGTGTCGACCTGGCTGAGTGCGACGCTGGATCCCTTGCCGTCGTAAGGGAGATGGCGCTCGACGTTCTGTTCGTTGCCGTTCTCATCGGTCTGCGTCGGCTTCTTGATGAACTCCTCGGCTGTCATGCCCAGCGGCAGCGGCAGCCCGAAGGACTGGGCCTCGTCGGCGCGGAGGCTGATCCACACGTTCATCGTGTGGACGGCGACCCGGGTCTGCGGGTGCAGGATCGCCTGGACCGAGCGCGGGCCCGTGCCCTCCGCGGTGAACGTCACGGTTCCGAAGTAGAGCGCCTTCTCGCCCCGGACCTCCGCGCCCTGGCGGCCGGCGACGCTCTGTTCGGCCACGGTGAAGCGCGCCTTACGGGCCGCCGCGACAGGCATGGCGGTGGCTCGTACGACGGCCGCGTTGGAGGCCGCGCCGACGCCGATCGCCGGGCCCAGTCCCGCCTGGACGGCCCGCCCCTTGCCCGCGCTCTCGGTGACCGCCGTCTGGCCGTGCTGGTGCGTGCGCAGCTGGGTCTTGCCGGTGCCCCAGGCCGGGGAGAGACCGGTGACCGCGGCGCGCAGCCGGTAACTGCCCGCCGTCTTGCCGTCCTTGGAGTACAGGTCCTCGCCGACCACGCCGTCGCGCAGCAGCCGGGGCAGGTCCTCCAGGACGGTAGCCGTGGAGGTCACGTCGTACAGCCGCCCGCGCCCCGGTGCGCCGGGGGCGGTGAGCGAGGGGTGCAGCACGGAGGCGACGGCGTCGAACAGCCCGCGGCCGGTCTCGTGCGGGGCCGCGTCGTCGGCGACCGCGACCGGTGCCAGGGAGTCGGCGAGGGAGACGCGCCGGACGGTGTCCGCGGACACCGGCGTGGGCGGGGCGGGCGCCTCGGTGCCGACCGGGACCAGGTGTTCGGTCGGCACGCGCTGGGTGAGCGTTCCGGAGTCACCGAAGGTCTGCGCGTCGTCGGTGCCGTGCCGCTGGACACGGACCTCGTAGCGGACCCTGCGGTGCACCTCGACCGAGCCCTTGTCGCTGCGCAGCACACGCGGTTCGGCCACGTTCGTCTGCCGACGGGACTCGCGGGAGGACTGCCAGGGCTGGGCGTTGCCGGTGGCGGCACCGCCGAGCCACAGGCCCGGGACGACGGGCGCGAGCCCGAAGGCGAGGCCGCCGACGCCCTTGCTGGAGGACCCACCGCCCGAACTGCTCACGGTGGCTGACGAGTTGTGGTGGACGTCGAGCTTGGTGTCCTTGCCCTGGGGGTCCTCGAGCAGGGCCTGCGGCACACCGTCGGTCCCCTGCGAGGCGGCGGCCAGCAGGTCCCCCGGCTGGAAGACGGGCGGCTTGTCGTCGGGGGCCCGGGAGATCGTGACGGTGACGTCGTACCACTCCCTGCCCGTCCGGCCCTCGACGGCGAAGGCGCGGCCCTGCCCGAAGAAGCTCTCCGGCCGTCCGGCCAGTTCGTCCGAGATGTCGGCGACCGTGCCGTCGGCGTGCCCGACGACCGCGGACACCGCGTGCCGGACGAACTCGTGGCCGGTCAGTCCGTATGCCGAGGAGAGGCCGCCCGCCTGGAGGTGCATCAGGTACGACGGCAGCACGAAGCCCGTCTCGGTGCGCTCCTCGATGCCTGGCAGCGCGGGGCGGGCGCTCTGGTTCCGGGTCCTTCGCACGGCCCGTGAGGTGGCCGCGTTGCCGGCGGTGCGCTGAAGGGACAGCAGAGGGTGCGCGACACCGGAGGCGGAGGCGAGGGCGGGTGGCGGGGCGGCGCGGGACGTCTGGGTCGCCTGCTCGGACGCACCGGTCCTGCCGTCCCCTGACTGCTGCCGTTTCCACACGGGATCAACGTAACCCTTGGCGGGACGGGGCACGGCCTCTCCTCCAGCTCCCGGCGGATTCGCCGTCTCCACTCCACGGATACGTCAACTCCCGTATGCCACAGGGTCATTCGTGGAGCGCGGACGACGCCGGGCTCAGCTCCGTTGGAAGAACTCCACCTCCGCCAGGGCCAGATGACGTCCCCGGGACAGGTCGACGGGTGAGCGCAGTGTCAGGCGTACCGTCTTCGCGTCGCTGATCCCGGTCTGGATCGTCTGCGGGCCCGGCTTGTCGCTGAGGGTGAGCTGCTTGTCGTGCCGTGTGCCGTCGGCCGTCGTCACCTCCAGGTCGACCTGGAGGGCGCGGGCCTGGCGGGCGTACGCCTCCGGGGACGTGGACGCGCCGTTGGTGATGATCAGGTCGACGAGGCGGAACGGCTTGCGGAAGGTGTACGTCACCGAGGCGCCCGGTCCGAGGGCGCCCCAGTACTTGTTGTTCAGCCCGTCCGTGGTGTTCGTCGCCGGGTGCCCGGGGAGCGCGCCGCTCGCCTTGATGTCCACCGGGGTCACGGGCGTGGCCTTGCTCAGTTTGTCCCGGGTGTCCTCGAACAGGGCGCGTCCGGCAGGGAGCAGGAAGAGTCCGGCGGCGCACAGCGCGACCACGACGGCGAGGATCACGATGAGCCGCACACCCCGCCCCGAACCCGCCCGCACCCGACGCCGGAACGGCCACACCGTCCGCCACCACGGCAACGGCGCGGCCTTCTCCACCGGCCTCAACTCCGCAGCACATCGCCGGCAGAACTTCCGCTCCGGCCGATTGAGCGTCCCGCACACGGGACAGGGCCGCCCGGTGCCCTCGTCCTGCACGACCGCGGGACGTACGACGGGACGGGAGGCGACGGCCTTTGCGGGGAGGACGGGGAGGATCGGGTCGGGGTCGGGGTCGGGGGTGGGGCTGGTCGGGGGGCGGGGAGTGGTGGGCGAGGGCGAGGCAGTGGAGGCGGACGGGGGCTCGGGGGTGGTCGGGGAAGACGGGGTGACAGGGGCCGCCGGGGGCCGAGGGGTGGTCGGCGAGGGCGAGGCGGTGGGTGGTGAGGGTGGAGTGCTGGGGACGGGCGGGGCTTGCTGGGGCTGGGCGGCTGTTCCGGATGCGGGGGCGGTGGGTCGTACGGATTCGGAAAGCCCTGGGGTCGGGGCGGGGGGAGCTTCCTCGGCGGGGGTCTCGCCTCCGGACCCGCCGGTCGGGGAGTCGGCGCGGGCGGCGTCCGATGCGGGCTGAGGCGGAGAGTTCGTGGGCTCCGGCCGAGCGGGGGTACTGCTGGGGCCCTCGCCGGTGGGGGGAGCCGCGTCGGGGCCGGCGCCGGCGCCGGTGCCGGTGCCCGGGCGTGAGTCCGCGGCATCCGTGCCCAGGGCGTCCGGGGCCGAGGCGGTCGGTGCCGAGGCGGTCGGTGCCGAGGCGGTCGGTGCCGAGGCGGTCGGTGCCGAGGTAACCGCGGCCGGGGCGTCCGGAGCCGCAGAAGCCGACGCCGAGGTAACCGCGGCCGGGGCGTCCGTGGTGCTCGTCCCCCTCGCGTCACCACGCCCACGACCCGTCAGCCGGGACCGCAACGACGACCCGAGGCCGCGTGCAGCCGACGCGGCCCCCTCCGCCGAGGCGGCTGCCGCAGGCGTCGCGGACGGCGCCGCGGAAGCCCTCGGCGGAGTGTCGGCCGGGGACGCCGTCGGAGGATCCGAGGGCGTCGGGGCCGCCGCACGGTCCGCGTTCGGCTGCGGTTCCGGGGCAGCCGGAGAGTTCGGAGCCTCCGTGGATCCCGTCGCCGCCGAGGCGACCGTGGGCGGGTTCGCGGGCGCCTGCGTGCTCGCCGACGTGTCCGTGGAGGTCGGCGTACCTGTGCTCGCCGACGAGTCCGACCAGCCCAAATACGTGCCGCAGTTGCCGCAGAAGTCGTCCGCGGGGTCGTTCGAGGCCCCGCATGCGGGACATGCTCGCATGCGTCAGTTCCCTTCCTCGGTGGGCGGGCCGGGGAGGACCTCCACCCGAAACGCGACGTGCACCGGGCACATGGCCCGGACGATCTCGTGCACCCTGTCCACGTCCAGCCGTCCGGTCCCCGACTCGCGGTCCGGAAGGACGCGGATCAGGAGCTCGGCGGCGGGCTCCGGCGGCAGGTCGGAGCCCGCGGTGTTCGACCACGCCGCCCCGCCGTCGCCGCTCACCTCGGCATGCACGCCCAGCGCGAGACGCAGGGCCTCGGCCAGCCCCCGCTTCGTGCCCCGCCACCGGTGCAGCTCCACCGCGCGGACGACCGCCTCCCGGCGCAGTTCCACAAGCCACTGCGGATCGTCCAGGGCACCCACCCACGACGCCAGCCACTGAAGGAAGTCGACCGGCGTCACCCGGGGGTCGAGGTAGGCGGGCAGGTTGTCGAGCGTCGAGAACACCGGCGCGAGAACGGTGTCGAGCCCGGCGGTGAACCGCTGCGCGAAGTCGTCGTCGGCGTACAGTGCGGGCAGTTGCTCCCCGATCGGGTACCTGCTCGGCAGCCCGGGTATCGCGGCGCGGCTCATCCCCGCCCCTCCGCCCCGACCCCCGTCACGACCACCTGGTGCTGGTACGAGAAGACCAGCGCGCCCGGACCCACGTCGATGCGGTCCGTCGGGGCGCCGCGGCGGCCGGTGACGGGGTCGGCCGGGAACAGGCGGATCTCCTCGACCAGCGCGTTGCCGGTGGCGCGTTGCAGGACACCGAAGATCTCGCCGTACTGGACCGGTCGCCCGAACGGCCACCCGGTGCCGTCCGGGCCGCCGACCAGCGGGTTGAGGTGGCGGAACAGGGCGTCCAGCGCCGCCTCGCGGACCTTGTCGGTGTCGCTGGGGGCCGCCGAGAGGCGGGCCACCACGGTGATGCCCTGGTAGACCGGCGGCTCCACCACGAGACGCGTGCCGATCAGACGCCGTTCGTCGAGGCTCGCGGTGATCGCCGAGAGCACCTGGTCGGACGGGATCAGCTGCTCGAAGCGCAGCCGGTCGTCGCCCTCGTCGGCCACCGCGTCCGGCACCACCAGGACCCGTACCGCACCCGGCGCGTCCGCGGCCGGCAGACAGCGGACCCGGCGCACCGAGGGCGCGGCCTGGCGGCTGATGATCTCGTAGTCCTCGGCGGTCACCGCCCGGTCCTGCATCCGCAGCGCCTGAGGCGCGCGCCGCCGGGCGTTCTCGACGGTCTCCCCGGCGACCCCGCCGCTCGCCGCCTCCCGGTTGGTGACCTGGGCGATGTACGGAACGGAGCTGAGCAGTACGGAGATCGCACCGCGGGCGACGTTTCCCGCGGGGCCGCCGCCGGTGCGGTAGCGGGCGACCCGGATCTGGGCGCCCTTGGGCGGCACGGCACCGCACTGCCGCAGCGTGCCGTCCGGTTCGCGCAGCGCCGGGGGGAAACCGAACTCGCCGGTGGTGGCGTCGACGCGGACGTGCCGGTCGTCGGGTCCGGAGCGGCCGAAGTGCTCAACCACCTCCCAGCGCTGCCACCCCTCGTCGGAGGACACCTCCACCATGGGGGGCTCGGCGTCGAGCAGGATCGGCGGGCGGCCGAGCCGGAAGGTCTGCCCGGCGACCCCCTCCGAGGTGCCCAGCGGTACGTCGGTCACCGTCTCGGCGTGCTCGACGGACATGGTGCCGCCGACGGTGAACACCGCCGCCTCGCGCACCGTCGGGGACTCCGAGTAGAACGGCTGGCCCGGCTCCGCCTCGGTGACCCGGCAGCGCAGCCAGCCGGCCCGGGTCCCGCCGATCACCGACGCCGTGTGCCCGGTCGGCACGTACACGGTGATCTCGCCGGGCCGGTTGAGGCCGCCGGTGGTGTCGTCGCCGGTCTCGCACCGCTGCCAGCCGCCGCCGTCCCATGCCTCCCACACCAGCGGAGGCTGGCGCGGGTCCACACCGATGCCCTCCACACGGCTGTCCAGGCGTACGGCGACGATGCAGCGCGGCACCGCCGTCGGCAGTCCGAACAGCAGCGCGTCGCCGGGCTCCGGCGTCGTCTGGAAGCAGGGGATGTCGAGGCCGTCGGCGAGCATGCCGGTCCGGTCGCTCTGCTCACCGGTCCGGGGAGCGGTGACCAGACGGGTCAACTCGCTGGGCAGGATGCGCAGTTCGTCCGTGGTCGTGAACACCACCGCCTCGTCGCTCTCGGCGCCCGCGGTGGTCACCTCGGTGCCCGGCGGCAGCACGACAGTGTCGGGCTGCGGCGCCGAGAGCCAGAAGTCGACGTCGGCGCCGGCCGCGGTCGGCGGGAACAGACGGATGCCCAACAGGTCCAGGAACGCGGTGTAGTTCTTGTCAGGGACCCTGTTCAGCCGGTACAGCAACTGGTCCACCAGGTAGGCGAACGTCTCGATCAGAGTGACGCCCGGGTCGGAGACGTTGTGGTCGGTCCACTCCGGGGCGCGCTGCTGCACATATCGCTTCGCCTCGTCGACGAGTTGCTGGAACCGCCGGTCGTCCAGGTTCGGGGAGGGCAGCGCCATCAGTCCGCGCCTGCTTCCTCGGCCCCCTCCTCGGAGGGGATCGTGTAGAAGGGAAAGACCAGGTTGCGCCGGTCGTTGGTGGAACGCAGGGTGTAGTGCACGTCGATGTAGAGGGTGCCGTCCTCGACCGCGTCGAAGGCGACGACCACGTCGTCGACCGAAATCCGCGGCTCCCACCGCTCCAGTGCCTCGCGCACCTGCTGCGCGATACGGCCGGCGGTGGCGCCGTCGCCGGGGGCGAAGACGTAGTCGTGGATGCCGCAGCCGAACTCGGGGCGCATGGGGCGTTCGCCGGGCGCGGTGCCGAGCACCAGGCGGATCGCCTCCTCGATCTCCCGCTCCCGTTCGACCAGGGCGATCCCGCCGGTCGGCCCGACGCGCAGCGGGAACGCCCAGCCACGGCCGATGAACCGCTCGCTCATCACACGCCTCCGATCAGAACGTTGGGGGCGCCGGTGACGATCATCGCGCCGCACGCCGTCTGGTCGCGGGCCCGCGCCGCCGGCAGCCCGCCGATGAGGACCTGTCCCGAGGCGAGCCCGGCTGGGTTGGGCATGATCACGTTGGCCGGTCCCAGGGCAAGGTGCGGCGGCATCGCACACGTGTGCAGGCTGCCTACGACGGCGGCGGGCCGGCCACCGATCAGCACCGTCGCCACCGCCCTGGCGGCGGCGGGCGGCGGGGTGGCGATCACCCCGCCGTGGTTGGTGGGGTCGCCGGTACGGGCTGCGGCGGGCATGGGGAACTCCTCTCGAACGGTGATCAGTTGATGCGGATGAGCTTGGCCTTGAGGACGCCGAGCAGACCGCCGTCGACGGTGACGCCCGTGGCGCCGGTGACATCCACCGTGCGGCCGCCGATCTTCACCCCGACCCTGCCGTTGATGTCCACGTTGGCACCCGACACGTTCACGTTCCCCCGTCCCGCGTCCAGGGTGATGCCCTGCTTGTCGAGCACGACGGAGCTGAGCACCTGCCGGCCCTTGCCCGCGTACACCGTCATCTCGATCCGGTCCCGCCGGTTGTCGAGGAAGACTTCGAGGCGCTCGTCGGCGGACATCATCCGCACCCCGGAGCGCCCCGGTGCCCGCGCGTCCAGCAGCTCCACCCGATGCCCCGAACGCGACACGATGGAACGGCGGTTGACCTTTCCAGTCGTCTTGTCGATCAGCGGGACGTCGTGCGGCGAGGGCTTGTCCACGCCGTTGTAGAGCCCTCCGATGACATACGGGCTGTCCAGCAGGCCCTGTTCGAAGCCGACCAGCACCTCGTCGTTGACCTCGGGGCTCACCACCCCGCCGCCGCCCTTGCCGCCCCACTGCACGGTGCGCACCCAGTCGGTGACGTACGTGTCGTCCAGCCAGGGAAACTTGACCTTCACGGCGCCGCGCTCGGAGCCGGCCGGCTCGCGCACGTCCGTCACGACGCCGATCGCCAGGCCCGGCATGCGCGGACCCCGGGAGGGCGCGTTGGCGCCGGTGACCAGGCCGGTCAGGGAGCGGTCCGGGCTGGCGCTCACCCACACCGTCGTACGGTATCCGCCGTGCGGTTCGAGGACATGCTGCACCGCCGTCGCCGTGTACTTGCCGGAGAAGGCCTGCCCGACGTTGCCGAGCGCGATGGGCTTGCCCGCTCGCAGCATGGGGTTGCCCTCGGCCAGCACCTCCAACTCGCCAAAGCCCGCACTGACTTGGCTGGCCACCGCGTCCGCGACCGCCTTCGTCTCGGCCTGGGTGCGGTACGGGGTGTCGGTGACGGTCAGCTTCGACGACTTGCCGAACCGGGCGGCGAGCGCCGGGCTCAGCCCCGGCACGACCGTGTCGCTGTCGACCGACGGCTGCCGGGCCACCAGGGGCCGCTTGGTGGTGACGTCCCAGCCGCGCACCTCCACCTGCTGCGCGCCGTCCGCCGCCGACAAGGAGGCCCGCAGCGCCAGCAGATTGCGCCCGTACTCCAGCACCATCGGGTTCTGGGCAGCCGACGTGGACGGCGCGGGCGCCCCGGACGCCTTCTGGGGCTTGGTGAACTGGAGCAGCCCCTTGTCGTCGACACGCACCTGCGCGCCGCTCTCGGCGGCCAGGAACTGAAGGAAGTCCCAGTCGGAGACGTTCGCTTGGGACAGCTGCTTGTAGGTGACCGGCGCGGCCTGCACGGTGCCGCAGGCCAGGCCCGCCCCGGCGGCCACCTTGCGGACGATGGCCGCCGCCGTCATGTTCCGGTACGCCACCACCTTCCGGCCGCGCTGGAGGCGGTGCGCCTTGGAGAAGGCACGCACCACCGTGAACGAGCCGGTGCGGTCCCGGTCCACCTCCAGGGCCGTCACCTCACCGTTGAACAGCCGCTCGCGCGCCTGCCCGGTCACGGTGACCACGGAGACCCTGAGCGGGGTGCCGATGGTGATGCCGGTCTTCTTCAGGAACTCGTGATCGGGATCGCGGAACGTGAGAACCGCCGCGTCCGGCAGGCCCACGTTCTCGTCGACCACGCAACTCACCAGCTGGGCGGCCCAGACGGGCGGCAGCTCGCCGGGCGTCTCCACGATGGGGTCCGCCGCGAAGGACCGGCCGTCCCGTGCCCCGCCACTCACTGCTCCTCCTCAGCGCTCGCGTCGCTCATCGCCGGCAGCACCAGTTCGCTGCCGGGCACGAGCGCCATCGGGTCGTCGATGTCATTGGCCTCCGCGATGACCCGCCAGGCCGTCGCGTCGCCGTACTCCCGCCACGCCAGCAGCGCCAGGCTGTCGCCCGCCACGACGATGTGCGTACTGCGCCCGGTGCGCGAGCCGGACGTCGGGTTCTGCCCCGCCGGACCGACGCTCGCCTCCTCGATCGACAGCCGGCAGGTCGCCCGCAGCGGCTTGCCGTCCACGTCGAACAGCGTGTACGTCACCGACAGGCTGGACAGCACCCCGTCGAACGACGTCGTCCGCGCACTGCCCCACTCGAACCGCACCCACGGGCTCGCCGGCTTCTTGCGCCCCAGGCTCGCCTTCGTCGGCACACACGCCTTCATCAGCTTCTCCACCGCCTGCTCCACGGAGTTGTCGTGGGTGGCGGTGGCGTCCAGGAACACCTCAAGACTCAGCTCGCGCGGGCCACTGCCGACGAACTCGGGCAGCGCCGACTCCTCTGCCATCCGCGACGGAGAACGCCGCCACTCGGTGGTCTTGCGCAACTCCAAGGTGGACGGGTTGAACTGGAGGTTCAGCCGCGCGAGCGTCCCGCCGGGCTTGGCGCCGACGGAGGCCGGGGGCTCCTTCAACGTCAGCTGGGCCCTGGCCCGACTGGAGCGGGACGCTGGGGACATGGCTGGGATTCCTTTCCAAGGCGCTGTACGGAGAGTGGGACTTGAGGGATGGTCAGGAAGGGCGCAGTCCCTCGTGGGCGATCTCCAGGGTCTCCACCGCCGCCTGCGAGCTGCTGGGGTCGAAGGACGGACCCTGCCAGCGCACCGGGACGATCCCGAACACCTGCCAGCTGATGATCCGCGACAGATCCGGCCGCAGCGCCACGATCTCGCCGTCCTTGGGCTCCACCCGCTTCAGCGTCTCGTCGAGCCAGCGGGCGATCTTCGCGGTGTCGGTGGTGACCGGCCGGGTGAGCGTGATGTTTGACCAGGTCACCCTGCCGGGCAGGTTATGGGTGAAGCCGTTGTTGCCACCCTCGGCATAGGTCTCGATCTCCACCTCGGCACCCATGCCGGAGCAGGTGTGGAAGGCGCCCAGATCATTGCCGCCGATCGCGAGCCGGAAGAACACGCTGCTCGCGAAGATGTTGTCCGTCATCCGTCCGTCATCCGTTCCGTGCCGCGCCCTCAGCGGCGTCCGTCGTAGGGGCGACCCGTACGCTCCCGGCCGCGCCGCAGTTCCGTGCGCAGCAGGCGGGCCATCGGGTCGAGCAGGCGACGCGCGAGGTCGTCCAGGTCGAGACCGGGGTCCTGCGCCGCGTCGGCGGACCGCTCCGTGCGCCGGCCGGACGCGGAGGCGGAGGCCGTCCCGGAGTACTGCTGCTTGCCACGCGCCGCGGGCACCGCCTTCGCCGGTACGCCCTTGGATACGCCGGGTACGTCGGGTACGGCATTCCCCGTGCCGGAGATCGCACGCTGGACCTCGGGCACCGCAGGGCTGTTGCCGCCGCCGCTCGCCGATCGGGCGCCCGGCGTCACGACCCGCGGCCGGACCACGGGGATGGCCGCCGCCTGTGCCACGGCTGTCGACGGGCCATTCGCGAGGGGCGGCGTCAACGGGGGCGTGACCGGCAGGGGCCGCACCGGGGGGACCGCCGCCGTACCGGGCACTCCCCCGCTAGGCGGCGCGGGCTTGACGAGCGGGACGACTCGCTGGACGACACCGGGGGCGCCGGTCGCTCGTACGGCCGAGCCGGTTGCCGGTACGCCCGGGTGGTGCGGCGCGTGCGCGGTTACGGCCCGTTGGGCCGGCGGGGTCGCAGCGGCGCCCGCGGACGGTGCCGACGCGGGGTGTGCAGGGTGCGCGGGCGACCGGGTGGACGGTGCGGGGGTGCCGCCGCCGGGGATGTCCGGCGCCCCGCTCCAACGCGCCGCCACCACGGGAGGGCCGCCGACGGGGCGCGACGCGGCGGACGGTGCCAGGCCTTCCGGCGCCAGGGTGTTGAGGGTGAGGGGCCGTGCGGGCAGCAGCGCGAGGGTGCGGCGGGCTACCGGGATGGCGGGGGTTGCGGGGCGGGGGCCGCCGGTGGATGCGGTCGCGGGGCGAGCGCCTGCCATGGCTTCGGCCGCGCGGCGGGCTACGACGACCGGGGCTGGGCTGCTGGGGCTTTGGGGACGTCCGTCGCCGGGACCGGGACCGGGGTGCATCGCCTCGGGCCGTACGACTGTGCCCGCCGGAGCCTGAGACGCCGCGCCCTGGGACGGCGTCACCAACGGCGTGGCAGGGCCGGTTCCGTGGTCCGTGGGGCTGCCGCCCTGGGGCGCCGGGTGGTCCGCGAGGTGGCGCTGGACGTCGACCGTCCCCAGCAACGGTGCGTGGCGTGCCGTATCCGAGGCGGGCTCCGTGGGCGGCGTACGGTCCCCGCCCGGCGCGGGCGATGCCGGTGTGCGCTGGATGTCGGGCCCGGATGCCGTACGGGAGGCTCGGGCCCCGGACGCGGCGGAGCCGGGCAGACCGGCGCTGGCCGGCATCGCGGGCAGAGGCGCCCCCAGGCCGCCGCGCGCACGCGCACCGGAACGCTGCGGACCCGAAGACGGGCCCGGGGCGGGGCCGCTGGGGGCACCCTGGGTGTCCTCGGCCTGCCGCTGAACCACGGGAAGCACCGGACCGGATACGGGCGTGGCAGGGGCGTCCTTCACCAACGGCGCGGCCGTGGAGGGCAGTTCAGCGAGCGGCGCACCCAACGGAGGTCGGCTTCCAGTGCGCTGCACGGGGGCGCTCGGCGCACGGCTGTCGGAGGAACTCTGGGCGCCCTCCACCGGCGGCGCACCCAACGTCGGGCGGCTTCCCGCACGCTGTACGGCGGCGCTCGGCGCCGGGCTGTCGGAGGAACTCTGGACGTCCTCGGCCTGCCGCTGAACCACGGGAAACACCGGACCGGGCACGGGTCCCGCAGCGGGCACGACGGAGGCATCCTCCACCGGCGACGCACCCAACGGCGGGCGGCTTCCCGCACGCTGTACGGCGGCGCTCGGCGCCGGGCTGTCGGAGGAACTCTGGACGTCCTCGGCCTGCCGCTGAACCACGGGAAACACCGGACCGGGCACGGGTCCCGCAGCGGGCACGACGGAGGCATCCTCC